>DASXKI010000204.1:0-9306 GCA_036496945.1 Streptosporangiaceae bacterium | reverse complement strand
TGCCATCGGCGGCGCCGCGGGTGCCTACGAACTGGTGCAGGCCGGCACGCTGCCGGGCAAGTACACGCTGGCGCGGCTGGACGGAGCCTGCGGGTCGCCGCCGCCGCTCCCACGTGGCGCACTGCCAGTGCGGCGCGACCTGACGTTCTCCTCTGCCTACCGGCACCGTGCCGTCACGATGGTGACCCTGATCCCCGCTGGTGTCTCCGCCAGCGGCCTTGGCGTCGTGGTGGGACTGCACGGCGCCGACGCTGATGCCAGACACTTCGCGAGCCAGCTCAGCCCCGCGATGACAGCCGCCAGGATCACCGGGCTCGCCGCGGTGGCGGTGGACGGCGGCGACACCTACTGGCACAAGCGCGCGGATGGCGACGATCCGGTCGGCATGATCATCCACGAGGTCCTACCGCGGCTAGCGGCGGCAGGGCTGCGCACCGCCCGGATCGCGATCGTGGGCGAGTCGATGGGCGGCTATGGCGCCCTGCTGATGGCCGAGGAACTGGCAGGCCGGGGACCCGCTGTCGCGGCTGTCGCCGCGCTATCGCCGGCGATCTTCCCCAGCTATGCCGCCGCGATCGCAGCGAACCGGACGTCGTTTGATGGTCCGGCCGACTTCGCCCGCCACGACGTGCTGGCGAACGCCGCGGCCATGCGGACCGTGCCGACGTGGATTGGCTGTGGCGTCGACGATCCCTTCGAGGCCGAAGCGGCCCGGATGCGCGCCCGCCTGGGCGCCCTCACCGGGCATGAGCCACCCGGCGGGATCATGCAAGGCTGCCACGACGACGCGTTCTGGGCGCGGAATCTCCCGGCCGCGCTGGCGTTCCTGGCCAAAAAAACCGAAGAGGGACGCTAACAGCGTCCCTCACCGTACGGTTTGTTGTGGCCCCGGCGCTCTAGGTGAGCGCAGGCTCGCGAACCGGAATTAGCAGGTCATGGCCGACCGAAGCGACTAGCACATCGTTCTCGTCCTGGAGCCGAGCAAGCTCAGCCTCCAGATCGCGTACTCGTTGCTGCAAGCGGCGCATCTCTGAGACCATGCGGGGATCCGGCCCGCCGACGTGGCCGAGTAGAGCCTTTGCCATTGTGTAAGGTCCTCCACACTGAGTGACCAGAGTGGGCGTGCACGCAGACGCCGGACATGGCTGCGCGCTTGTTAACACTTCTATGGTCCCACCGTCAAGGGTAATCGGTCAAGTTTGGCGATCATGCAGGTCACAGGCCCGTCAGAGGCAAAAAGCCGAGTCACTTCCGATCAGCGGATATGTGCCGGGACTGGCTGGCCTAGCCGCCGTTGTGCCTATGCGTCGCTATCGCGTGCGTCGCTGCCCGGCGCGCCTAGGCGCACGATTTCCAGCTGATTGTGGCAAAACGGCTACTCGCAGTAGTCGGCCCCTCGGACCGACCGCGGCCGGATCAAGAGACGGTCCGTAGCCGAAGGGTGGCGCCAGTAGGAGCAGCCAATGTGCGCCCAAAAGCGGCAAGTCGGGCTTCGACCGTCAACGCGAAGGATCCGGCGGCTGGAAGGCGCCGGATCTTTCGAGATCATGGACTTGGCCTCCGTCGGCGTCGCCGGCGCCATCCCAAGCGCGCCAAGAACGGCGAACTAGTGCCGCGAATACGCCGTTTGATCCTAATTGCGCCCACGGCTAACCAGCCGGCCGCCGCGACATCCTCGCGCCGGATCGGCGCTCAGGTCGCTCAAGGGGGGCCGTGAGCACCCGTCGGCCGATCACCGCTCTGTAAAGCCGGGCATGCTGCCAGTCGCGTCCGCCCAGCGGTGCGCGACGCCCGTCACCCGGCCAGGCCGAACCAATATGTGCGATCCGCCGTCGTCGTCATCCAGCCGGGCGAGCAACTCACGGAGCCGGTCCTCGTCGCCTTCGGCCACAACCTTGACCCGCCCGTCCGCCAGGTTCTCGGCGAATCCGGCCAGACCGAGCTCCAGCGCAGTCGCCCGCACCCACCAGCGGAACCCGACACCCTGCACGCGCCCGCTCACCCACGCCGTCATGCGCACCTTCGTCGGCACCTCACCACCGGCCGTTGCGGGGTCGAGGCTGGCAGTGCGGGCAGTAATAGGACGACCGGTTCATGAACCGGTCACGCCGGATCAGGGTCCCGCAGCGGGGGCATGGCTCACCCGCGCGCCCGTAGACGTTCAGCGACCGGTCAAAGTAGCCGCTCTCGCCGTTGACGTTGACGTACAGGCTGTCGAAGCTGGTGCCGCCGTCCTTGAGAGCCTCGGTAAAGACTTCGACGACAGCCTCCATGAGCCCGGCCACCTGACCTGCCCGCAGCCGGTCCGCACCACGGGCATAGTGCAGCTTGACCCGCCACAGCGCCTCGTCGGCATAAATGTTGCCGATGCCGCTGACCAGGGACTGATCTAGCAGGGCCCGCTTGATGCCCGTTCGCCTGGTGCGCATCCGGGCGATAAGCCAGGCCATGTCGAAGGCGTCCTCGAGTGGGTCCGGCGCGATGTGGGCGATAACGGACGGCAATTGCGCGCCGTCCGCCGAGACGAGCAGGTGGCCGAACGTGCGCTGGTCGGTGAAGCGCAGGTCGGGGCCGCCGTCGTCGAACGTGAAGCGGACCCGGACGTGCGGTGAGAGCGCTTCGTCCGCGGGCACGACGAGCAATTGACCGCTCATGCCCAGATGAGCCAGCAGGGCGTCCTCGCCGACCGGCAGCCACAGGTACTTGCCGCGCCGTCTGGCCCCGTCGAAGGTCCGGCCGGTCAGCCGGGCAATGAAGTCCGCCGGCCCGGCCTCGTGCCGGCGTATCGCGCGCGGATGCAGGACCTCGACGGCCTGGATGCGCCGACCGACCACGAACTTCTCGAGGCCCCGCCGGACGATCTCGACCTCGGGTAGCTCAGGCACGGACTAACCCCGGTTAGCGGCGCCGTTCGCGGCCGCGGCGTCGCCGCCGGTAGCAGGGCGGCGAGCGGCCGGCTGGGCAGTACCGGACTGACCGGCGCCCGACTGACCAGCGGCGGTCTGGGTGGCGGCAGACTGACCCGCGCCGGGCTGACCGGCGCCAGGCTGACCGGCGCCAGGCTCACCAGACGCCGGCCCATCAGCGGTGCCGCCTAGACCCTCGCTGATGGCGTTCCAGGCGGCCTCAGCGGCCTGCTGCTCGGCTTCCTTTTTGGACCGGCCCTCGCCCTCGCCGAAGGTCCGAGCCCCGATCCGGACAAACGCGCGGAACGACTTCTGGTGGTCGGGCCCGCTCTCCTCGACGTGGTACTCGGGCACGCCAAGAACCTCAGCAGCAGTCAGTTCCTGGAGCGAGGTCTTCCAGTCCAGGCCCGCGCCGAGCCTGGCGGACCTGGCAATGACCGCGTCGAACAGCCGGTGCACCAGGCCGTCTGCGGCCGCCAGGCCCTGATCGAGGTAGACCGCGCCGATCACGGCCTCGAGCGTGTCAGCGAGGATCGACGACTTGTCCCGGCCGCCGGTGCCTTCCTCGCCCTTGCCGAGCCGGACGTAGGAGCCAAGATCGAGCCCGCGGGCGACGCCAGCGAGCGCGCGCATGTTCACCACAGCGGCTCGTAGCTTCGCGAGCTGACCTTCGGGCAGGTCCGGGTAAGAACGGAAGAGCGTGTCGGTCACGATGACGCCGAGGACCGAATCACCCAGGAACTCAAGCCGCTCGTTGGTCGGGAGCCCGCCGTTCTCATACGCGAAGGAGCGGTGCATCAGCGCACGCTCCAGCAACTCCGCCCCAACGGGTACGCCGAGCGCCTCCAGGAGACCCTCGTTCTGTCCGGCTGGCCGGACAGCAGTCCCGGCTGGCCGATCAGCAGTCCCGGCCAGCCTGTCCGCAGGTGAGTCAGTCACCAACCCGCCCCTTCCCGCAGCGCCTCATGCACTCGCATCTGCGCCTCAAGGCATGATCAGGAGGGCGTGATGACCTGGCGCCGGTTGTATACGCCGCACGTCGGGCAGGCTGTGTGCGGAAGCTTTGGGTTGCGGCAGTTAGGGCAGGCCATAAGCTGCGGCGCCGTCGCCTTCCACTGCGCGCGCCGCGACCTGGTATTGCTGCGCGACATCTTGCGCTTTGGTAGTGCCACCTCAGTGCTCCTTTGCCTGTCCCGGCGCGGCATTGGGCCGCTCCGACTGAAAGTCCTTCAGCGCCGCCCACATCGTGCCGCGCTCCTCATGCCCGTGGCCAGGCTCCGCGTCGGCCAGCCGAACCCCGCACTCTACGCACAGGCCCTGGCAGCCGTCCTCACACAGCGGCGAGAGCGGCAGCTCAAGCACGATAGCGTCGCGCAGTGCTGGCTCGAGGTCCAGCATGCCGCTCGCGTCGAGCTGGTAACTGTCCTCCTCGTCCAGGCCGTCAGCCAGATCCGTGCCTCCGGCCAATGCGAAGAGCTCCTGGAAGCGCACCTTCACAACCGAGGTGAATGGCTCCAGGCACCGCGCGCACTCGCCTACCAGCGGTCCGCTCACGGTCGCGGTCACCAGCACTCCCTCAGCCACTCCCTCGAGCTGGACGTCGAGCTCAAGCTCGGCTCCCCTGGGAACCCTGGCTAGCTCGACGCATATGTGATCAGGAGCTGGGGCCGTACGTGTGAGCGTACGCGCTGATCCCGGCCCGAGGTCCCTGGTATCGAAGACCAACGGGTTGCGGGGATCAAGCCCCTTGGGGCGCCTGGTCGAAGAATGTGGCATGGCAGTCGGGTCAGCTTCGCGGCATAGCAGACAGGAGTAGTGGCAAGGTGTCCAACCAGCCTACCGGCCCTGCCCCGGCAATCCCAACTTGCCCGCGCGATCCTGCGTACTCAGGCCAGCACTGGGCGGGCGTCCTAGCCCGCCGCTGCCGGTTGTCAAGCCTCGTTCAGCCGGCTAGTCAGCAGGTCGAGCACCGTCGGCGGGACCAGGCCGCTCACGTCCCCGCCGAACTTGGCGAACTCCTTGACCAGGCTCGAGGACAAGAACGCGTAGAGCGGGTTCGTGGTCATGAACAGCGTCTCGACGCCCGCCTGGCTGTAGTTCATCTGCGCCATCTGCATCTCGTAGTCAAAGTCGGTGACGGCACGCAGGCCCTTGACGATGGCGGAGATGTCGTGGTCCCGGCAGAAGTCGACGATCAGGCCCTCGAACCTCTCGACCCGGACGTTGTCGTGCCTCTTGGTCGCCTCGCGGATCAGCTCGACCCGCTCCGCGGCGGTGAACAGGGAGGTCTTGTTGGGGTTGCGCACCACGGCCACGACGACCTCGTCGTAGAGCTGCGCAGCGCGAGAAATGATGTCGAGATGTCCGTTTGTCACAGGGTCAAATGAGCCTGGGCAGACTACGCGCCGCAATCGGGTTCACTCTCCCGTCGGGGTATCGCAGCAGGTTGTGCACCTGCGGCGAGACCGTACCAGAGCGTCGCTTCACCGTATCTGCGGGATCGGTCAAATTCGTAACCATGCGGCCAGGTCGGCGCTCCGGACCGCGTCGACCGCTCGAGCGCGACCAGCGCGCCAGGCGCGAGCCAGCCCCGGTCCAGCAGCGCCACCAGGACCCGGCCAAGCTCGTCGTCCCTGACCGCGTACGGCGGATCGGCGAACACGAAGTCGCGCGGTGAGCCGTCTGGGCCACGGCCGAGCACGCGCTCGACCCGGTCGGTGACCAGCCGTGCGCCCGGCAGGCCGACGGCGGCGATGTTCTGCCGGATCACCTGCGCGGCCCGCCCGTCGGACTCGACGAGCACCAGGTCAGCGGCGCCACGCGACAGCGCCTCGAGCCCGACCGCGCCCGATCCGGCGTACAGATCGAGGACCGCGGCGCCGCGCAGGCCGCCGCAGATCGCTTCGACCGTCGCGAACAGGCCCTCCCTGGTCCGGTCGCTGGTCGGCCTGGTGGTGCGGCCGGCGGAGGTCGCCAGGCGGCGCCCGCCGGCGGCGCCCGCGATGACCCTCGTCACGCCTTTTCCAGGAACGTGGTCCGTTCCACCTCGACAAGCGCCCGCACGGCCGCGGCCAGACCGGGTGCGTCAGCAAGCGCCGGATCAGCGGCGACGAGGGCCGTTGCCTCCTCGCGCGCCGCTGCGATCAGGTCCTCGTCTGTCAGCAGGCGCAGCAGCCGCAGGCTGGACTTGCGACCGGCCTGGGCAGTGCCGAGCACGTCGCCCTCGCGGCGCTGGACCAGGTCGATCCTGGACAGCGCGAACCCGTCCAGCGTGCTGGCCACCGCCTCCAGCCGCTCCCTGGCTGGCGCGGCTGGCGGAGTCTCGGTCACCAGCAGGCAGAGGCCAGGATTTATGCCACGGCCGACCCGGCCGCGCAGCTGGTGTAGCTGGGAGACGCCGAACCTCTCCGCGTCCATGATCACCATGACCACGGCGTTCGGCACGTCCACGCCGACCTCGATCACGGTGGTGGTGACCAGGACGTCCACCAGCCCGTCGGCGAAGGCGAGCATCACCTTCTCCTTCTCCTCCGCCGGCAGCCTGCCATGCAAGATCGCGAGCCGCAGGCCGGCCAGCGGCCCGGCAGCTAGCTCGGCCGCCAGGTCGAGCACGGCGATCGGCGGCCGCGCAGGCCCTGACTCGTCCTCGTCATCGGGGCGGGCCGCGCTGGCATCCTCGGAGTCGGGCGGCCCGTCACCACCGATCCGCGGGCACACGACGTACGCCTGGCGGCCGGCGGCGACCTCCTCCCTGATCCGCTCCCAGGTCCTGGCCAGGTAGTGCGGCCGCTCGGCCACCGGGACGACGTGCGTCGCGATCGGCGACCGGCCGGCCGGCAGCTCGGTCAGGGTGGACACGTCCAGGTCACCGAAGACCGTCATGGCCACCGTCCGCGGGATGGGCGTGGCGGTCATCACCAGCATGTGCGGCCGGCCGTCGCCCGCCTTGTCCCGCAGCGCGTCCCGCTGCTCGACGCCGAACCTGTGCTGTTCGTCGATGACGACCAGGCCGAGGTCGGCGAACTGGACCCGGTCCTCCAGCAGCGCGTGCGTCCCGATGACGATCCCGGCTCCGCCAGAGGCAGCCTCGAGCAGCGCCTTGCGACGCGCCGCCGCGCCCAGGGATCCCGTCAGCAGCGTCAGCCTGGTGGCGTGCTCGGCACCGCCGAGCTGGCCAGCCATGCCGAGCGGGCCGAGCAAGCTTGAGATCGAGCGAAAGTGCTGCTGCGCGAGCACCTCCGTCGGCGCCAGCAGCACTGCCTGCCCGGCGGCGTCTACCACCTGGAGCATGGCGCGCAGCGCGATCACGGTCTTGCCCGAGCCGACTTCGCCTTGTAGCAGCCGGTGCATGGGATGGTCACGGGCCAGGTCGTCGGCGATCGTGGCGCCGGCCAGCTGCTGCCCCACCGTCAGCTCGAACGGCAGCGCCGCGTCGAACTCGGCCAGCAGACCGCCAGCGACCGGCGGCCGCGGGATGGCGCTGTAGCTAGCGGCGGCCAGCCTGCGCTGGGCCAGCAGCACCTGGAGTGCGAGCGCCTCGTCCCACTTGAGCCGCAGCCTGGACCGGTAGACGTCGGCCTCGTCGACGGGCCGGTGAATGCCCCGCAGTGCGTCGGCGTAGCCGCACAGGCCGTGCCGGCTGCGCAGCTCGGCCGGCAGCGGGTCGTCGGGCACATCCAGCACGTCCAGCGCGATCCGCACCGAGTCCGCGATCTTCCAGGACTGCATCTGAGCGCTGGCCCGGTAGACCGGGATCAGCTCGGCCGCGAACTCGGCTGCCCGCGCCCCGGCGCTGCCCGCGCCGAGCACCTCGTACTCCGGGTGCGTCAGCTGCCGCTTGCCCCGGAAGCTGGAGACCTGGCCGGAGAACAGCCCGCGGACGCCGGGGCTGAGCTCGGCCTCGCGCCAGGTCTGCCGGCCACGGCCGAAGAACGTCAGCGTCAGGCGGCCGCGCCCGTCGGTCACGACCGCCTCGAAGATCGACCCCGCCCGGTTGTGCATCTTGCGCACCGAGACAGCGGCGACCTCAGCCTGGACTGTGACGTACTCGCCCTCGCGCAGGCTGGCCAGGTCTGTCAGCTCGCCGCGCTTGTCGTACCGTCGCGGGTAGTAGCTGAGCAGGTCCCCCTCGGTATGCAGGTCCAGGGCGGAGGCAAGCCGCTTGGCGGCCTTGTCCCCCACGACCAGCCGAAGCGGGTCAGCCAGGACCGCCACGTCGACATCCCGAGGTTGTGGCCACCGTCATCACCCCGCCAGGATAAGCCGCGTTACCGTCAGCGGGCTGGCCCGTCAGGCGAACAAGCCAGGCGGTCACGGCCGCGACCGAGCCTGGCTGCAGGCCGGCTCGAGCCCGGTCGCGGTGCCCGGCTCGCGTGAAACCCGGTTCGTCAGATATCCTTCGACGACTGGCGTGCTCGTGGTTCCCAAGGACCCGTGGCCTGCCAGCGACCTGTCTGATCATCTTCCCAACCTGGAGCGATCCCGTGGCTTCCGTCTGCGATGTGTGCGGCAAGGGGCCGGGTTTCGGCAATAACGTGTCGCACTCGCACCGCCGCACCCCGCGCCGCTGGAACCCGAACATTCAGCGCGTGCGCGCGATGGTCGGCAAGACGCCGCGGCGGCTGAACGTCTGCACCTCCTGCATCAAGGCAGGCAAGGTCACCCGCTAGCAGTCGCTGCCCACTCCGGCGCGCAGGCGCCAGCCGTGGTCGACTGGCCCAATGCCGGCACCGAGCGGGAAGCCGGCCGCGATCGCGCCGGTCACGTACGCCTTGGCGGCCTTGACCGCGCTGGGCACGTCGTCTCCGAGCGCCAGCCTGGCGGCGATGGCCGAGGCGAGCGTGCAGCCAGTCCCGTGCGTATGAACGCTGTCGATCCGGTCGCCGGGGAAGCGGATCACCCGATCCCCGTCGAAGAGCAAGTCGACCGGGTTGCCCGGCAGGTGACCGCCCTTCACCAGGACCCACTGCGGCCCCATCACGTTGATCATCGACGCTGCCGCCAGCATCTGCTTCTCGTCGGTGATCGTGATCCCGGTGAGCAGCTCGGCCTCGAGCAGGTTGGGCGTCACCACGGTCGCCAGCGGCAGCAGCCGCTCCCTGACCGCCTCCAGCGTCCCCGCTGACAGCAGGCTGTCCCCGTGCTTCGACACGGCGACCGGGTCGACCACCACGGGCGCGGCGACCTCGGCCAGCGCGTCGCACACAGTCCCGACCAGCACGGGCGAGGCCAGCATGCCCGTCTTGACCGCCTGCGTGCCGATGTCGCCGAGCACCGAGTCGAGCTGGGCCCGGACTGCCTCAGCCGGCAGCTCCCAGTAGCCCTGGACACCCACAGAATTCTGCGCCGTGACAGCGCAGATGACCGTCATGCCGTGCACGCCCATCGCCAGCATCGTCTT
>DASXKI010000203.1:0-10162 GCA_036496945.1 Streptosporangiaceae bacterium | reverse complement strand
TAGTTCGCGCAGCCTGGCGCTGCTGGCCTGCGAGATCTACGCCGTGTACGGCTTCGAGACGTACCTGACGGCCCCCAAGGACCACGACGCCTACATGCCCACGCCGGAGCTGTCGTTCGCGATCCGGGAGCTGCGGGCGGCCGGCGGGCTGAACGTGTCGGCGTCGCACAACCACCCGGACGACAACGGCTTCAAGGTCTACACCCCGACGGGCGGCCAGTACTGCCCGCCTGACGACGCGACCCTGTCGCGGTCGGTCGAGCAGGTCGAGCTCGATCCGGACATCGAACGGCTAGTGGCCCGCTACACGGGCGCGGCTGCCGAAATCCCCGCCGAGGTGCACCGCGCCTACATCAGCATGTACGTCGACAGGTCCGGAGTGATCTGCAGGTCGTCTGAGGCAGTCCGGGCGGGCATTCCGGTCGTGTACACGCCGCTGTGCGGGACCGGGCTGGCCAACGTGGGCGAGACCCTGACCGAGGCCGGGTATCAGGTGCACGTGCCGGCCGACCAGTACCCGGACGGCTCGTTCGCGTCGATCCCGCTCCGATCGCCGAACCCGGAGATCCCCGGCGTGACTGACCCGGCGATCGAATTCGCTGCATCGGTCGACGCCGAGCTGGTGCTGTCCACCGACCCCGACGCGGATCGCCTGGGCGTCGAGGTGCGGCTCGCCGACGGGACGTGGCGGCACCTGACTGGCAACCAGATCGGCGCGCTGATCGCCTACTTCCTGGTCGCCGACCCCGATGGGCCGCAACTGGCCGGGCCGCTGATCACGACGGTGGCGACGTCCCGGGTGCTACGCGCCATTGCCGGGCTCGGATCCGGCGTCGAGGTGACCGACGACCTCATGATCGGGTTCAAGTTCATCGGGCAGCTGCTGGACTCGATGGCCGAGGAGTCGGGGACCGCCGACCTCGTGCTGGCCTCGGAGGAAAGCCACGGTTACCTCACGACCACTGACCTGCGGGACAAGGACGCGGCCTCCGGCGGCTACATCGTCGCGCACCTGCACGCGGTGATGCGCGCGTCGGGCCGGACGCTCTGGGACTACCTCGTGGACGTCTTCGCGGCTGTCGGCGTGCACACCGAGATCGGCCGATCGCTGGTGCTGCTCGGCGCTGACGGCGCGGAAAAGATCAAGTCCGTGATGCGATCGCTGCGCTCGCAGCCGCTGGCCAACCTGGGCAGCGAGCCGGTGCTCGTGCGGCACGACTTCCTGGTCGACGGCACTGACGGGCCGCTCACTCAGCAGCTCACCGAGGGGGAGCGGGCATCTCGGGACGTGCTGGAGCTGATCAGCGAGCACTACCGGATCGTGGTCCGGGCGTCTGGCACCGAGGCAAAGCTGAAGTACTACTTCGACTACCGGGAAGCGCCGCGAGCCGGGGGAGCCGCAGGAGCTAGCGGATCCGCGGGGGACCGGTATGCGGAGCTGGAGCCGATCGTGCAGGCAGACTGCGCGGCGGTCTACGCGGAACTGGCGCGGCGGGCGGGTTACGAGCTCTCCCCCCGGGCGCTGGAACTGCCGGATGTCATGCCGGTGCAGGAGAAGGCCGCGGTTCAATGAACGACAGGGCCGGTCAGCCGGCGACCGAGGCGGACCTGGTCGACGTCGGCACGCTGGTGACCGCGTACTACACCGAGCACCCGGATCCCGGCGAGCCGTCGCAGCAGGTCACCTTCGGCACGTCGGGGCACCGGGGCAGCTCACTGCGGCTGTCGTTCAACGAGGATCACATCGCGGCGACGACGCAGGCGATCTGCGAGCACCGTGCTGCCGCCGGGATCACCGGTCCGGTCTTCATGGGCCGCGACACGCACGCGCTGTCAGAGCCTGCCATGGACACGGCGCTCGAAGTCCTGGCGGCGAACGGCGCAGAGATCCTGATCGACAGCCGGGATGGCTACACGCCGACGCCGGCGCTGTCCCGCGCGATCCTGGTCCACAACGAGGGCCGCAGCGCCGGTCTCGCCGACGGGATCGTCGTTACGCCGTCGCACAACCCGCCGGAGGACGGCGGCTTCAAGTACAACCCGCCCGATGGCGGCCCGGCGGGGGCGCAGATCACCGCTGCAATCCAGAAGCGGGCGAACGCGCTGCTGGCCGACGGCCTGCGGGACGTGCGCCGGATCCCGCTCGCGCGAGCGCGCGCGGCGGCGGGACGGTTCGACTTCCTCGGCGAGTACGTCGCCGCACTCCCGTTCGTCATCGACATGGCGGCGATCCGGGCCGCCAGGGTACGGATCGGCGCTGACCCGCTCGGCGGTGCGAGCGTCGCCTACTGGGGCGAGATCGCCGAGCGGTACGAGCTCGAGCTGACCGTGGTGAACCCGGTGGTCGACAAGACGTTCCGGTTCATGACGCTGGACTGGGACGGCCGGATTCGGATGGACTGCTCGTCGCCGAGCGCGATGGCGTCGCTGATCGGGCGCCGGTCTGATTTCGCGGTCGCGACCGGCAACGACACCGACGCTGACCGGCACGGCATCGTGACCCCGGACGCCGGGCTGATGAACCCCAATCACTTCCTCGCCGCCGCGATCGACTACTTGTGCCGGCACCGGGACGACTGGCCGGCCACGGCCGCGGTCGGCAAGACCATGGTGAGCTCCTCGATCATCGACCGGGTAGCCGACGACTGCGGACGCTCTCTGATCGAGGTGCCCGTCGGGTTCAAGTGGTTCGTGCCGGGTCTGTTGGACGGCAGCGTCGCGTTCGGCGGCGAGGAGAGCGCTGGCGCCTCGTTCCTCCGCCGGGACGGCCGGGCGTGGACCACGGACAAGGACGGGATCATCCTCGACCTGCTCGCCGCGGAAATCATCGCCGTGACGGGCAGCACGCCGAGCGAGCAGTACCGGTCGATCGCCGAACGGCTCGGCGATCCGGCCTACGCGCGTGTCGACGCGCCCGCGACGCGTGAGCAGAAGGGGGTGCTGGGCAGACTGTCGCCCGAGCAGTTCAGCGCCTCCGAGCTCGCGGGCGAGCCGGTGCTGGCTAGGCTGACCGCCGCCCCCGGCAACGGCGAGCCGCTCGGCGGGATCAAGGTCGTCACCGAGTCGGGCTGGTTCGCCGCCCGGCCGTCCGGCACCGAGGACGTGTACAAGCTGTACGCCGAGTCGTTCCGCGGGCCCGGGCACCTGGCCCGGATCCAGACCGAGGCGCAGCAGCTCCTGGCCGCCGTGCTGGGCTAGCCGAGGTGACGGGCGAAGAAACGCGCTGAAAGTGTCCAGCTCGAACCTGGGCACGTCCATATGGCGGCCGGGACGGCGATGCGGGCCGCCGCTGCGGCCAGAGCCTCGTGCCCTAGGTTCGTTGCCTTTCGGGATGCCTGCGGGCGCTCCCGGGACCACCTATGTCAGCTGAATTGCGCAGCCGTGGCGGGAGCGAGAACCCAACCTGATAGAACGGAAATGGGTCTCACCTCCTCGGATCGGTCACGTGCACGGTGACGCTACCAGACGCCCGCGATGACCAGCCAGCAGCCGCTCAGGCGCATGTTCTGCGGGCTGACAATGAAGGCGTGCTCGCTAACGCGCGGCTGCCGGTGCTGGTCGTGAACGCCGCCCGCGTCCGCGACGTGCGGCGGCTGCGCCGCGCCTGCGAGCTGGCTGCCGCGGCGAGCGGGTGGCGGAGTCCGCTCGTTCTGTCGACGACGCCGGACGATACCGGCTCGGGCATGACGCGGCGTGCGCTGGAGGTCGGCGCGGGCCTGGTCATCGCGGCTGGCGGTGATGGCACCGTCCGGGCGTGCGCCGAGGTACTAGCCGATACCAGCGTGCCGCTGGCGATCATCCCGGCCGGCTCGGCGAACCTGACGGCGAACGCGCTCGGCCTGCCAGCCCGCGCGGAAGCCGCGCTGCGGTTGGCCTTCTGCGGCCGCGACCGGCAGATCGACCTGGCCGTCGCCGACGGGATGACGTTCGTCGCGATGGCGGGCATGGGGCTTGACGCGGCCGTGGTCGGCGCTACGCCGCGGGCGGTCAAGCGCGTGGCCGGCTGGTCGGCGTACGCGGCGGCTGCGACCGGTCAGCTGCTGCGTCCGCCAGCCACGTTTGCCCTCCGGCTGGACGGCGGGGACCTCATGATCCGGCGGGCGCGGTCGATCACGGTGGGGAATTCGGGAGCGCTGCCCGGCGGCTTCTTGATCATGCCAGCGGCGCGGCAAGACGATGGCCTCCTCGACGTCGTCATCCTGGCGCCGGCCGGCCCGCTCGGCTGGGCGGACGTTGGCTATCGCGTGCTGATCCGGAGCCGCCGCGACGACTGCCAGCTGGAGCGGTACCGGGCGCGGACGGTCCACGTCAACGCCGACGCCGACTTGCCGCGCCAGGTGGACGGCGAGCTGATCACCCCGGGCCGGTCGCTTACTGTGTCGGTGCGGCCCGGCGCGCTCCGGGTCCGGGTGGCCGCCTAACCGCTGGCACCTCGCATCGCGATCTGGCTGAGGCCAGGAAGCGGGATGCCAAGCGAGTGGACGCTGCCGTCACGGGGGCTGACCGCAACGAGCCCGCCGTTCGCCGTGATCACGAACAGCCACCGGCTGTCCGGCGACCAGGCGAGGGTGCGGCTGGAGGATGCGGGGTCGACTGCGACTGGGATCGTCGTCACGGCGCCGGTGCGGAGATTGACGAGGTCGAGCGCGACGTCCATTGCGCGCGGCGCCACCCTCACGGCAGCAAAGGAGCCGTCCGGCGCGATGACGCCCGGCTGGGCCGGCCACGGCCACGTCACGACGTTGAGGGCCGCGCCGGGCAGTGTCCGGCGGGCGTCCGTCGCCGCGTTGACGACGACGTTGCGGCAGCCAGTCCGCGCGCAGTCGAGGCCGAGCCAGCTGCGCGGTCCGACGGCGGCCAGCAGCATTCCGACTTGCCGCAGCAGCCCCGGACCGGTGTCGTACAGCACGCCAGAGTCATTGAACAGCAGCACATCGCCGCGCCCGTCAGCCATGGCCGACTGGGCTGGCCAGCGCTGCGCGGCGGTGGCGATACGGACGCCCGTGGGCTGGCCTGCCGGACCGACCAGGGTGACGGCCTCGAGGCCGTCGACGAACCATTCCTCACCCGGCGCCGGGCCAGGAAGCAGCAGTCCGCCGCCAGCGAGTATCCCGGTCAGCGGCCGGGGCGGCTGGCCATCAGGCACTAGGTAGCCGCGCACATTGGCCAGCGGGCGGACGATGGCCTGGTGAGGCGCCACGATGAAGGAAACGAGGCCGTCACCGAGCGCGGGCGGCAGCACAGTGCGTGTGATCTGGCCATGCGCAAACTGAACCGACACCATGCCGCGCGACGTCAGGCCGAACAGCTCCCAGCTGGCGGTGACGCCCAGGATCGGGTGCCCGACACTGGTGACGCTGACAGCCGGTGGCGCGGCGTGGTGCTTGCTCGGGTGGTAGAAGACCAGGACAAGCGCCGCGATGACCAGGGCGGCCAGCAGCAGCCTGGCCAGTGCCATCCTCGACAGCGGCAACCGTCCGCGTCGACGCGGGCTGCCGAACTGTACGACCTCGTCACGCGCACGCGGCTGGCTCTGTCCGCCGCCTCCGTCCGAGCCCGATGTCACACCTCATCATGGCTCCCCCTGGCGGATCTAGGATCCGCCGGCGGGCGGCCCGGCGGGTGGCGCGGCTTCGGCCGGTGACCACAGCGGCTCGCTGATCTCGAAGCCGACGTGCTCGCCCCAGGCGTTGCGGTAAGCGACCTCCTGCACGGGGCGCCGAGGCGCGACACCCCAGCGACCGGTGGGGTAGCCGAACGACACGCAGCAGGCCATCGTCCAGCCCTTGCCCGGCGGCACGCCGAGTATCCGCATGGACTCCTCGCCGTGGAAGACGCCAAGAACCGAGGTGATGGCGCTGCCTACGCCCTCCGCTCTGGCCGCTAGCTGCGCGCTCCAGACTGCAGGGAAGATCGATCCGCCGCTGGTGTCGCCGCGGGAGAACGCGATGAGGAACAACGGCACCGACTCGAAGTGGTCGGCCAGGTGCTGCGCCGACGACTGCACGCGCAGGAGCGCGACGCTCTCCGAGTCGGCGGGCGTGAGGCGAGCCTGCTCCAGCCGCTCGCGATAACCCGTCTCCCACAGCTTCGCGATGGCGTCCTGGTAGAGCGGGGCCAGCTTCGCCTTGACGCCCGGATCGTCGACCAGCAGGAACCGCCAGCCCTGTGCGTTGCCGCCGCTCGGTGCCCGGATCGCGGCGTCGAGGATGCGGGCCTGCACGTCAGCCGGGATGGGGTCCGGCCTGACTCGGCGCATCGCCCTGGTCGTGTACAGCGCCTCACGGACGTCCATCGTGTCTCCTTCGCCGCCTATCCCTGACCGGGATCATGCCACAGGCTGGCACGCCTTCCCTGCGCCGGCGAACGACTGTAGTTTTCAGTATGTGTCGCAGCTGATGCACTTCTGGATCCATTGGTCGCAGATCAATCCGCTGATTGCCAACCCGTACGAGCTGCCAGCCGCCGCGATTGCCTTTCTTGGCGTGTTCGGCGTTGTCAGAAGACTGCTGCCGAGGATGACTCAGGCGTTCGACGCACGGGCTGATGCCATCGATGGCGGGCTGCGAGATGCTGCGAACGTGTCCGCCGAAGCTGCGCAGGTGCTGGAGCAGTACCGGACGCTACAGGCCGAGGCACGGCATGAGGCCGCGGTACTCCGCCGGGAAGCCGTGGCGCAAGGTGACGGGTACATTGCGGAACAGCGGGCAGAAGCGCAGTTGAGTGCCCGGCGCATGGTGGACGGGGCGCGCGTTCGGCTGGAAGCTGAGTACCAAGATGCTTACGCCTCCCTGCGGCCTGACGTGGCCGAGCTCGCGCTGGACCTAGCCAGCCGGATCGTGGGCGAGCCGCTGCCTCTAAGTTAGGCACATGGACTACACCCACCTTGGCCGCAGCGGCGTCCGTGTCAGCAGGATCTGCCTGGGCACGATGAACTTCGGCTCGCACACCGAGCCGGGCGATGCGCACCAGATCATGGACCATGCCCTGGAGCAGGGCATCAACTTCGTCGACACGGCGAATACTTACGGCCGGCCGCGGGCCGATGGCGTCACCGAGTCTATCGTCGGCGACTGGCTCACTGCCGCGCCGGGACGGCGGGACAAGGTCGTGCTCGCGACCAAGCTGTACGGCGGCAAGGGGGAGTGGCCGAACGACAGTTACCTGTCGGCGGTGAACATCCGCCAGTCGTGCGAGGCGTCGCTGCGGCGGCTGAAGACCGATCACATCGACGTGTACCAGATGCACCATGTCGACCGGGCGACGACGTGGGACGAGATCTGGGAGGCGATGTCTGTCCTGCGCACGCAGGGCAAGGTCATCTACACCGGATCGTCGAACTTCGCCGGCTGGCACATCGCCCAGGCACAGGAAGCCGCGCAGCGGCGCGGCGCGCTCGGCCTGGTCAGCGAGCAGAGCCTGTACAACCTCGCCGAGCGCACCGTCGAGCTTGAAGTGCTCCCGGCCTGTCAGGGCTACGGCCTGGGCGTGCTGCCCTGGAGCCCGCTGCACGGCGGGGTGCTCGGCGGCGTCCTGGCCAAGCAGTCGGCGGGACCGCGCAGCGGCGGCGGCCGCTCTGCGGAGGTGCTGGCCGGCCGGCGGCCGCAGATCGAGGCGTACGAAGCGTTCTGCGCGGAGCTGGGGCACGATCCCGCGCAGGTCGCGCTCGCCTGGCTGCTGCACCAGCCAGCCGTGACGGCGCCCATTGTCGGCCCGCGGACGCTCGAGCAGCTCGACGGCGCGATCAAGGCCGCGCAGCTCGCGCTGGACGACAAGGCCCTGGCCCGGCTTGACCAGGTCTTTCCGGGTCCTGGCCACGCGCCCGAGGCCTACGCCTGGTAGGCCCGGTCACCTTCGGCTCGCCCCTGTCCACCTAGCCAGGCTGCGACTGCAGATAGTCACTGGCCCTCTCCCACTCAGCAACGAAGGCCTCCGCATCGGCGGCCGGGACGTCAAACACGCTGATCAGGATCAGTTCCCCAGCCACGACTGCTCCCATCCCGCAGCCGCCACCCGATGATCCAATCCGTCCCCCGAACCCGAACGTCCTGCACAGCCGCGTCCACGCGGCCCAGCGCGGCACCTCACCTGCGCTAGCCCAGCTTGCCGGGCTGAGCGCCTCAGCCAGTACAGATCACCTAGCGCAGGAGATCTGGCCCAAATTTCTGCCAGATGGTAGAAATGTGTGTCCGGGTCCGGGCGCGTCAACCAGACGGCCATCCGGCCCTGAAAAGTGGGGACGCGTGGAGAGCATCACCAAGAACCGGCAGTCAGCTGAGACCCTGCGCGCGATGGTCGCTCGCGCCTACGGCGGAGACCAGGTCCCCGTGGAGGGGGATGGCTGGGTTAGCGAGCTGAGCCACGGATGGTTCAACGTGGTGTACCGGATCCGGCTGAGGGACGGCTGCAAGGTGGTAGTCAAGATCGCCCCGCCGCCGGCGGTCGAGGTGATGACGTACGAGCGCGGAGCGATGGCGATCGAGCTGGCCGCGCTGGGGCTCGTCCGGGAGCGGACCAAGGTGCCGGTTCCGGTTGTTGATTTCGCGGACCGCACCCGTGAGCTGTGCGACGCCGACTACTTCTTCATGCCCTACGTCGACGCGGACAATCTGGGGGTCGTGGGCGGGTCCTTGCCCGCGGCTCAGCGGGAGGCATACTTTGAGGCGCTCGGTGCGCTCAACCGAGAGCTCAACGAGATCCCCGGTCCCGGCTTCGGTCCGCTGTCCGGGCCCTGGGACCCCGCCTGGCGTTTGGTGTTCACCGGCATGTTCGAGGACGTGCTGGGCGATGGCGAGCGGCGCGCGGTCGATCTGGGCTGGGACTACGGCGTTGTGCGCAGGGTATTCGACGAGCACGCCTGGAGTCTGGACGAGGTCGCCGAGCCGCGGTTCGTCGAGTGGGACCTGTGGGACAGCAACGTCATGGTCCGTGACGGCGCCATCGCGTGCATCATCGATCACGAGCGCGCGTTCTACGGCGACCCGCTGATCGAGGGCTGCTTCACCGCCACGCAGCTGAGCGCGTTCGGGGATCCAGGCCCGTTCATGCGCGGATACGGGCGCGGGGAGCTGACCGGGGCCGAGCAGGTGCGACGCAGGCTGTACTGCTTGTACCTGGTCTTGATCATGGTCATCGAGACGGTCTACCGCGGGCACACCAACACCCTGCAGTACGACTGGGCCCGCGGGCGGCTCAACGAGACCATGGCGCTGCTCGGGCGCGGGGGCCGGTGAGCACTACCCCTGCGCACCGCACCGCGCCCGGCCAGGCCGCAGCTCTCGCACAGCGGCCCGTCGGGCGGCTGTTGTGGCACACCTGCTCGCAGACGACATTCTCGGTCGGTGCCTACGGGATCTACGCGCTGACCAACGCGTGGTTTGTCGCCCACGGTGTGGGGACCGCGGCTATGGCCGCGGTCAACCTGGTGGCACCGGTCCTGCTCCTCCTGGGCGCCGTCTCCACCACAGTCGGGGCCGGCGGAGCGTCGCTGGTCTCACGCAGCCTGGGCGCGGGTGACACGGCCGGTGCGGCGCGTGCCGCCGGCAATGCGTTCATGGTGTTCTGGGCCGGCGCTGTCCTCGTGACCGTCACCGGACTGCTGGCGGTAGGCCCGCTGGTCAGGGCGCTGGGCGCCCGCGACGCGACGCAGGAGGCGGCCCGCCAGTACGCCGTGGTCCTGCTGGCGGGGGCGGTGGTATCCACCGGGTTCTCCAGCCTGGTGCGCGCTGAGGGGCGCATGCGGTTCTCCACACTGCTATGGCTGGTCCCGGTCCTGGCTCAGATCACCCTTGATCCGCTGCTGATCTTCGGGCTGCACCTGGGCGTGCGAGGCGCGGCGCTGGGCACCGTCGGAGGGCAGGGAGTTTCGGCGGGGATGGGCCTGTGGTTCTTCTTCCTTCAAAAGGATCGTCCCTACCGCATCACCCGGGCCGATCTGCCCCCGCACGGCCCCACCGTCGGCGCGCTGCTGGGCGTCGGCGCCCCGTCATTCCTCGCTGGCCTGGGCGCCACGGTACTTGCCGTGCTCGTCAACACCTCGCTGTCCGGACACGGCGGTACCACCGCCCTGGCCGCCTATGCGATCTGCGCGCGGTTGCAGACCTTCGTGACGATGCCTCAGCTCGGGATCAGCCAGGGCCTGCAGCCGGTGGTCAGCTACAAC
>DASXKI010000202.1:0-4180 GCA_036496945.1 Streptosporangiaceae bacterium | reverse complement strand
CAGGACTGGCCGGTGCTCATCGTCGGTGCTGGCAACCTGGGTCGTGCCCTGGCGAACTATGGCGGGTTTGCCTCGCGCGGCTTCCGGATCGCGGCACTCGTCGACTGTGACTCGGCCGTCGTAGGCACGGTAATCGCGAGGCACACGGTCCGCAGCGCTGCCGATATCGAAGACGTGATCCGCCGCTTCGATGTCTCCATCGGGGTTATCGCGACACCTGCGGCAGTAGCGCAGAATGTCTGCGATCGGCTGGTCGCCGCCGGTGTCACGAGCATCCTGAACTTCGCGCCGGCCGTTCTCAACGTGCCATCTGGCGTCGATGTGCGTAAGGTCGACCTGTCGATCGAATTGCAGATCCTCGCCTTCCACGCCCAGCGACGCGGAGCGGTCGCGCGGCAGGTGGACGGTAGCCGGGATGGGGCGCTGCCTGGTCGTCGACTGGAGAGCGTGCCGGGGGGAGACCTAGGCTTGGACGTCGCCGCGGAACTCGGCGTGAGCGGGCGGCTGGATGTGGCCGCCGGGCTCGCGGCCGCGGGCTCGCGTGCCGTGGATGCCGAGCCCGATGGCAGGAGACCTGACTACACGGCCGGGGTGCAGGCGGTAGGCACATGAGCCTTCTGGTGGTCGGACTCAGCCACAAGGGCGCGCCGCTGGCGACGCTCGAGCGCGTTGCGCTGACCGGTGACGCGCTGGACAAGCTGCTGCACGACGTCGCCGGCGCCGACGACGTCGCGGGCGCTCTTGTCCTCAGCACCTGCAACCGGGTCGAGATCTACGCCGAGGTCGGCAAGTTCCACGGCGCTGTGGCCGCGATCTGCGAGCTGCTGTCCCGGCACTCGCACGTCCCGCCCGCTGAGCTGACGCCATGCCTCTACGTACATTACGAAGATCGCGCCGTTCAGCACCTGCTCGCCGTCGCGTGCGGCCTCGACTCCATGGTGATCGGCGAGAGCCAGATCCTCGGCCAGCTGCGCCAGGCCCTGCATATCGCCAGGGAGCAGGGCACGCTGGGCCGGACGCTGTCGGGCCTCGGCTCCGCGGCTCTGCGCGCAGGCAAGCGCACGCACACCGAGACGAGGGTAGGAGCCGCGGGCGCCAGCCTGGTGAGCGTCGGCCTCCAGGCGGCCGCGCGACATCTCGCTGGCGGCCAGGCAGCCGCCACCGACGCGGGCGACGGCACGGCCGACCGTGGCGAGGCTCGCCCTGACCAGCCGCCGCCAGCGATCCCGGCCCCGCCAGCCGCACTGGCGGGCAAGCACGTCCTGGTCGTCGGCGCCGGCTCCATGAGCGGCCTCGCCGTGGCCAGCGTCACCAGGGCTGGTGCGGCAGAGCTCACGGTCACGAGCCGGACGAAGCAGCGCGCCGAGCGGCTGGCTGCGTCGGCGGGCGGCCGGGCTGGCGACATGTCCGGGCTTATCGGCCTCATAGCGGCGGCAGATCTGGTCGTGACCTGCACCGGCGCATCTGGTCACGTCATTTCCGCCGACATGGTGCGGGCCGCGCTCAAGCTCAGGCCGGAGCGTGATGCACCCCTCGTGCTGCTCGACCTGGCGATGCCGCGCGACGTCGATCCGGCGGTCGCGAGCCTGGACGGCGTGGCAGTGACCGATCTGGAGACCCTGGCCGCCGATGACCAGGCTGGCTTGCGGCCAGGTGATGCCGAGGTCAGCGACGTGCGTCGCATCATGGCCGAGGAACTCGCCGCGCACGGGTCAGCCAACCGCGCTGCCGCCGTGACGCCGACTGTCGTCGCACTTCGCGCCAAGGCGGACGGGGTCGTGGAGTCGGAGCTGGCCAGGCTCGCGGGCCGGCTGGACGGGCTCGACGCGGCCGCGATGGCGGAAGTGGCCAAGTCGATGCGCCGGGTCACGGACAAGCTGCTGCACGATCCCACTGTCCGGGTCAAGGAGCTAGCCGGGGCACCCGGCGCAGACACGTATGAGGACGCGCTACGCGTGCTATTTGATCTCGACCCGGCGACAGTGCAGGCTGTCGCGCAGGCCGACACAGACCTGGCTGCCTGGCCGCAGCCAACCACGGACCGGGAGGACGCGCGATGAGCCGCGCACCACTGCGCCTGGGCACGCGCCGCAGCCCTATGGCGCTCTACCAGTCCGAGCTGGTCGGTCGCGCCATCACGGCGCAGACCGGGCGTGAGATCGAGCTTGTCGGGATCGTCTCGGCTGGCGACAAGAGCCAGGAGCTGCTGACGCAGATCGGCGGCACTGGCGTCTTCGTCAGCGCGCTGCGATCCAGCCTGCTCGCTGGCGACGTCGACATCGCCGTGCACTCCCTCAAGGATCTGCCAGTCGGGCCAGCCGCGGGAATCGCGCTGGCCGCGGTGCCAGGCCGAGACGACCCGCGTGACGCGCTCGTCGGCCAGAACGGCGCGAAGCTGGCGGACTTGCCTGCCGGAGCCAGAATCGGCACGGGTTCGCCACGCCGGGCCGCGCAGTTGCTGCTACTGCGGCCCGATATCCACCCCGTTCCCGTCCGTGGCAACGCAGGTACGCGCCTGGCCAAGGTCGAGACCGGTGAGCTGGATGCCGTGGTTCTCGCGCATGCGGGACTGGCCAGGATCGGCAGGCTCGACGCGGTCTCCCAGGTGTTTGAGCCGGATGAAATGGTGCCGGCCGCGGGCCAGGGTGCGCTCGCGGTTGAGTGCAGTGCGGGGAGGGAAGACCTCGTGGCGTTGCTCGGCTGTATCGATGATGCTGTCAGCAGGGCCGCGACAACGGCAGAACGCAGCGTGCTTGCCGGGCTTCAGGCAGGCTGTGCGGCTCCGGTCGGGGCTTATGCTGCCGGGTCGGACGTACTACGGCTGAGCGGCGTCGTCGTCGCAGCCGACGGGGGAATGGCGCTTCGCGGCAGCGCGAGCGGCGCACTGGCGCAGGCCGAGATGATTGGCCGCCAGCTGGCTGCCGATTTGCTCGGCCGGGGCGCGGGACGTTATATGGCAGTGTCCGGCGGACACCTCAGCAGCGGGGACGATGACAAGTGAACCCCACACCCACGACCGCGAAGGTCGGCAAGCAAGCGGCCAAGGCAGTGCCTCAGAGTCAGGGCGCGCAGAAGCTGGGCGCGCAGAAGCTGGGCGCTCAGAAATCGAGCGCTGACAAGCCGCGCAGCGAGAGGGCGGGCGGGCGTTCCGCCGGCCACGGGGCTGACACGCACGTGCCCGGCTGGGTCGCGTTCGTCGGCGCCGGGCCTGGCGACGAGAGTCTCCTGACTGTCCGAGCCGCGGCTCTGGTCGCTCGCGCTGACCTGGTTGTCGCGCCGCAGTGGATCGGCGAGCGGCTTGGTCACTTGCTGAAGCAGGGCGCCACGCTGGCGGACTCCGACGCGCAGCTCGCTGACCCCAAGCTGCTCACGAAGGCGGCCAAGGCGGGCCAGCTCGCCGTCCGGCTCTTCAGCGGCGACCCGTTCATGTTCGGCAGCGCGGCCGCGGACGCAGCGGCCTGCGCGAAGGCTCGGGTGCCGTTCGAGATCGTCCCCGGCGTGTCTCCGGCCACGGCTGTGCCTGAGTACGCCGGCATCCCGCTGACGAGCGACGCGACCGGCGACGTCCGGATCATCCACGCAGGCGAGGTCAGTCGCGTGTCGGTCACCGACGGGACCCTCGTCATCCTGGGTGCCGAGACCGGGCCCGTCGACCTCGGCAAGATGCTGATCGCCAACGGGTGGTCCGAGAGCGCGCCGTTCGCGATCACGTGGAACGGCACGACAACGGAGCAGCACACGGTGGTCGGCACGCTGGGCTCGATCGCTGCCGATCTCAAGGCTGCTGGCGTGAGTCTGCTGACTGCGCACGGCCCCGCCGTCGCGGTGGTGGGCGATGGCGTGACGGCGCAGTCGGCGCTGTCCTGGTTCGAGACGAAGCCGCTGTTTGGCTGGCGGGTGCTCGTGCCGAGGACCAAGGAGCAGGCTGACGAGGTCTGCGATCTGCTCCGGGCTCGCGGTGCCGTGCCCGAGCAGGTGCCGACCATCGCGGTCGAGCCGCCGCGCACGCCGCAGCAGATGGAACGGGCTGTCAAGGGCCTGGTCACCGGGCGGTACCAGTGGATCGGCTTCACCTCGGTGAACGCGGTCCGCGCCATCAGGGAAAAGTTCGAGGAGTACGGCCTGGACGCGCGGGCGTTCGCCGGGGTGAAGGTGGCGGCCGTCGGCGAGCAGACCGCGA
>DASXKI010000201.1:0-3610 GCA_036496945.1 Streptosporangiaceae bacterium | reverse complement strand
GGTCGAGCTGGCCGTCAGGTCGCACTTGGACAACCTCCTGCGCCCCGCCGGGCTGACCGCCCTGCAGTACACGGCGCTCACCGTGCTGGAGCGCCACCTCGACATGTCGGCGGCCCAGCTCGCCCGCAATTCCTTCGTCACTGCCCAGTCGATGGCCGACATGATCACCGCCCTGGAAGGACGCGGCCTGATCGAGCGGCATCGCGACGAGGCCGACCGCAGGCGGCTGGTCGTCGCCCTGACGACCGCGGGCCGGGAACTGCTTGACGACTACCGGGACCAGGTCGCCACGCTGGAACAGCGGATGCTCGCCGGCCTGGACAGCGGCGAGATCGCCCAGCTGCGCCGCTGCCTGCACCGCTGCCACGCCAACCTGGCCGGCTAGCGCGAACGGACTACGATCTACGCATGATCATCGACTGTCACGGCCACTACACCACGATCCCGGCGGCGTTCGGGGAGTACCACGACGCGCTGCACGCGCGGCTGGCCGAGGCGGACGGCGGCCCGGTGCCGGCGGTCCCCGTCATCAGCGACAGCGAGATCAGCGAGACGATCGAGGCGAACCAGCTGCGGCTGCAGGGCGAGCGCGGCATCGACATGACGATCTTCTCGCCGCGGGCGTCCTGGATGGATCAGCACATCACCGACGCGGTCACCGCGCGCGCCTGGGCGCGCGCGAGCAACGACCTCGTGCACCGGGTGACGACGCTGTTCCCGCAGAACTTCGCCGGCGTCTGCCAGCTGCCGCAGACCCCGAATGGCTCGCTTGAGGACTCGGTCGCCGAGCTCGAGCGGTGCGTGATCGAGCTCGGATTCGTCGGGTGCAACCTGAACCCCGACCCGTCCGGCGGTTTCTGGAGCTCGCCGCCGATGACCGACGAGTACTGGTTCCCTGTCTACGAGAAGATGATCGAGCTCGACGTGCCCGCGATGATCCACGTGTCGACCTCGCGGAACCCGGCGGTGCACACGCTCGGCGCGCACTATCTCAACGCGGACACCACGGTGTTCATGCAGCTGGTGGAGGGCGACCTGTTCGGCAGGTTCCCCGCGCTGCGGTTCGTGATCCCGCACGGCGGCGGCGCGGTGCCCTACCACTGGGGCCGCTTCCGCGGCCTGACCGTGCGGATGAACCGGCCGCCGCTGGAGGAGCACGTGATGAAGAACGTGTTCTTCGACACCTGCGTCTACCACCAGCCGGGCATCGACCTGCTGACGAACGTGATCAGCGCCGACAACATCCTGTTCGCCTCCGAGATGCTCGGCGCCGTGCGCGGTAACAACCCCGAGACCGGCGCGTCCTGGGACGACACGAAGCGCTACGTCGACAACGTCAAGCTGACCGAGGACGACCGCGGCAAGATCTACGAGCTCAACACCAGGCGGGTCTACCCGCGGCTCGCCGCCCGGCTCGCCGGACAGTGAGGTTCGGCCCGCTCGTGGCGGGTACCCGCTGGGCATGAACGGCACCAGCACCGAAGACCAGGATCGGCCCGTCGTCGCCGTGGCCAACCGGCTCCCGGTGCACCACGGCGACAATGGCTGGGAGCTCTCGCCCGGCGGCCTGGTCACGGCGCTGCGGCCGGTGATGGCCACGCATCCCGGTGCCTGGGTGGGCTGGGACGGGGGCACCAAGGGACTGCCGCCGACGCTGCCGGACTCCGGCGTCCGGCTGGTGCCGATCGGGCTGTCGGCCGCGCAGGTGCGCAACTATTACCACGGCTTCGCCAACGCGACGCTGTGGCCGCTGCTGCACAACGCGATCGAGAAGCCCAGGTTCGAGCGAGCCTGGTGGTACGCCTACCGGGACGTCAACGCGATCTTCGGCGAGCGGGCCGCGGCGGCCCTTGACGGCCAGCCGGACGCGATCGCCTGGGTGCACGACTACCAGCTGATGCTCGTCCCGCAGCTCATCAGGGAGCGCCGGGGCGGGCAGCCGACCGGGTTCTTCCTGCACGTGCCGTGGCCGTCGCCGGACATCTTCGCCAGGCTGCCCTGGCGGGAGCAGATCCTGACCGGCCTGCTCGGCGCCGACGTGGTCGCCTTCCACACCGACGAGTACCGGGGCAACTTCCTCCGCTCGTGCGCGCGCCTGCTGCGCGACGACGACATCGAGGTGCGCGGCGACTCTGTGGTGCTGCCCGACGGCCGCCCGGTGACCACCGCCACCGCGCCCATCTCGATCGACGCGGCGGAGTTTACCCAGCACGCCCTCGAGCCGGAAACGGACAACGACATCCGCCTGCTGGCCGAACAGTTCCGCGACCGCACCCTGCTGCTCGGCGTCGACCGGCTCGACTACACCAAGGGCATCATCGAGCGCCTGCTGGCGGTGGAGATGCTGCTCGAGCGGAACCCCGGCTTCCGGACCAGCCTCTCCTTCCTGCAGATCGCCGTGCCCAGCCGGGACGACGTGCGGGAGTACCGCCAGCTGCGCAGCACCGTGGAGCAGCACGTCGGGCGGATCAACGGCCTGTACACCGAGCCGGGCAGCGACGTGCCGGTGCACTACCTCTACCGCGGGCTGTCCCAGCAGCAGCTCGCCGCCTACTACGCGCTCGCCGACGCGCTGCTCGTCACGCCGCTGATCGACGGGATGAACCTCGTCTGCAAGGAGTACGTGACCGTCCAGAATGCCCGCGGCGGCAGCGGCGTGCTGCTGCTCAGCGAGTTCACCGGCGCCGCCGACGAGCTGCCGCAAGCCGTGCACTGCAACCCGTTCGACGTGGAGGGGCTGTCCTACCGGATCGAGTACGCGCTCGGGCTGACCGCCGACACCAGGCGCGCGGCCATCGGCCCGATGGCCGCGCACGTCCGCGACCACGACGTGTACCGCTGGGTGTCCGATCAGCTCGCCGAGATCACCAAGGCAGCGGCGGCCGTCAGCCGGTTACCCGCGGATCGGGCAGCGTCACCGTGTACAGCATGCGGCGGCGGCGCCCCTTGCCCGGTGCATTGGCCAGCCGCGGCTGGAAGACCTCGCGCACGTCGCGCACCAGGCTGGCGAACTCCTCGTCGGTGAGCCACATGCCCGCGACCCGGTAGCTGGCGCCATCGCCGACCGGGTCGGCGGGGGCGCTGGCGATGTAGCGGTCGAAGTCCGCGAGCAGGCCGGCGATGTAGGCGGTGAAGGCGTGCGCGTGCTCGTCGAGCGTCATGGCCCTCGCCTCGCCAGGCTGGATCTGGGCGGCGTACAAGCGCAGGGTGTAGGTGCGCTCGACGGCGCCGCGGACTTGCCGCTCGGCGACGACCTGCAGCACGCCGGCCTTAGTGAGCCGGGCGACATGCCGGTAGAGGCTGCCCGCGGGCACGTCGTCGAGCTCGGCGGCGAGCTGGCTCGTGGTCAGCGCCCGGTCGCCGAGGAACGCCTTAACGATGCGGAGCCTTACCGGGTGCAGCAACAGGTCGGCGGAGGTCACGGACTCAGTTTAATCAATGTTCTCAAAAAAGTTTACATTCACACTTCTGTGAGTATTAGACTGGCCGCGTGATGGGCGCTCCAGGCCGGGACGGTGATGCCGAGTGACCCCGACGATCCTGGTGGTCGCGCTGGTTGCCGCGGCGGCGATCTGCTTCGACGTGTACTGCCTGGTCGACCTGCGCCGGG
>DASXKI010000200.1:0-6724 GCA_036496945.1 Streptosporangiaceae bacterium | reverse complement strand
CGCTCCCGGTCCAGAGCTGCTAGCGGCCAGCGGATTTGCAGGCGCGCAGCGAATCCACGTCGCGAGTGAGGGCCGGCCTGGGCACCTCCTCACGCTGTGTTATCGGCCTTAATTCCCAACCCGTCGCACACTCCCGCCGTTATGCGCGCCGATGCCGGTTGTGGCCTGGACGTTGATGTCCGTGCCTGAATAGGTTGATATGAGTGGTCCAAGTGCGCGGCCGGCACGCAGGGTCGCGTTCAGCGTCATTGGTAAAGGGCGGGTCATTACCAGAAGAGCGAGATGAGGTCTATCGGCGAAGTCCGCGGGACTGGAGCGCCTCATCGAGTGGTACCAGGCCCTGCTGGAGGCCGAAGATCGCGGCCTGAGTGCGGTCTTGGAGGTCGAGCTTGGTAAGGATGCTGGAAACGTAGGATTTCACGGTCTGCTCGCTGATCGACAGCGCCCGGGCTATCTCGCGGTTGGACCGGCCGCGGGCTAGCGTCGCCAGCACGTCACGTTCCCGTGCAGACAGTCTTGTCAGCGGCCCGTCATCGTCCAGTTCCCGCAGGCGGCTGGCCAGCAGGGCGGTCACGCCGGGGTCAAGGATGCTGCCGCCCGTTGCGGCAGCCCGGACCGCGTCGGTGACCCGGTCGATCGCGGCGCTCTTCGGCAGGTAGGACAAAGCGCCCGCCCGGATCGCCTCGATCGCCTCGTCATCACCGGTGTAGGAGGTCAGTACGACCACCGCCGGTCCCGGCTCGCCGTTTCGCAGGGCGTCCAGTACCCGTTTGCCGTCAAGCACGGGCATCACCATGTCCAGCAGGACAACGTCCGGCGACAGCGTGCGGATCGCCTCCAGGGCGGCCCGCCCGTCACCGGCCTCCCCGACCACTTCGACATCGGGCTCCTGCTCGAGCACGAACCGCAGCCCTTCGCGCACCACCTGGTGGTCGTCCACGATGAGAACCCTGATCACATCGTCACCCGGACCCTCGTGCCCTTCGACGGGGTGCTCTCCACGTGAATCACCCCGCCGAGTTCCTCGACGCGCTCGCGCATCATCTGCAATCCCATGCCGTGCCGCTCGGCGACCTGGCCGGGATCAAAGCCCACTCCATCGTCGCGGATGGTGATGGTAACTCTGTCCGCCTCGGTGGCGACGGTCACGTCAATCGTCTGTGGCCGGCCATGCCGGACGGCGTTGCCGAGCGCCTCCTGCACGACGCGCAGGGTGGCGTGTTCGACCGGGGGGCTCAGGTCTTGTACCTGTATCCGCGCGACAACCGAGACGCCGAGCTGCGTCTCATAGGCCCGGCACATCTCCGTCAAGGCGACGGCCAGGCTTGCGGTCTCGAGTGCCACGGGCCGCAGTTCCATCAGCATCGCCCGCATTTCCCGGCGAGTCCGCTCGAGGGTGAGTTCCATGGATTCGGCTTGCCGCTGAAGCTTGGTGCCGGGCGGCAGCGCCTTGCGCAGGCCGGTGGCGACGAGGCTGGCAGAGAACAGATCCTGCGAGATGGAATCGTGCAGCTCGCGAGCGATCCTGGTCCGCTCGGCGCGCTGAGCCATCGAGCCGGCCGCGTCCCGCTCGGCCGCAACCGCGTGCTCCAGCCGCTCGGCCATGACGTTGAAGGCCTGCTCCAGCTGGCTGATCTCATCCGCGCCTGATGCCGGGGTCCGCGCTCGCAGGTCACCCGCCGCCATGACCTTCGTGCTCAGCGCCAGCCGCTGGATCCGCCGGATCAGCGTGCGGGTGGTGAACAGCCCGAACAGGGCGCCGACCGGGACCAGCAGGGCGGCGATCAGCGCGCCCGGCGCAAGGAGCCAGCCGATAACCTGGGCGGCGACCTGCTGGCTCTGCGCGGAGCCCGCAGCAACTGGCGCGGAGGGCTGGGGGGCCAGCAACTCTACATAGGCCAGACCTATCAGCCTGGTGTTCGCGGTGCCCGGATCGACGAGCTCCACGGGTGCGATCGCCCAGGCGATGACCTTGCCGCTGATGGTCTTCAGGCCGCTGGCCGGGTGGCCGGTGACGGCATACCTAGGTAGTTCTCGCGTAGCCAGCCCCGTCCCGGATACCACCTGGCCGTCGGCGGTCGCCAGCACCCTGGCCACCTCGGTGGCGTCACCCTGGACGTTCTGCGGATTTGCACGGGGCGGCGTAGCGCCGGAGGTGGAAAAGTGCGCAGATGCGTCGTCGAGCAGCGTGCGATCGCTCAGGGCTGGCTGCCTGGCCGCGGTGACGCTCACCGCGGCCACGGCTGTCGCCGCTGTTTCCTCGGCGGCGCCCGCCGCCTTTGACTGGGCCCTAGCGGCCGCTGCCCGCGCTGCCCGCTGCTGAGTCGCCAGGATGCTGTCCTGCTCAGAATGCACGCGCGAGACGAAGACCGCGACCAGGATGGCCTCGACGACCAGCACTGCCAGGGCCGAAACCAGCACGTAAGACGCGGCCATCCGGAACCGCAGGCCGAACCGTGTGAACATCGGGGCCGCCCATCACTGCATGGGGACAACTGCGGACAGGTTACCGACCTGGCGACGCGAGCATCGTCACGTCGCGCGCAAGGCGCCGGCCGGGGTGATCCGCGTGGCGCGCAGAGCCGGGCAGAGTCCGGCGATGGGCAGACTGCGAAGGGCAGCTGGGAGACGGCGCGAGGGTGCTCCGTGCTGCTCTAGTTCGAGCCTCATGGGCGCACCGTGGCCGCGAAGAGTTCCAGCTTGCCGGTCCGGGTGTCGTTCCACACGAGATGGAAGGCCCCAGCGCCGACGGTGATGCCCTGGTAGTCGCCGATCCACCAGGCTCCGTGTTTCCCGCCGGTCGTGGGGCTGTGCGGGTCGAACGCGGTGGCGGTAACCCGCAGCGGTGGCCGGAAGCCGAGCTCCCGCGGGCGCGAGACGAGCAGGACTTGGTTTACGCGGCCGTTGGCCAGGGCGAACGCGGAGATCGCGACCCGGCCCGTGTCGTCGACCGCCAGGTTGGGCTGGAAGTAGGTCACGTCGTCGGCGGGCGTGGCGGTCACCGGCTTGCTCCAGGTCCGGCCGCGGTCGTGGGATGCGGTCACCACGATGTCCGAGTGAACCGCCCCCGGCTGGTGTGTGGGGAACGCGGCGTAGAGGGCATCGCCGTCGGAGGAGACGGCGACCGTCGGGCTGCTGTTGGGTCTGACATTGCCGGGCAGTTGGATGTCCGACGCTCCCGATCCCAGCGGGACCGGTGCGGCAAAGCTGTGTCCTCCATCGGTCGAGCAGATGGCTACGGCCTGGCCGATCATATCTCCGGACGAGTCCGGCAGGGTTGTCCACCAGCAGACGGCGCACACCAGCCCATGCGGTCCGGCGGCAAGCTCCGGGCCTGCGCTGTCTGCCGAGGACGCCGGCACCATTCTTCGCGGCGGCTCGAAGCTCTTTCCGCCGTCGGTGGAGCGGGTGAAGCCCAGAGAATTTCGCAGCTCCGCTCGGCGGTGCCGGCCGCCGGCGCCCCAGGCGACGTAGACGTTGTGCTCCGACGGGGTTTGGCCTTGGCCGGTGGCCATGGAGGGATGGTCGCAATTCTGCCCTTGCAACAGGGTCACGGGCGCCGAGAAGCTGCGCCCCCCGTCGTTGGTCCGCCACGCGTACACGGCGAGGACCCCGGCGGAGGAGGTTGCGCAGACGTAGCCGCGGCCCAGGCTATCGAATGCGACGGTCACGTCGTTGCCGTTCGCGCCCGCGGGCAGCCGTGGCAGGCCGCCTTGGTGCCAGCTGGCGCCTCCGTCGAAGGAGAGGTAGGTGGCGATGAACTGGGGGTTCGCCGTGGGCGATGCTTGGCAGGCGGCGAGGAGCTGGCGAGGGTGCCGGGGGTTCGCCGCGACCGACGGCTCGACATGGACCCCGTACCGGTCGTGGCTGACGTGAACGTTCGCACTGACCCTCGCTGCTGATCCTGTGCTGGCTGCTGATCCTGTGCTGGCTGGTGATGGTGGTCCTGTGCTGGCTGGTGATCCTGCGCCGTCGCAGGAGGGCAGCGCCGCCAGGGCCGCTGCGGCCACTCCGCCACGGAGCAGGCTCCGGCGGGAGATCAGATCATCGATCCGCCGTAGCGAGAGGTGTTCACTCATGGCTGGCTACAGCCTCCAAACCGGGTTCGCAGGGGCCGTCGGTCCCGTAGATGGGCTGGCCACGTCGCACCACCTGGCCGAGCGCCGACAGCCTGGTCAGCGTGCCCGCACTGGGCGCGATCACCTGGTAAGCGCCGACATATCCGAGGGTGCCGCTGAGCGTGACACGTTCCGCTACATGGGTTCGGACTATCCGGCTGCCCCGGCCGGCACGCTGCTGAGCGACGGCGGGAGGGCCTGCAGCGACCAGCCGCCGGTCACTGCCCAGCCTGCCGCGCCGACCCCGCCGGCCAGGAGGATGACCACCGCAATGGCAGTTGTCCGCCTCACCGCGCGACCGCCCGCCGGGCAGCAAGGAATGTTATGTATGTCCACGTCATGAGGCCAAGGCTGCTGCACGCCGCCAGGACGCCACTACCGCCAAATGATGGTTCTTCTTAGGAACCTTTGGAGGAAGCGCCGTCGGCCGTCAACCCGATTGTCGGGGACATGAAGCCTGCACTCGCCGCATCGACATGCGCGATGGCCAGATCATCCCAGGCCCTCGATGAACGCCAAGCGGGCGAGTAGCACCGAACCCTGGCCATCACTATCGAGGTGCACAGCAGAATCGACACGAAGGTCAGCAGCCCTATCGCAGCCCACAGTGCCTGAAGTCGGACGCGCCCTCGCATAACGGGGCGATCTGTGTGTGGCCAATGAGAGGTCCACGCAGCGCATATTCGGCAGGGAGGATGTGGGTAGTGCTTCTGGCTTATTGCCCGGCGGTGACATAGCGGGGCGTACTGTCGGGAGCCCGGTGCGCTACAACTGCTCCACACGGCCATCCGCCGACGAGCTGGTCGAGGTCGTCCGCGCCAAGCAGCCGCTGCCGGTCGGCCAGGATGCCCAGGTCCCCGCGTCCTCTAGCCGGGCGCCGCATCCGCACGGCCCTTCCGGGGAATGGGGGACTGCCCGGTCGGGGTCCTGCTCCAGGCCAGGCGCGACCCCGGCGCGCCTGGCTGCTTGCCTGGCCTGCGCTTCCCGTTCCCGTGCTTCGGCTTGTCCGCAGGCGGCTTGCGGCCAGGCTCCGGAATGGGAGCGGAGACCGCCACGGCGGCGCGGATAAATGTCCTGTGCGCAAGTCCGGCTCGCTGTGCGCGACTTGCCAGTGCGTGCCCGCTCCTAATTCACCGTAGCGCCGGTCCCTCAGATCCGGGTCAGGCGCGGTCGCACCTACTCGGCGTCCCGCTGCTCGGTCTGGAGGTGACGGTCGTCATAGTGGCTCGATCGCACCGGCTCGTCCCGCAGCTGATTGAGCTGGGCCTGATGCTCTTGTGCGATGTCGTCGCTCGCCGTGTCGTCGGTCACCGGGGTCTTTCCGAACTCTGCCACCATCTCCCGGCAGAACGCGGCCAGGTCGTCGGGCTTGCGGCTGGTGATCAGCACATTAGGCCCGGCAGTGCAGCGCTGCACCTGCACGTCTGCCCACTGACCGCCCGCATTCTGAATGTCGGTTCGCAGGCTCGGCCACGACGTGAGTGTGCGCCCGCGAACAAGGCCCGCCTCGACCAGGGTCCACGGTCCGTGGCAAATCACAGCCGCGGGCTTGCCTGCCTCGAACATGGCCTTTGCGAACTGCACCGCCGCAGGCACTGTCCGCAGTTGATCTGGATTCGCGACACCGCCTGGGAGCATCAAGCCGTCGTAGTCGGCAGGGTTCGCGTCGGCGATAGCGCGGTCAACCGGGAACTTGTCACCTTTGTCCAGGTGATTGAATGCCTGTGCGACACCAGGTTCAGGTGCAAGCAATTCCGGGGTTCCGCCAGCTTCTTTGACGGCTTGCCAGGGGCGGGTGAACTCCGCCTGCTCCATGCCCTGGTTGCTTGCCATGAAGGCGATGCGCTGGCCGGATAGCTCCTTCGCCATGAGCTCGTCCCTTCTGAGCTGTCGCGGTTCTTCGGTCTACTGACCGCTGCCCCGCCGGTCGCGGGTTATGCACGGCGGCCTGATTCAAAGGCCCCTGGGCGGGCCGCTACCGCAAGCGAAGCTTCCGGGCCGACTCGTCCCGCCCCATCTTGGAGCGCCCGGCGAGGCCGCGCCGCCGGCATAGGCGGCTCTCGCCGGATTGACCTTGCCCGCAGCGGGCCCATCCACACCTGGAAATGCAGCAGACGTATGACATGACTGATCCGTGACTAGGCGGGTAGCCGCTGGTCATGACCAGCCTGTCGGAACTAGCCGAGCAAGCGGCGGCATGCACCAGGTGCGACCTGTACCGGCACGCGAGCAGGACAGTATTCGGCGAAGGGCCTCGGCTGCCGGCCTGATGCTGGTGGGTGAGACACCCGGAGACGTCGAGGACAAACAAGGCAAGCCGTTCGTCGGACCGGCCGGCCGCGTGTTGGACCGGGCGCTGCGCGACGGTGGCATCGAGCGCGAGCAGCTGTACCTGACCAATGCCGTCAAGCATTTCAAGTTCGAGCAGAGCGGGAAGCGCAGGCTGCACAGGCCGCCAGCAGCGCGGGCGAAATCACCGACCGCCGTGGTGAACGCCTCGCCGATGGCTGTCAGCGGCGCGGTCGAGGCGACCGGCAGCCCCAGCTGCCGGTGCACGAAACCCACGATCCCGCGCGCGAACTGCAACCGGGGCAGCCAGGCTGGGG
>DASXKI010000199.1:0-2916 GCA_036496945.1 Streptosporangiaceae bacterium | reverse complement strand
GGCTCGGTACGCGTCGACGGCGTGATCTACGATCACGACCTGATCATCGATCGAGGAAAGATCCGCAAGCGCAGAAAAGCCGTATCCAGGAAGCTCCGCGACGCCTACGGCCATACACCGCTGTCCGCCGCCGAGGACCTTCCCTGGCGCTGCCATCGGCTGGTCATCGGAACCGGGGCTCAGGGCGCGCTGCCCGTGACGGATCAGGTCCGGCAAGAGGCCCGCCGCCGCAAGGTCGATCTTGTGGTCCTGCCCACCGCGGAGGCGCTCGGCGTGCTGGCCGGGACGATCAAGGACACGAACGCCGTCCTGCACCTCACGTGCTGAGTTGAGCGTCGCAGAGCCCTTCGGCTGCGGCAATCAGGTCGGATCCAGTGGCGTCCTCAGCTGCCGCAATGGCTGCCCGCTTGGTCTCTTGAGCTGGTAACTCAGTGTAGCGGCCGCCCTTTGTATGGAAGTGCGCAGTGCCGTCGAATGGTTTGATTGGAGGCCAGTTGGCTGGCCGTCCGCGCCGCTCCAGGATGGTCGTTATGGGCGTCGGCGCGGTCGCGCCTCTCTTCGAGGACGACTCTGGAGTCGCCGCTGGCGGGCAATTGGCTGTTGGCGACCTCGTTGCTTGGTGTTATGGCTGCAGCACTCCGTGAGGACGGTTCGGCAACGCTTGATGATGAGGACTCGGTGTTACTTTCGCCGCCTTGCTGGTCGCGGTCACCGCAGCTCGCACAGTCGCGGCGTCACGGACTGCGCGGTGACGGCTATCACAGTCACGCGTTGTGACCGGCCAAGATAAGACCGGCGTGCAATATCCGCCTTCGGTGCGCGTGACGGTTCTTCGCTGATCACCGGCCGGGGCACCTGATCAGGTCGATCTGTCCGCGATGTCGTCCGGATCTGCCGAATCGAGGGTGTTGCGTCTGCGCGTAATCATGCGTTGACTCGTATGCCCTCGCGGCCAACACGCTCAGCGGCTCAGCGCCGTTTCCGCCGCTTGGGCGCGCCTAACGCCGAATACTTGCGGCTAACGCTCTGACCCTGCAGCGCGGCACCGGCACGCAGATCCTCCGGTTCTGTCTGGTCAGGTTGTCGGCGGGCCGCTCTCATCGGCAGCCATGAGCGGGCCTTCGGTGGGCATCGTCGCTGGACTAGCCGTAGGCCGGTCTGCCGTCATGGGCAAACCGCCCACAGATGATGGCACCCATCCCGCCGGATGGGGCACTGTGGTGTCAGATGCTCCAGAGCGCCTGGGTTGGGGGCAGGCGGGCGGCGCGGATGGCTGGGAGGAGCCCGGCCAGGGCGCCGATGATGACAGCCGCGGCCAGGCCGCCGGCCCAGGCCTGGGCCGGGATGACGACGGTCTCGCCGTGGCCGCCTGCGTAGGCGGCGGTGGCGGCCGCGCCGACGATGACGCCGGCGGCGCCGCCGGCCAGGGACAGCAGGATTGCCTCTGCCAGGAACTGGGCGCGGATCTGGCCCCTGGTGGCGCCCAGGGCCCGGCGCAGCCCGATTTCGGAGCGGCGTTCCAGCACGGAGATGACCATGATGTTGGCCACCCCGATCGCGCCGACCAGAAGCGCGACCGCGCCGAGGCCGAGGAACAGGGTGTCGAGCGTGCCCTGGGCGTCGGCCTGGGCGGTGAGCGCGTCCGACGGCCGGGAGACGTCGACCTGGCTGGGGTTTTCCGGGTTGGCCTGGGCGCCGAGCAGGCCGTCGACGTTGGTGGTGGCGGCCTGGGTGTCGACAGTGCGGACGTAGATCTGCGACGCGTGCCCGTCGAAATGCAGGTACTTCTCCGCGGCCCGGAAGCCGACCAGGACCGCCGAGTCGATCTCGGGGGCGTAGGTGTCTTCGTTAAGGATGCCGGTCACGTAGAACCACATGCCGCCTGCCCAGATCCGCATCCCGGGCCGGATCCGGTCGATGCCCAGCCGCTGCGCCGTGGCGGCGCCGAGCACCGCGACCGGCTCGCGGGCGGTCGCCGGGTTCAGGAACTGGCCCTGCGCGAGGCTGGTGCCGGCCACCGCGGGCAGGCCCAGGGTGGCGGCGTCCACGCTGAGGGCGTTGGTTTCGACCGTGGGGATAAGCGGTGACTTGTAGGCGCTGACGCCGCCGACGGTACCGGTGTCCTGGACACCGGTGACGCCGGGCAGCCGGGCGATCATGCCCGGTGCCGCTTCGGGCAGTTCGGCGACACCGCCGGTCAGGGTCTGCCCGTTGGTGACGGTCAGCAGATTGGTGCCCAGCGCCTGGATCTCGGCCAGCAGCGCGGCCTTCGAGGAGGCGGCCAGGCCCAGGACGGCGACGATCGCCGCGACGCCGATCGCGATGCCCAGCGCCGACAGCGTCGCGCGCAGCTTGCGAGTCCGCAGCCCGACGCTGGCCAGCGCGGCCAGGTCCCCGGGCCGCAGCCGGGCCGCCAGCGGGGCGGCCGATGTGGTGGTCATGAGGGTCCTCCCTGCGCGGGCTGAGGGCCGGCGTCCGCCTGGCCGGTGACGGGGACGGGGCTGGTGTCGGCGATGATGCGGCCGTCGAGCATCTCGATGCGCCGCCCCGTCCGGCCGGCGACTGCGTCGTCGTGGGTGATGATGATGATCGTCGTTCCCTGCCGGTTGAGTTCCTCTAGCAGGGACAAGATGGCGGCGCCGGTGGCGGAGTCGAGGTTGCCGGTAGGTTCGTCGGCCAGCACCATCGTCGGTGCGCCCGCCACCGCCCGGGCAATGGCGACCCGCTGCCGTTCCCCGCCCGACAGCTGGACCGGCCGGGCGGTGGCCCGGTGCCCGAGCCCGACCCGTTCCAGCGCGGTCGCCGCAAGCTGACGCCGCTGGTCGCGGCGAATGCCGGCGTACAGCAGCCCGTCGGCGACGTTGGCCAGCACGGTCTGGTGCTCGGCGAGGAAGAACTGCTGGAACACGAACCCGA
>DASXKI010000198.1:0-3121 GCA_036496945.1 Streptosporangiaceae bacterium | reverse complement strand
ATCATGCCGGCCGCGGCCGGCGCCGCCGCGGTCCGGTACCGGACGTTCGCCCTGTACAACGTGATCGGCGGGCTGATCTGGGGTGTCGGCTACTGCGCGCTCGGCTACCTGGCCGGGTCGGCTTACGCGGTGGTCGCGCGGAGGGTCGGGACTGGCCTTGCCGTCGCCGTCGGCGTCATCGTGGTCGCCGGAGTGGCCGCCTGGGCAGTCCGCCGGCACCGCGCTGTCGCCACGGAAGCGGAATAGCTACCTCGCCAGGACATCGTCGCGCCGGTTCGCCAGGCTTGGCAGCACCGCGCGCACGCTTGCCGTTTGCTCGACGTCGACGTCACCAATGCCGAGGCCCTCGGCGGGCCCGAGGTCCAGCCTGACCACGCCCATGGGGTCGACGAGCATGCTGCGGCCGATGCCGGTAGGCGCCCGCGTTGGCAACTCGGCCGGGTCCGGCACCTGCCCGGCCGCAGCCACCCAGATCGTGTTCTCGATCGCGCGGGCTCTGACAAGCGTTACCCAGTGCTCTTCCTTGAACGTGCCCGCCGCCCAGGCGGCAGGCAGCACGAGCAGGTCAGCCCCGTTCGCCGCCAGCGTCCTGGCCAGTTCTGGGAACCTGACGTCGTAACAGGTCATGAACCCGACCCGGAGCCCGCCCAGGGTGGCGATCACCACCTCATCGCCGGGCGCGACGCTGTCGGACTCGCGGTGGCCGAGCGCGTCGAACAAGTGGATCTTCCGGTAGACGGCGACCATGCTGCCGTCGCGCTCGAAGCCGACGGCTGTGTTGAATACCCGGCCGTCTGGCGCAGGCTCGAACACACACGCCACGACGGCGAGCCCGGTGGCCTTGGCCACGTCAGCGAGACCGTGGCAGAACTCCCCGTCCAGCGGCTCGGCCACCGCCCGCAAGTCGGCGGAGAAGCGCGCCTGGGTGCCCTCGGGGAACACCACCAGCCCAGCGCCCGCGGCGGCGGCTGCATGCGCTGCCGCACGGACGCGGTCGAGGTTCGCCATCGGGTCCGAGCTGATTGGGATCTGACCAAGAGCCACGCGCATGATCTGCAGGGTAGCTGGCATGTCACCTGGCGGGGCGCGAGACTAGCTGGTTGCCGAGCCGGACAGTCGCCGGGTGTGTCGCGCCGACGGCTATGGGGTGCCGCCAGGGACGGCTGGGTGCGGATGTCGCGCGACCGCGGAAGTGTCGCGCGGGCGGCGCCGCCCCGGTGAGCGCCGCCCCGCGCGGGCTTGTGTCAGGACCGCGGCAGCGTGAGCGTCTGGTCCGCGTCTGACCGCGGTAGCGGAATCTCGGGATAGGCCTCGCTCGGGAGATGCTGGCCAGATCGCGGCGGTCCGGCCGGACGCCCGGCGTAGTTGTCCGCGTTCGTGCGCAGGCAGAGCAGTCGGCGTGCGGCTGCGGCGAGCGGGCCGGGCGGCCGGCCGGTGAGGGAACGAGCCGAGTCCTCGCGGAGGCTGGCGATAGTGACCAGCACTGCGGCGACGATCGGGGCTGCGACGACCACTGCCGCCGCGACCAGCAACAAGATCATTTCTCATCCTTTCGTGCCAGCCCGGCGCCCCGGCGTGTCTTCTTCGCCACCCGGCTTGACCGCGCTACCCTTCCCTAAGGTTCTGCACATCTGACTCATACCAATGAGTCCAGTGTTTGAAACGACCTGAACGGGCAATTCTTTCTGTAGTTAGCCGAGCGAGATGCCGGACACGCGCCTGGGCCGTCTCGACGGCGGGCTGGACCGACCGTGGACCAGCCCGCCGGTGGACCGGGCTGCCGGGCGCGAGAGCCTTCAGCGAGTACCGGGCGCGAGCGCCGTCATCGAGTAGGCGAGGCCGAGCGGGCGAGGAGACCGAGGTTGGCTCACCCCAAGTACCAGGAGATCGCTGACCGGCTGCGTGCGCAGATCGGCAGCGGCGCGCTGGCGCCTGGCCAGCGACTGCCGAGCGAGCCAGACCTGGCCGCCGAGTATGACGCATCCCGCAATACGGTTCGGCTGGCGATCGCGCTGCTGATCAACCAGGGCCTGGTCGTGAGCCGCCAGGGTCTCGGCACCTTCGTGCTCGAGCCGACTAAGCCATTCACCGCGCTGCTGTCCCGCATCCACGCGTCCCCGAGCGAGCAGCACGCGTCGCACGCGCTGCCCGTAGTCAGCTCGGCCGCCGACGACCCGGAGATGGTGCGGCTGATCGTGGAGACCGGATCGGCTAGCCCGAGCGTGGCGGAGAAGCTCGACGTCGCGGCCGGCGACCCGGTCGTGGTCCGCCGCTCCCAGTACTTCATCGGCGAGGTCCCGTGGCAGCTGATCAACTCCTACTACCCCAGCGATCTGGCCAAGGGCACCGCGCTGGAGCAGGCCGGCGAGATCGAGGCTGGCAGCATCGGCCTGCTGTCCGAGCTCGGCTATCCGCAGCAGGGTTTCATCGACGAGATCGGCGCACGGATGCCGAACGCTCGGGAATTCGACTTCTTCAAGCTGGCGAGCGGGACGCCGGTGATCGTCGTCAACCGGACCTCCTACAGCACAGACCGGCCGATCCGGCTCACCCGTTACATCTACCGCGCCGACCGGGTGCGGCTGCTGCACGTCGAGGGCACCATCCCGGAGAGCTACCGGCACGTCTGACAGCCGTGTCGCTGGCCAGTGCGATTGCGGCTACGGTAGCCGCATGCTCGCCCTGCTCCTGGTGGCGGCCTCCGTCGGGATGTCGAACTTCGCCGCCGCCATCGCCATCGGCGTCTCCGGCGTGGACGGTCGCACCCGGCTCCGCGTGGGGCTCGTGTTCGGCGCGTTCGAGTCGGGCATGCCGGTGCTCGGGCTGGTCCGGGGGGAGCAGGTCGCCGATCCGCTCGGGCATGCCGCGCGCTGGGTTGGTGCGGGCCTGCTGGTAGCGGTCGGGGCTTACGCGCTGGTCAGCGCGTTTCGCCAGCGGCGACGCCCGGCGGAGGACACACCTGCCGGGCCAGCTCGCTCTGGCCGCGGTCGGCTGCTGCTGACCGGCCTCGCGCTCAGCCTCGACAATCTCGTGGTCGGTTTCGCGCTGGGCACCTACAGCACCTCAATCGTCACGAGCGCGATCGTCATCGGCGCCGTGAGCGTGGTGTTGTCGCTGATCG
>DASXKI010000197.1:0-20889 GCA_036496945.1 Streptosporangiaceae bacterium | reverse complement strand
GGCCGCCGACCTCAAGCCGGACGTCCGCGCGCGCGTCGGCCGAGACCTGGTGCCGCTGTGAGCTACCGGGATCGGCAGCGGCTGGCTGACATACAAGCCGCCATCGACGCGATCGGCTCGCACCTGCAGCGCGGCACTCTGGCTGACGGCCTGGTCTTCGACGCTGTCAGGATCCGACTGTTGGAGATCGGCGAAGCCGTCAAGGCACTGCCCGCCGACCTGCTCGACACCCAGCCCGGCATCCCCTGGACCCAGATCACCCGCATACGTGACGACCTGGCTCACCGCTACTTCGACACTGCCCACGCTTCCCCGGCGTGTCCTTTACCGGCGAGACCTACGCCGTCCAGGTCGGACCGGCGGCGACCCGGAGCCACGCCAGCCACGCGACGCTGGTGACGCTCGCGTCCGGAGCCGTGGCCAGCGCGGAGATCGCAGTGGTCGATGCGCAAAACTACTCAGCGGGCCCGTGCGGTTTGACGACCGCGAGCGGAATCCTGGTCTACCCACCGAACCTGACCGCCTCGGTCGGCTTGCCGTTCAACGGGTACACCTGCGTGAACAAGAACCATCCCGTGCTATCAGTCGACGCCGTGGTCGCCGGGCTGGGCCCCGCCGGCGGCTGACCGTCCTCTCATCGAGGCCAGGTGTTCTCGCTCAGGACGTCGTCATCTGGCGGGGTGAACCTGGTCGGCGGCTTTGTGAGGTGCCCGGCGTTCACGTCCGCGGGCGTGTTCACCGGACCTGGTAGGCGGCGACTGCCCGCAGCAACAGCGGGCGCGCCTGTGCCCACGTGGCGGCCGGGGCGGCCCCGACGATGACGCTGGCGCTAGTTCGTCCCTGCACCAGGCAGGCGATCTCCTGGTAGTGGTGGCCGCCGATCCGGGTCACATAGTTGTCGATGACGCACGATCCGGTACCGCCGCGGAACCCGATGCGCTGTCCGGCGGCGACTAGCCGGGCCGATGCCGCATCGTCGGAGCGCAGCAGCCGGAGCCGGAAGGAAGCCCAGTGCCGCAAGTTCTCACTGCCTTGCCGGGGAGTGGCGTTGAGGTAGAGCCGGTAGGCGCCACCGGGCCCTAGCCGGGCAGCGGACACGGCGTCGGTGTCGCCGGCGACTCGCTGCAGGGACGGCGGGTAGGACAGCACAGCTGTCCCGTCGGGCAGGGTCACGTGGGTCCACCCAGCCGGCGCGGGCGCCATGGCAGGGAACGGGGACTTCGGCGTCCGCCCTGGCAGGGCAAACGCGACGACGGCGACGGCAATGACGGCCATCGCCGCGAGCGCAGCCAATCCATGCCGAGCGCGCCGCGGTATACGAGCGGTCACTGGATTCCCCTCTCGTTCAGCCCGGCCGTCGGGCCCGCTCTCCGCGGGACCGACGGCCGGCTGTGGGTGCGCTGTCCGGAGCTAGACGTTGCCGTCGCCGTCGCTGGGGCCGCCGTTGTTGTCGCTGTCATGATCGCCACCGTTCCCCTGCGGGATGGGATTCGCAGAGTGCGACGGGGCTGGCGGCGGCGCGGGCGGCGCCACCACCGGTGCGTGTGTCGGCGGCGCCGCGGGGGGCGTTGTGACCGGAGCGTGCGTTGGCGCGGCTGGCGGCGTGGTGACCGGAGCGTGCGTCGGCGCCGCGGGCGGCGGCGTGACCATGGCGTGCGTCGGTGCCGGGTGGTGCGTTGCGGGCGCCTTCGGCGCCGGGTGCTGCGCTGTCACGGCAGTGCCGCAGCCCGCGGCCAATGCCCCGATTAGTGCCAGTCCGGCCAATGATCGGGTGGGAGTGAACGACATGGCTTGTCCTTAATGCTGTTGGTGCTGGAGTGGCGGCCGCCATGCCTGAACACATATGACACGAGAGCCTGGCGCCTGAGGTTCAGCATCAAGTCCCGTTTTCTGGGCCAGGATCGGGAGATCTGAGCGCCATCAGGGCGGTAAGCGAATTCAGCGCGGCATTACGCACCACAGCCACCCGCCACCTAGGCAAGCCGCCTGACCAGCCAGTTTGCTGCTAGCAGGCGCGGCTAGCCGCCTGCAGCACCTGCAGCACGACACGTGCCTGATGCCGCGCATCGGCGAATATCTCGAATCCGCACTGGTGCATGGCGGTCGCCGCACCGAACGGCTGGCCGTCGCCGTGATTGCGGGCGTAGCGGGGGAACGCGCCGCCGCTGACCTGGAGTCGGATCCGGTGCCCGGCGAGCATCCGGTAAGCGGTCGGATACAGCTCGACGTCAACCGCCAGAACGCCGTCCGCGCCGACCTCGACGTCAGGCCCCGGCACCGTCTGCGGGCTGAGCCGCCGGATGCCGTCGACGACGTTGCGCGATACGCCCTTGTCGTCGACGTCGCAGAGGCGCAGGAACACATCGGCATACGCCAGCGAAGCGCGGACGTAGACACGGGCACTGACCGGGCCGACAAGGTCAAGGTCCGCGGGGAGCGGCTCGCTGGTGAAGGTGAGCACGTCGGGCCGGGCCTCGATGTCAGCGTTGTCGACCTGCTTGCCAGGTGGCGCGAGCACCGGGCCGCCGGCCGTAGGTGTCGGATCGGCTGGGTCATAAACGAAGCAGCCAGGGGGCGCATCGCCAGGCTCGGCGTCCGCGGCCAGTGCACCGCCCTGGCGCAGGTAGTACACCGCAGCTGTGGCGGGCGGTGGCCAGTCCGCCAGGTCTAGCCACGTGCCGGCCTGCTGGAGATACACCCGCACCGGCGGCCCGGCCGGTGCCGGACCGCCGGACAGGTGATGCCGGAGCCACTCAATATCCTGCCGGCCGGCGGCCCTGATCTCGCCAGGCTCGCCGTGCAGCCACGGGCCGACGATGAGCCTGGCCTCGACGCCCGCCGCTCGGATGGCCGCATAGTCACGCAACTGGTCGGCGACGAACAGGTCCCACCAGCCCGTCACCATGCTGACCGGCGGCAGCCGGCTCAGGTCGGCGCCGTGGTGGTCGGCGGGCGCCCAGAAGTCGTCGCCGGGGGCCGCATGCTCGACGAAGTCGCGCCAGAACGGCACCGGCGCGCCCGCAACCGCCACGTCCGCGGCCTGGAGCGGTGTCTGGTGCAGCGCTCGCCGCATGGCAGCGAGCCGCAGGGGGTTCGGCACGACCGACGGCAGCACACCGCGCTCCTGCCGGCCGATCTGGCCGGTCCAGTTGAGAGCGTTCTTGAGGCCGGGCGCGCCGTGCTCGTAGAACGCGGAGGTGATCCGCGCGGCCGTGACGTTCAGCGACACTGACTCCAGCGGCGGGTCCGCGTACGGTGCGATCGCCCACTGAGTGTGACCGAGATAGCTGGCGCCTGTCATCGCGACGCGGCCGTCACACCATGGCTGCTCGCGCAGCCACGCCACGGTGGCCAGGCCGTCGGCCTGTTCATGCAGGAACGGGCGGAACTGGCCGCCTGAGCCGAACGTGCCGCGCGTGCTCTGGACGAAAACCTGGAAACCCCGGCGGGCCAGCGGCGCGACAAAGATGGCGCCTGCCAGGCCGGCCCGGCCGTACGGCGAGCGGATCAGCACCACCGGCAGCGGCCCGCTTTCCCGCGCTGGCCGGTAATGGTCACCGAGCAGCACGACGCCATCGGGCATCGCCGTGCCGACGTCGCGCCGCACGACGACCGGCACGCCCGGCCCGGCCAGTCCCATCGCCCGGTCAACGGCCAGGCCGGCGAGGCGCGTGAGTGGGTTCATTCGGCACTCTCCATCCAGGGTGGCCACGAACCGGGCAAACTGACCGCGATAAGTAACGTTAACCTTTCTGGGAACGGGGAGCTACGCGTCCGCCGATCATCAGACAGCGAGCTGAGCCGGGGGATATCGCGGCCTTTGCCGGGCGACGCAGGACTGTCGTCCGCAGCCGCTAGAGGCGCTGCTCGGTAGCGGGATCGGCAGCCCCGCCGAAGTACTTGTCCAGTACCTGCCGGAAGGCGTGCTGGTCCGGCTGGGCATGCAGGAACAACGTCATGGAAGACCGCAGCTTCTGCGCATCGATGCCGCCAAAGATCTGCTCGGCGGTCAAGCCGGACAGCCCGGCAAGGATCGACGCGCACTCGACGAGCCGCGGACCGAGCACCGGATGCTCAAGGTAGGCAGTCGCTTCGGCGAGTGAGGTGATCGCATATCTCCTCGACGTCGCGCTGAGGCCGAGTCCAGCGATCTGCGGGAACACGAACCACATCCAGTGGCTCGTCTTCCGGCCGTGCCGCAACTCAGCGACGGCGTGCTCGTACGTCCCGCTCTGAGCCGCTGTGAAGCGCTCGAGATCCCAAGGATCGGTTGTCATTAGCCCAGTTCGCGTCGTCGAGTGGCACGGCCCGGCTGATCCATGGCGCCCGGCCGTTCCTGAGCTGCGCGTCGTGCGCGGGGCAGAGGAGCGCGACCTGCTGGCTCGTCCCCTGGGTCTCCTGGTTGATCTGGATGATCTCCCAGGCCGCGGTGCCGAGGCTCGTACACGGGTTATGCCAGGCGGTCACGCTCATCATATCCCGGCAGATGATCTTCCGGCCCGCGCCGCACATGCCGGTGAAGTCGTTGCACGGGGAGCAGAAGCCCAGCCGGACAGCGACCGGGTCGGACGTGGATAAGCCGCAGTCGGGGCAGGTCCAGCGGGCCCGGCCGCGGCGCAGCAAGCCGCGCCTGGAGCGGTCCGGAATGGTGCCGGACGTGCCGGAGGTGTTAGGAGACATCAGCCGCCGACCCTTCGCACACCGGGCTCGTCCCCCATGGCCAAGCTCCGGTTATGACACCACGTTACGACTCCACTACGCGCGCGAACATAGTCTGGACGATGTACCCGGATATGTAATTGACTCTGCCCTGTGTGCATGTCCGGGCGGTTCTAGACTGCCTGCGTGAGCAGCACGCCAGTGACGAGAGTCGTGACCGGATACGACGCGAGCGGCAGGCCGGCCATCTTGTGGCAGGGCCAGCCGCCGACCGTTATCCACGCCGGCCGCTACACCACGACCGAGCTGTGGGTCAGCGATCGCCCGCCGGTCGAGGCGACCGACGCCGACGCCTCCGCACGCGAGTGGACGCTGGAGCCGCCGCCCGGCGGTGCGTGCTTCCGGATCGTGGAGATCGCGCCAGACAGCGGAAGCAGCGACGACGACAGCGCCGAAGACGTCCTCGAAGCCAGCCACTCCGAGTTCCAGGGTGCGCACGCGACCGACACGCTCGACTATGTGACGATCCTGCGCGGCGAAGTGACGCTCGTGGTCGGCCACACCGATGTCGTGCTCCGGCCAGGCGACTCGGTCGTGCAGCAGCCGGGCGTCCCGCACGACTGGCAGAATCGCTCCGGCCAGACCGCCGTCATGGTCGGCGTGCTACTCAGCGCCCGCTAATCACGGCACGCCGGGGCCAGGCCCGGCCGGCCGCTTCCTGTCGCGGCGGAACGAACCTATCTTGAGTGATATGACGGCGCCGGAGATCAATCTCGTCGACTCGGACACTTACCAGCGCGGCGGGCCTCCGCACGAGCAGTTCGCCTGGCTGCGCGATCACGATCCAGTCTTCTGGCACGCCCACGGCGGCGAGCCCGGCTGGCCCGGATTCTGGGCCGTCACCCGGCATCACGACATCGGCCAGGTGTCGCGGCACCCGGAGACTTTCTCATCGGCCCAGCGACTGTCGCTCTTCGGGGAGATCCCGGAGCAGCAGATCGAGCTCCAGCGGCTGATGATGCTCAACATGGATCCGCCGCAGCACACGCGGCAGCGTGGCTTCGTGAACCGCGGGTTCACGCCGCGGATGATCGGCCGGCTGGAAGAGCACATCGCGCAGATCTGCGACACGCTGCTCGACGACGTCCAGCAGGCTGGCACCGCCGACTTCGTCACCCAGATCGCCGCACAGTTGCCACTGTGGGTGATCTGCGAGCTCGTGGGCGCCCCGGTCGAAGACCGCGGTCGCCTCTTCGAGCTGTCCAACCTCCTGATCGGCGCGGGAGACCCGGAGTTCCAGATCGACCCGCAGGCGCAGCAGAACGCCGCGGCGGAGATCTATGCCTACGGCGCCGCGCTGGCCGAGCGCCGCCGTGAGCAGCCAGCCGACGACATCATCAGCCGGCTGCTCCAGCCCGACGACAGCGGCGAGGCGCTGACGAGCGACGAGTTCGACCTGTTCTTCCTGCTGCTCACCGTGGCGGGGAACGAGACGACCAGGAACGCGGCCGCAGGCGGCATGCTCGCTCTCTTCGAGCACCCCGATCAGTGGCAGCGGCTGCTGGCTGACCCGTCGCTGATCCCCACCGCCGCCGAGGAGATCGTGCGCTGGGTCAGCCCGGTGAACCTGTTCCGCCGGACGGCACTGCGCGACACAGTGCTCAGCGGGCGGCCGATCGCAGCCGGGGACAAGGTGGTCGTGTTCTACGCCGCCGCCAACCGCGACGAGTCGGTGTTCGCCGCAGCGCAGCACTTCGACGTCGGCCGCGACCCGAACCCGCACGTCGGCTTCGGCGGCGGCGGTCCGCACTTCTGCCTCGGCCGGCATCTAGCCGCGCTGGAGCTCCGGATCCTGCTGCAGGCCCTCGTCCAGCGGATGCCGGGCATCCGGCCCGACGGCGAGCCGAGCAGGCTGCGCTCGAACTTCATCAACGGCATCAAGCACATGCCTGTGCGCTTCTGATCGCCGGACTCCGGGGTGACCTAGCCTACGGCCGATCTGCGGCCGGGTACTCGACAAGTGAGACGATCCGGCTGGCCATGAAGCGTGCAGTCCGCACCGGCGAGCCGGTGCGGGTCACCTCGGTGACCTCGACCAGCCCGCGTCGCGTTTCGACCTCGACCCGGCGCCCAGCGCGTGTCGCGTCGACCTCGTACGTCCGGGTACCGTCGCCGACATCGACGACGATCTCGACGCGATCACCTTTCATTCGCTCACCCCACCGTCGAACGGCCATTCGATACCCATAGCCCGGGCGAGCGAAACGGCGCCGACCTGCACACCACTGCCTCGGAGGTGGACAGTGTCTCTTCACAACATCTCTCGTTATGGAGCGCACCACCATGCCCCGGTTCATGGATTATCACGATGACCTGCAGCTGCAGGCCGAAGCCATCGAGCAGATCGCGCAGGGCACGCGCGAGGCCACGGCCGACGAATTCGGCGTGCGCCAGATCGAGCTGTACCACAACGCGGACGGGAAGGTTTACTGCCTGCTCGAAGGACCAGACGAAGAGGCGATCCGCAATCACCACGCGGCACTCAACGTGCCGTGCGGGGACGTCCACGAGGTCGACAGCCTGCTGTAGACCCCGCCTCCCGGTACCTGCCGAAGCCTCGGTCCGGCACCGCCAGTTAGCCTTGTTAGCAGCAAGGATGTGGCGGATGGTAGGGGAGGCCCTGATGCCGCGCAAGATCGGATACTGGCTGGCGCTGAGCGTCGCGGCAGTATGCGTCGTGCGCGCGGCGTGGCCGGGAGCACCGGGGAATCCGGCGACGCTCATCAGCCGGGTCAGCGCGCCAGCGATTGCGTGCCTGATCGCGGTCCTGCACTGGCCAGTGCGGCGCAGATACGGCCCAATCGGCACGTCCTGGACCGCGCGGGTCGTGCGTATCACCGGGTTCGCGCTGGTAGCCGCGCTGATTCTCGTCAAGGCGACCGTCGAGCGGCACGAGTTCGCCCAGCTCGGCGGGCGGCCGGGGCTGACGGGCGTTTGGGCTGGCGAGATCATCTTCCTGCTGGTGATCGGGGCGTATGTGACCGGCCTGCTGGCCATCACGGCGCGCCGGCCACCTGCGAGCCGGGCCGCGACGGTCATCGGCACCGGGACGGGCGTCTTGCTGGGCCTGGCCGTCTACGTGCTCCGACCGATGGATAATCCGGTGCATATCACCAACGCCATGCTCGGCACGATGTTCGAGATCACCAAGGTCATGGCCGTGCCCGCGGTGTTTACGGCGGCCATCGCAGCCGTCGTCATGGCGGCGCGGCGGACGTCGCGGCGCGAGCGCGACGGCGGACTCTCGCTCAGCAACGTCCGGGCCCGGCAGGGCGTCGCGGCTGGCCTGTGCGTGGGCATCACCTGCGCGCTACTGGTCTCGGTCCTCGGCATCGCCACGATCGCGATCGCACCGCACGCGGCGAGCAGCATCCAGTGGACGATTCCCGGCGGCGACCTGCCGCCCAGCTCGCTGTACCGGTTCGAGGTCTACGCCAGCCACGCCGTGGCCGGCTACCTGCTCATCCTGATCATCTTCCCGTTCCTCGGTGCTGGCATCGGTGCCTGGGGCGGGCTCTTCGCGGCGGGCAACAGGGGACTGCGGCCAGGCGGCGGCGGCGGGGGCGGCACGAAACCGCCGCGGCCGAAGACACCGCCTCCCGGCGGCGGTCTCGCGCTCGATGGGAAGCCGAAGCCAGGGCTCGTCAACGCCGCGAGCTTGCTGAGCCTGCCCGAGTGGGACCCAGTGACCCGATCGCCGCGCCTGGAACCTGCCCAGCCGGAGCAGTCGCCGGAGCCGGCGACCCGCTGAGGCCAGCTGCGCCCTGCACCACCGCCGGGCCTAGCCGAGCCCGCCGCGCGAGACCAGCTGCTGGGCGATGACGTTGCGCTGGATCTCGTTGGTGCCCTCGCCGACGATCATGAGCGGCGCATCCCGGAAGTAGCGCTCCACGTCGAACTCGGTCGAATACCCGTAACCGCCATGGATCCGCATCGCCGTCAGCGCGATCTCCATCGCCGCTTCGGAGGCGAAGAGCTTGGCCATCCCCGCCTCCATGTCGCACCGCTCGCCCGCGTCGTAGCGCTCAGCGGCGAACCGGACCAGCTGGCGCGCAGCCGTCAGCTTCGTCGCCATGTCCGCCAGGTACGCGCCGATCTGCTGGTGCTTCCAGATCGGCTGGCCGAAGCTCTCCCGCTCCTGCGCGTACTGCAGCGCATCGTCGAACGCCGCCTGCCCGACGCCTACCGCCCGCGAGGCCACCTGGATGCGCCCGATCTCCAGGCCCTTCATCATCTGGGCGAACCCGCGGCCCGGCTCGCCGCCGAGTACCGCATCGGCGGGCACGCGGACGTCGGCAAACGACAGCTCGCAGCTCTCCACGCCCTTGTAACCAAGCTTGGGCAGATCACGCGACACCACGAGCCCTGGCCCGTGCTCAACGAGCAGGATGCTGATGCCCTTGTGCCGCGGAGTCGCTGCGGGATCGGTCTTGCACAGTAGGGCGATCAGCTGCGAGCGGCGCGCATTGGTGATCCAGGTCTTGGCCCCGTTGACCAGGTATCCAGCCCCGTCCGGCCGGGCGATGGTCGTGATCGCCTGCAGATCGGAGCCACCGCCCGGCTCGGTCAGCGCCATCGTGGCCCGCACCTCGCCGGTCGCCATCCGCGGCAGATAGCGCTCCTTCTGGGCCTCGGTGCCGAACTGAAGCAGCAGCTTGGCAACCACCGTATGGCCACCCATCGCGCCGGCCAGGCTCATCCAGCCCCTGGCCAGCTCGGCGGTGACGGCGGCGTAACAGGACGTCGAGACGGGGGCGTCGCCGTAGGGCTCGGGGATCGCGAGGCCGAAAATGCCGAGGTCCTTCATCTGGCCGATGAGCTTCTCGGGATACTCGTTAAGGTGCTCGAGCTCGCGTGCCACCGGCCGGACCTCGCGGTTCACGAATTCCGCGACCGTGTCGACGACCGCCCTCTCTTCCGCCGAAAGACCGCTCACTGTCGTGCTCCCTTGGGCGCTAACTACCACGTTCCCGTCTCATGCTAGTGAGAAGACTCGCCGGATAGGCCGCGGCCAAAGGAGCATGATCGATGGCATCGCTCGCCGGCCAGGGGCCGTTCTTCGATGAACTGGCCATTGGCCAGGAGTTCACGAGTGCACCCGCCGTCACGCTGAGCCCCGGGCTGGCCGCGGCGCATCAGGCCATCACCGGCGACCGGCTGGCGCTCACCCTCGATCACGAACTGTGCCACTACGTCACCGGCGATGGCCCGCTGGCCCCTCCTGGGCTGGTCTGGGACATCGCCATCGGCCAGTCCACGGTGGTGACGCAGCACGTCAAGGCCAACTTGTTCTACCGAGGGCTGGCATTCCGGCGCGCGCCACTGATCGGCGACACGCTGGCGACGGTGACTCAGGTGGTCGCGCTCCGGCAGAACAAGCCGCGCGACGGCCGGGCTGCCACGGGCCTTGCGGCGCTGCGGATCACCACGACCGACCAGGAGAGCCGGCCGGTGCTGGACTTCTGGCGGTGCGCCATGCTGCCGCTGCGCGACCCGGCAGCGCAGACCGGGCACGCCGACGACCTCGAGCTGGTCGGCCGGGATGCCCCGCCGCCGACCTTCGACGCGCCAGTCAGCGGCTGGCGGCTGGACCGGTTCGCACAGCGGGCAGCCGGGCCGCGGCCAGCCGAGCTGCACGCGGGGGAGTCCTTCCAGATAGCAGGGGGCGACGTGGTGTCCAGCGCGCCCGAGCTGGCCAGGCTGACAATCAACATCGCCGCGGTGCATCACGACAAGGTCGCAGCCGGGGGCGAGCGGCTCGTCTACGGCGGGCATGCCATCGGCCTGGCGCTGTCGCAAGCCACCCGCGCGCTGCCTTCGCTGGTCACCGTGACCGGCTGGCATGGCTGTGATCATCTGGCGCCGGTCCGCGAGGGCGACACGCTGCGCAGCGTGATCACTGTCGAGCAGGTCGACTACCTGCCGGGCGGCGGCGGCCTCGTGCACCTGCGCTCCCTGGTCAGGGCCGACGCTCCCGACGCCCGCGATGTCCTGGACTGGCGGTACGTGGCGGTTCTTGCCTGACTGGCGCACGTCGCGCTGCTGCTCTTCGAAGCGAAATCCCGTCAGTCTGGCTGGCGGACCAGAATCCCGCGCCTTTGCCGGCTTGTGCCATTCTGCCCGGCGATGCCGGGGGCGCCACCGGGTCCGGCTTCCTGAGCCGGACCGCCATGCAGGCGCATTGACCACGCGCCCACCCCGGCTTTCCTCGAGCGTCAGGGTTCCCGGAACGCCCGCCTTCCCGGTACGCCAGTCAGCGCTGCAGCCCGTCCCACGACCATCGCGGAATGCCCAGGCCCTCGGGAACGTCGTCAGCAGACTCGTGGTAGCGCGACATGGTGGTCGTCGTGGCCCAGGCGAAATAGTCGTGCAGCACCTGCCGGAGCGGACCGTTCGCATCGAGCCCGACGTCCTGCATCGCCTGGTCGAAGCAGGCGATCGCCCGGCGGTCCATCTCCGCATGCGGGCCGTTGCCGCTGTGGATCCGCACCACCGAGGTCTCGTCCCCATAGGCGCCGGAGTAAGCGGCCGGGCCTCCCAGGGCCTCAGCCCAGTACGCGGCGAGCCGTTCACTGTGATCAGCACGGAAGCCGTGGCTGAAGGCGTGGCTGACGATCTCATCAGCCAGCACCCGGGAATGCCACGCCTCGGCTAGGCCGAGCAATCCCTCGCCGCCGCCGACGGCCTCATACACGCTCTGCACTCGCGCCATCATGCCACGGCCCCCGCGAGCCGCCGCGGTCCTGTGTACTTTGCCGGCGTGGCGGCCAAGCCGATCATCGACTTGGCTCTGTCGTCGCCGACCAGCACGTACCGCAGCATCGAAAGCTCTGATCGCTCTGGGGTTCACGGCGCTGGGCGAGCTGGGCCAGGTGCCGTCCCACGACGAGGTCCCCAGATAGCATTCCGGCGCGGCGGCTTACTGGTCCTGCTGGCTTGCTGAGACCAGCCTGGCACCGTCAGCAGCCTGGATCAGTCCGCGGCGTGCATGAGCCGCTGCCCGAGGGCAGCGGTGGCACGCTGAAGTTCAGGTGACGCCAGGACGCGGAAGGTTGCCGGGATCGCGGCGAGCTGCCGGGCGTACCAGTCCGGGTCATCTGTCGTCCCCCGAAGACGTGTCCGGCCCCCGTCCTCCTCCAGCCGGGCCAGGCTTCTCGGCACCCACCGCGATGTCTCGCCGATGCAGGCGTCGACCAGGACCTCGACCGGGTAGGTCCAGCCCTGGGACAGGTGCTCCTCAAGGGTGCGCAGTGCATCGAGTTCCGGTGGTGGCGTGAAAGTGTCGGGCAGGATCTCGATCGCGGCGATCCGGTCCACGCGCAGCACGCGCTGCGCCTGCACGGTGTGGGACCAGCCCAGCAGATACCACCGACTGTGCCGCAGCACGACGGCCCACGGGTCGACCTCCATGACCCGCTCAGCCGCCTCGCCCATCCGGTACACCAGGCGCACCCGCCGCGCCGCGGTGCAGGCCTCGATCAGGCGATTCGTCAGCTCAGGGCTGACCCGCCCCTGTCCCGCCGGGGGCGGAGCGGAAACTTCGCGGACGGCTCGGACCGGCCCCGCCACCCGCTCCGGCAAGACCCTGAGGATCTTGGCCAGCGCGCCGCCGACCAGGTCGGTGGGATCAGCGGCCTGCCGGTGGCCTTCCAGGACGGCCATGACCATGCCCATCGCCTCGGCGGGGGTGAACATTAGCGGCGGCAGCCGCAAGCCGCGCCCTACCCGGTAGCCCCCGTAGCGACCGCTGACCGAGTCGATCGGCAGATCCGCCTCCCGCAAGATCGCGACATAGCGCCGGGCCGCGCGGTCCGTAACCCCGAGTCTTTTTCCCAGCGTGTGAGCGGTGATGCCGGGGGTGTCCTGGATCATCTCCAGCGCCAGCATCGCCCTCGCGGCAGGGCTCACGTCGTACGTCATCACGCTCCTCGAACCCGGAAGCTTTCCGTCCGGAACGGACTCTATTGTCTCTGCCGTGGATAACAACGACGCGATTTTGCACGAACCGCCAGTGGCCGGCAGCGAGGTCGACACGCTCCTCGGCGCCCTGGAACGTCAGCGCCGGTATGTGGCATGGAAGTGCGGGAACCTGGACTCAGCTGGGCTAGGAGCGACCCTCGGCCCGTCGAGCATGACCCTGGGTGGCCTGCTCGAGCATCTGGCCCTAGTCGAGGACGACATGTTCACCGTCAAGCTCTACGGCCGGGATCCTCACCCGCCCTGGGACACGGTGGACTGGGATGCCGACAGCGACTGGGAGTGGGAGTGGCACTCGGCGGCGGCGGACAGCCCCGAGCAGCTCATGGCGCTCTGGCGGGAAGCGGCGGACAGATCCCGCATCCTGGTAGCCGAGGCCGTCGCCGACGGCGGCCTCGACCGGCCCGCCGCCTTCACCTGGGGGGACGGCCGGACTCCCAGCCTGCGACGGCTCCTGATGGACATGATCGAGGAGTACGCGCGCCACGTTGGTCATGCCGACCTCATCCGGGAGTCCGTCGACGGGGTTGTGGGCGAGGATCCCGAGTAACCGCGGCTAGCGTCGCCGCCGGCGCAGCCGGATCCTGCGCTCCAGCAGCGTCAGCGGCAACGCGGCAGCGGCGCCTGCGCCGAGCGGCAGCTCCGGATCAGCGGGCACCGCGCGCCGCGTTCCCGCGGCCAGCAGATCGGCGGCGGCTGCCGCCGCGAGAGCGGCGTGACCGGAGATCCCGGCCTGGTCAAACGTCGCCGGGACCCTCAGCACCTTCATCCGGCTCAGCGGCCAGACCACCACGAGGGCCCGGCCGATAACCGAGCTCTCGGGGATGGTCCCGTAGCGATCCCAGGGCTGGCATTCGGCACCCCGCACCAGGCAGTCGTGGGCTCGGGAGTCCGAGGAATCCTCGCGGTGGTCGCCCATCACCCACAGCCGACCAGGCGGCACCAGGATGCTGAACCTGATCGCGGAAGGCGCGCTGCCCGGATACAGGTAGCCACTCTCTTGCAGCGGCACGCCATTCACCGTGAGCCGGCCCTGAGCATCGCAGCAGCGCACATGATCGCCCGGCAGTCCGATCACGCGCTTGATGTAGTCGGTCTGGCCCGAGCCGTGGCCGAACATGCCAACGACGTTGCGGTAGATCCTGACCAGCGGGTCGCGGCTGGACGGAGCAGGCGCGTTCCAGGAGCCCTCGCCGTTGAACACCACCACGTCGCCACGGTGAATCTGGCTGAGGTGCCCGACGAGCTTGTTCACCAGCACCTTGTCGTTGACCAGAAGGGTGTCCTCCATCGACCCCGACGGGATCTTGAATGGCTGCACTAGGTAAGTCTTCATGGTCAGGGCGATGACAAAGGCAACGATCACGAGCACGACGATCTCCGTCAGCCAGGACATGCGCCGCTTGCGCGCAGCGGGCACATCTGCCTGTTCGTCGCCCTCGCTGCGGTCTGAGCTGGGCCGTCGATCACCCCGTCGCCATCCACAGACGGCCGGCCTAGTAGGCACGTTTCGTCACAAGAAGGGCGCTGACCCGCGTGATCGCTGACGAGTTCTTAACCTCGCCATGGCCGGCCCCAGCGGCCGTCAGAGTCAGCTGCTCATGTCCACTGCGTTGAGCCGCACCGGGCGGATCGTGACGATAACGCGCGACTGGCCAGCCTGATCGTGCTCGCGGAGGTCCGCGCCATACTTGGCGCCGACCTGGTCAGCAAACGAATAGTCATCGTCCGGGGAGATCTCAGCGTCGCCGCGGATCTCGAGATAGCGATAAGGATTCGCCAGATCGAGGAGGAACACGCTCACTGACGGGTTCGCGATGAGGTTTTTGGTCTTCTGCCGCGCGGTGTTGAGCGAAGTCCGGATCGTCTCGCCGTCTGCGAGGAACCAGACTTCCGACAGCTGCGGACGCCCGTCTGCGCCCACCGTAGCGAGCGTGGCGAACTGACCTTCGAGCAGGTCGCGGTGGGACGCGGGGATGCCTGGCATGCTTCTGCTTTCCACGCCGACAGGCTAACCTCACGCGGCCAGCGGATCCGGATCGACCCGTCGCAGCGGCGGGGCGGCGGACTCAGCGTGGCGGCGACGACACCTGCCGCCCGGGTTGCGAGGCCTCATGATCGACAAAGGGGGTTCTTTTCAGGCAACCTAGGGCGGACGTAGCATCGAGCCACCTCATCGGAGCCGAGGAGTGGTGTGAGGCGCGAGGATCTGTGGTCGAGACGCAGCAGACGTTCGCGTCGTGACGCGCCATGTTCCCTGTGCGGCTCTGGGTCACGTAACCGGAAGGGGATGGTCTCATGCCACAACACTTAGGGTTGCGACGAGCGCGTTGGTGGGTGGTGCTGCTCTGCGCGGCTGTCGGGCTAGGACTTCTCGCGGCGCCTAAGGCGAGTGCGACCCCATCAGCTCAGTGCGACACCCAGGTGAACGACACTCCGAGCAAGCTCTTGCCCTGCGTCCAGACGGCGGACCTCTGGAGTCACATGCAGGCGTTCCAGGCGATCGCGGACGCCAATCCGGGCCCGGACGGGCATGCTTCGCGCAACTCCGGCGAACCGGGCTACAAGGCGTCGGCGGACTACGTCGCTCGGCTGATGACCCAGGCCGGCTACGACGTCACGATCCAGACGTATAAGTTCAACTACTTCGCCTATACGGCTCTCCCCGTCTTGAGCGAAGTGTCGCCAACCGCTCACGACTACGGAGTCGGTGTCGAGTGGAATCCGGGGCAGAGCACGGGGACGACGAACGCTTCCCTTCAGCCGGCCGGCGGCATCATCATCCCGCCGACGGCCACGCCCAGCTCGTCGAGCGGATGTACCGCGTCCGACTTCAGCGGCTTCGTGGCGGGCCGGATCGCGCTCATTCAACGGGGCGCGTGTAACTTCGGCGTGAAGGTGCAGAACGCCCAGGCCGCGGGGGCAAGTGGCGTCATCATCTTCAACGAAGGCAACCCGGGCCGCACGGCTCTGTTCTCCGGCAGCCTGGTCGACGCGGCAGGAAACCCGATCATTCCCACGATTCCGGTCGCGTTCACGTCCTTCGACATCGGCCAGAGCCTCTACGGCCAGTATCAGCAGGCGGTACAGAACAACACGGCGCTGCCAGTCATGAACCTGGCCATCAAGGCGATCGTCAAGCCGAACACCGACGACTACAACGTCATCGCGGACTCGAAGGGCGGCGACAACAACCACGTCGTCGTCGTCGACGCGCACCTGGACGCGATCTACGGAGCGGGGATGCTCGACAACGCCTCCGGCTCCGCGACGATCCTCGACATAGCCCAGATGATGAAGAACGTGAACCCGCTGAACAAGCTGCGCTTCATCTGGTTCGGCGGCGAGGAGCTCGGCCTCCTGGGCTCTACGGCCTACATCAACAGCCTGAGCTCGAGCGACCTGAGCCACATCGGCTACGATCTCGACGCGGATGTCACTGCGACCCCCAACTACATCGTCGGCGTCCTCGATCCAGCGGCGCCGGACTTCTTCGGTGGCACCGTATCGTCGACGTTCCCCAACCGCGTGTACAAGGCGTCAACGGTCGCGCGTGATCAGGCGATCGGGTACTTCGACTCGATCGGGCTGAATCACGAGCTGTTGTCGCCGGTCGGCACCGACGCGTTCAGCTTCAACGCAGCCGGGATCCCGGCCAGCGGCCTGCTGACGGGGCAGGACTGCTGCAAGTCCCAACGAGAGGTCGACCTGTTCGGCGGGTCTCTCGGCAACTATGAAGGCAACATTCCGAGCTTCGACGGGGGCTGCGTCGACAACCCCTTCAGGTGGTGCGACAACCTGAGCAACAACGATCCAAAGGTCCTCACGTTCATGTCGAAGGCGTTTGCCAGCATGGTGGTCCAGATGGCCTTCGATACCAAAGTAATGTCCGCCAGCAACAACGCGGTCTACAGCAAGAAGCTGCCGATCGCCGGGGAAGCCAGTCGACGGTTCGTCGCCAAATAAGGCGGTGACGGCGCGCGCCGGGCACATTGCGCCCGGCGCGCGCCGTGCGGATCGGTCCGGCTGATCAGCACGCCTGCCGGATCGGCCAGGTGCCGCCGACGCGGTGTCGCGGCATGCCTATCCATCCGGGTTCCGCGCCTTTACCGCACACCCGCAGCACACGGTGCCCGTGTTCCTCGCCCGGGTCGGCGATGTCAGCGCCGGATCCGGGTTCTGGACGATGATGGGCGCCGGCGCAAACCGCTATGCGGGCCAAGATCAAGGACACCACGGCACTGATGGCAGGAGATGCATGATGCAGTTGTACATACTGCCGCTTGGCGGCTGTTGCTGTAACTACGAGGTCATCGCGCCGGGCATTGCGGACGGCAAGCGCATCCACATCCCGGTGCCGGCGTTCTTGATCCGCCTCGATGACGACTCGCTGGCGCTCATCGACACCGGGATGAGCCGCCTGCACATAGCTGATCCCGACCTGACCTGGCGAGGCACACCCCTAGCCGACGCGTTGGTGCCGGATATGCGGCGGGAGGACAGCTTGCTGTGGCGACTCGCGGAGTTGGAGATCGCGCCCGCCGACATCAGGTATGTGATCAACACGCATCTGCATTTCGATCACGCCGGCAACAACGACCTGCTGAAGGACGCGACGTTCTTTGTCCAGCGCGAGCATTACTACTACGCCAAGGACAACCCCGCCTTTCCTAACCAGTACTGGAACTTGCCGGCCCTGAGCTACGAACTCCTCGACGGCGAGACCACGCTGTTCCCTGGTGTCGAAGTGATCCCGACGCCTGGTCACGCGCCAGGCCACCAGTCGGTTCTGCTGCGGCTTCCGGAAAGCGGCAACATGATCATCTGCGGTGATGCTGTCTACTGTCAGGAGAACTACGACCACGACGCGTGGGGCGGCCAGGCGGACCCGGAGACGGCACGCACCAGTGCCCTGGCCTTGCGTGACAAGGCGGACCGCGAGCGCGCTTCGATGATCTACGGCCATGACAGAAACCAGGCCAAGACCCTTCGCTTCTCAACCGGCTCCTACCGGTAGCTTCGCGCCTCCAGGTGCCCGCGGCCGGCCATCATCCGGCAGTCATGAGCAGAGTTACTCTTTGCATCTCGCGGACGGGCCGCTGCCGTAGGATCCGGACCGTCAGATATCCCGCAAAAGTGGTTGGGTGCCGAGATGGGAACCTCAGCAGGGTCGGCTCCTCAGGCCGGTTGGCGTTTTGCCGTCGCCGGCGACCGGGTCTTCGACGCGCGGTCGGGCGCCTGGGCTGACGGCACGGTGGTGCTCGTCGAGGACGGGCTGATCAGTGGCGTCAGCCGCTCCGCGCCGGACGGCTGGCCGGTGCTGGAACGGCCCGGCACCAGCCTGCTGCCGGGGCTCATCGACGCGCATACCCACGTGCTGCTGCGCAGCAGCTATGACGAGTTCGAGCTGGCGCGGCAGATGGCCGAGGAGAACCTCGGTCATCGGGCAGCCAGCGCGGTGCAGGCGATGTCCATCTCGGTCCGGCACGGATTCACCACGATCCGCGACCTCGGCACCGAGGGGGCCGGCTACTTCGATGTCGGCCTGCGGGATGCCGCCCGCGAGGGCATGGTCCCTGGGCCGCGGATGCTGGTCGCAGGGCCCGCTATACGGTCGACCGGACGCTATCCGCTGCCCGGCGAGCGCCACAGCATGACGTTCCCAGTCGGCATCGACAGCTGCACCGGCTCGGCTGCCTGCCGTGAGACGGTCCGAACGCAGATCGCATATGGCATCGACTGCCTGAAGATATATGTGAGCGAGCGGTTTGATCCGCCCGCGGGCGACGGGGGGTATCCGGACGGCCCGCTGGTATGGACCGAGGAGGAGGTCCATGCGCTCGTCGACGAGGCGCACCGGCAAGGCATTCCGGTAGCCGCGCACTCGCTGACGCTCAGCGGGGCAGCGCTGGCCGTAGCCGCCGGCGTTGACTCGATCGAGCACGGCTTTGCTATCTCGCCCGAGCTTGCGGCCGAGATGGCCGCCCGGGGTACGGCCCTGGTGCCGACCCTCCTGGTCACTCGCGAGCACGCGGCGCACGGCTCGCACATCACCGAGGTAGTGCGGGCCGCGCACGACCGATCATTCGTCAACTGCCTGGAGGCAGGCGTACGGATCGTGCTCGGCACCGACGTCGGCGGCTTCGAGTGGACCAGGGTGTCCCAGGCCGAGGAGTTCACCCTGATGGCCGCGCTGGGGATGCCCGCGGCTCATGCGCTGCAGGCCGGCACCTCGCGGGCCGCGGAGCTGCTCGGGCTGGCCGGGACAGCCGGCGTCATCGAGCCGGGCGCAACCGCGGACATCGTCGCCGTCACCGGCGACCCGCTGCAGGACATCGAGTGCCTGCAGCAGGTGGAACTCGTGATCCAGGGCGGTCAGGTCGCGTGGGATGGACAGCACCTCACCCGGGATGGGCTCGGCGCGACCGCCTGACCCGCTCGCCGGAATGCGCGTTGCCCGGGCCGACGGCGCGAGCAATGAGGACACCCTGGGTACCATTGCCGCACACCCGCAGTCCGCGGTGGCCGTCCTCCTCGCCGAGGTCGGAGATGTTCGCGCTAGTGGCCTCTGACGCTAGGCCACAGTTAACCGCTGCCACACAGTCACCAGCGGTAACATCGTGCCTGGTCACAGAGGGGATCTCAATACATGCGCGTCATGCCAGCCACCGTCACGACGACATAGGTCAGCCCGCCTGGCGCTCCGTCATCTAGGTGCAGTATGCGGCTACTGCCGCTGTAGGACTGTGCTAGCCGGTCGGCATGTGCGGCCAGATCGGCCTCGTATTCGGCCTGCTCCTGCGCAGCGCGCGCTTCCCGGTCGGCCCCTTGCTGCTGTGCCGCATAGTGCTTAGCCCACATCTCGTCACTAACGGCCGAAGGCCACAGGTGACGGGGGATCGGGTCGAGGTCTGTGCCCCTGACACCGTAGACGGCTGGATCTCGTCCGCGTAGTCAACGACTGCCACCGTCTCCGTGCCGTCATCGTGGGTGAAGTGGTTGCCACCGGCCACCCTCCGCCCGGATTTGACCGCAGCAGCCTTGACGAGGCTTTCCGAGCGGGCATGGCCCTTCACCTTGCTCTTGCTCTTGACGAGTGCGGCGACGGCGACGACGGCGACCGGCACGTACACGAACAGCGACCACCAGTGCATGTAGGTGGCGGGGCAAAGGCCAGCAGGACGGCGAGGACCGCCAGGCAGCCCATCCCGCCATTACCGCTCCTGCTCCTGCGGCGACCGCCGATCCTGCCGCTGATAAACCGGCCCTGCACCGATTCCAAGCCTCACTGGTGAATCCTCCTCCTCGGGGTTCGTTGACATTGGACGTCTAGCGGGCGATTTCGGATGACTCGGCCATGACGGCGCTCACGACCCGCCAGCAGCCAGCGACCGATGCTGGTCCCGCGTAGCACGGTCATTCTGTCCTCCTCGGACCGAGCAGGCGGAGGTAACTCTCGCTGCTGGCTCGGCATGGTCCGGCTGTCACCTGACCTCCGCGAGATGGAGCTTCAATGGCCGAGCCTGAACAAGCCAACCAGCCCCTCCATTCGGACGACAGCGAGTGCCTATTCGCCAATCCGGCTCATGCGGCACCGCGAACCCTGCTAGCGGCGCTGCGGATTCGCAGGACCCACTGCTGTGGGCACTCTGGCGCGAGATGGAGGCACCGCGCCTCAAGGGCTAGAGAGGTTACGCCTGGGCAAGCTCTTCGTAACAGTGCTTGCTGCTCGTACCCCGTGGGTCCGGAGGTACTGCGCCCAAGGCTCCTGCTGCCCTCGGTGCTCGCAAGGTCGGCGAGAGCGGTCGGGTACGCCGAGTCGAGGCAGGCCAGCGACTAGCCCGCTGAGCAGGGCTATTGATGCTGGCGGACTCGGCGCGTCACCCCGCTGCGTGCGCCGGTTCAGTCGCCTGCTCCGCCGTAGCCCGCCGCCCAACGCGATGGTCATGGCATAGGTGGCCGGCCCGATCGGCCAATGCGAACGCGGTCCTAGAACTGACCAGATGATGAAACCCGGCACGCCGAAGCCGAACGCCGCATACAGCCAGACCTGCACGTAGGTGCGGGCTTCCAGCGCCAGGACGCCACACCTGGACAAGGCGCTGCCCCCAGCCAGTGCGCTCCATACGCAAAGCGTAAGTCTCGGCACCCGGAACGGCCATCTCTGGTGGGCTCTCCCTGCGCCATCCCGGC
>DASXKI010000196.1:0-2347 GCA_036496945.1 Streptosporangiaceae bacterium | reverse complement strand
TTCCCCTTCATCTCCGGCCTGTCCCTCAACCTGGCCGTCATGCTCGCCGAGCCGGGCACCGGCGCCACGATGTTCGCGCGGGTCAAGGTCCCGCCGAACCTGCCGCGTTTCCTCAACGTCACCGCGCGCCGGTTCGTGCCGATCGAGGACGTGATCGCGGCGCACCTGGACGACCTGTTCGTCGGCATGGACATCGTCGAGCACTATGTGTTCCGGGTGACCAGGGTCCGCGACCTCGAGGTCGACGAGGACCTCACGGAGAACCTGCTGCAGGCCATGGAGCGCGAGCTCGCCAAGCGGCGATTCGAGCCGGCGGTCCGCCTCGAGGTCGAGGCGGACATGGCCGACGACGTGCTCTGCCGGCTGGCGAAGGAGCTCAGCGTCGACGAGGACGCCATCTTCAAGGTCAACGGCCCGCTCGACCTGGCGGGCCTGGACGTGATCGCCGACCTGCCGATCGGTCAGCTGCGCTATCCCGCGTTCGTCCCCTCGACGAAGGCGGTGCCGGCCGACGTGAGCATCTTCGCCACGCTCAACGAGCGCGACGTGCTTGTGCAGCATCCCTACGACTCGTTCACCACGACCGTGGAACGGCTGGTCGAGGAGGCCGCCGCCGACCCGCGGGTGCTGGCCATCAAGCAGACGCTGTACCGGACCGGCGAAGAGTCGCCGATCGTGGACGCGCTCATCGACGCGGCCGAGGCCGGCAAGCAGGTCGTGGTGGTGGTCGAGATCAAGGCCCGGTTCGACGAGCGCGCCAACATCATCTGGGCGCGCAAGCTCGAGGAAGCCGGCTGTCACGTCGTCTACGGCTTCGTCGGGATGAAGACGCACGCCAAGGTCATGCTGATCGTCCGCGAGGAAACGGACGGCTCGCTCAAGCGGTACTGCCACATCGGCACCGGCAACTACCACCCGGCGACCGCCCGGCTGTATGAGGACTACGGCCTGCTCACCGCCAACCGGGAGGTGGGCGAGGACGTCACCGACCTGTTCAACCACCTCACCGGGTACAGCAGGAGGATCGGCTACCGGCGGCTGCTCGTCGCGCCTGAGGCGCTGCGGGCCGGCATCGTGGGCAGGATCGGTCGGCAGGCGGCGCGGGCCAGGGCCGGCAAGCCGGCGAAGATCGCGTTCAAGTGCAACGCGCTCGTCGACGAGATGGTGATCGACGCGCTGTACCGGGCCGCGCAGGCCGGCGTGACCGTCGACCTGTGGGTCCGGGGGATGTGCGCACTTCGACCCGGTGTGCCTGGTTTGTCCGATACCATCAGGGTGCACAGCATCCTGGGCAGGTTCCTCGAGCACTCGCGCATCTACGCGTTCGGCACCGGCGAGCCGGATCCTGACCCGCAGCCAGGGGAGGATCCGGAGGCGGGCAACGAGGTGTGGATCGGCAGCGCGGACATGATGCACCGCAATCTGGACCGCCGGGTCGAGGCCCTGGTCCGGGTGGGCGACCCCGCGCATTGCGCACGGCTGCGCTGGCTCATCGCCCTGGGCATGGACGAGGGAACGTCCTCGTGGTGGCTGGACAGCGATGGTGACTGGACCAGGCACGCGCGGGACGCCGGCGGCCAGCTGCTGCGCGATGTGCAGGAGACCCTGATCAGAGAAAAAACCCGAGGTCGCAGCGCCGATGGCTAACAATAAGCCGCCTGACAGCAAGGAAAGCAAGCTGATCCTGGCGGCCGGCGCGGTCGCTTGGCGGCCGGGCCGAGACGGGGGCGAGCCCGAAGTACTGCTCGTGCACCGCAAGAAGTACGACGACTGGTCGCTGCCCAAGGGCAAGACCGAGCCTGGCGAACCGCTGCCGCTCACCGCGGTCCGTGAGGTCCTCGAAGAGGGCGGCGCGGGGCTGATCCTCGGCCGCCGGCTGACCTCGGTGCGGTACCAGGTGGGCGGCCGGCCCAAGCGGGTGCACTGGTGGGCGGCCCGGGTCTTCGGCGTGGACGAGGCGGCGGTGCCGAACAGCGAGGTCGACGAGGTGATCTGGGCCGTCCGGCCGCACGCTGGCGAGCGGGCCAGCTACGCGCACGACGTGCGCGTGCTCGACGACTTCGCCAGCGGGCCTGCCGACACGGTGCCGCTCATCCTGCTGCGGCACGCCACGGCCGTGCCACGCTCGAAGTGGAAGGGCGACGACGGCGAGCGGCCGCTGGACAGCAGCGGCCGCGCCGAGGCGAAGCTGCTCGCGCCGTTGCTCGCGGCCTTCGCCCCGCGCGCCCAGGTGATCAGCTCCGCGGCCGCCCGCTGCCTGGACAGCGTCGCTCCGTACGCGGAACTGACCGGCGCGCAGGTCCGGGCAGAGGAGGCGCTGCAGGTCCAGCCATCAGGAATGGACCCG
>DASXKI010000195.1:0-18361 GCA_036496945.1 Streptosporangiaceae bacterium | reverse complement strand
ATATCGCAAGCGGCAACGGTGAACCCGTCGACGGGCTGGCCGGATGTGGAGGTCACGGTCACGCTGTCCCCGCAGGCGGCAAGCCGGCGCGCGATCGCCAGGCCGATGCCGCGGCTGCCTCCGGTCACAAGTGCGGATCGGCCCATCTGCGCTCCTGCCTCTGGTTGGACGCGGCTCCGACTGGACACGGCCTCCGATTAAACGCGGTCGCGTGCAAGGTTCAACGCGGTCGCGAGCGAGCGTACCGGTCGGGCCGCGGCGCCGCAGCCCGGGATAGGTTGGCCACTTGTGGAGAACCAGAGCTCCGGTCAGATCGATCCGGAATTTACCGCCTATCCGCTGCGGGACCTGGCCGACGCGGCCCTGCGGCGGGCCGCACACCTCGGCGCCTCGCACGCTGATTTCCGCGCCGAGCGGATCCGGGGCCAGCAGATCGGCCTGTCCGATGGCAATCTGGAGACCCAGTTCGATAGCGACGATCTGGGCCTTGCCGTCCGTGTCGTGGTGGACGGCACGTGGGGCTTCGCCTCCGCCGTCGACCTGACATCTGAGGCAGCAGCGCGGGCCGCGGCCGAGGCCGTGGACGTGGCCAGGGTCGCCGCCGCCATGAACACTGAGCAGATCGAGCTGGCCGACGAGCCGGCGCACGGCGAGGTGACCTGGGTGTCGGCCTATGAGGTCGACCCGTTCGCGGTCGGCGTCGCGGACAAGATCGCGCTCCTGGCAGGCTGGAGCGGGCAGCTGCTCACCGCCGCCGGGGTCGACCACGTAGACGCGTCCTTGTACCAGGTCAAGGAATGCAAGTTCTACACCGATGGCACGACCACGGCTCTCCAGCAGCGCGTCCGGGTGCACCCGTCGATCACGGCAGTCTCGATCGGCGCTGACGGCCGGTTCGAGACCATGCGGACGCTGGCGCCTCCTGCCGGGCGCGGATATGAGTACCTCACCGGAACCGGCTGGGACTTCGGCGCCGAGCTGGCCGAGATCCCGTCACTGCTGGCGGAGAAGCTGGCCGCGCCGTCGGTCCAGGCTGGCCGGTACGACCTGGTGATCGATCCGTCCAACTTGTTCCTCACCATCCACGAGTCGATCGGGCACGCGACCGAGCTGGACCGGGCGCTCGGGTACGAGGCGGCGTACGCGGGGACCTCGTTCGCGACCTTCGACAAGCTCGGCACGCTTCAGTACGGCTCGCCAATTATGCATGTCACCGGCGATCGCACCGCCGAGCACGGCCTTGCCACGATCGGCTACGACGACGAGGGCGTCGCCGGGCAGTCCTTCGACCTGATCGCTGGCGGCGTGCTGGCCGGCTACCAGCTCGACCGCAGGATCGCGCGCCTGACCGGCCTCGGCCGGTCCAACGGCTGCGCGTTTGCGGACTCGCCCGGCCACATGCCGATCCAGCGGATGGCGAACGTGTCCTTGCAGCCCGCGGCTGGCGGCCCGTCGACCGAGCAGCTCATCGCCGGTGTTACCGACGGCATCTACATCGTCGGCGACAAGAGCTGGTCCATCGACATGCAGCGGTACAACTTCCAGTTCACCGGGCAGCGGTTCTTCCGGATCAAGAACGGGCAGCTAGCCGGCCAGCTGCGCGACGTTGCCTACCAGGCGACGACCACGGATTTCTGGAATTCCATGGAGGCGGTCGGCGGCCCGCATACCTATGTACTGGGCGGCGCCTTCAACTGCGGCAAGGGCCAGCCTGGCCAGGTAGCGCCGGTAAGTCACGGCTGCCCGTCGGTGGTCATGCGCGGCATCAGGATCCTCAACACAGTAGAAGAGGCCGGGGCATGAGCGCACTGTCACCAGCGGCGTCGTCACCAGCGGCAGCACCGGCGCCGCAGGAGCTGGTCGAGCGGGCGCTCGCGGCAGCGCGTAGCGATGACTGCATCGTCATCGCGGACGAGGGCTCAGCAGCGAACCTGCGGTGGGCCGGGAACTCGCTGACCACCAATGGAGTGTCCCGGTCGCGGCAGCTGACGGTCATCGCCATCAGCGGCAGCGGGGACGCGGCGAGGGCCGGGGTCGTATCGCGAGCCGGCGTCACTGCCGACCAGGTAGCCGAGATCGTGGCCGAGGCGGAGCACGCAGCGGCCGAGGGCTCTCCGGCCGAGGACGCGCGCCCGCTGGTCATGCCGCCGGCCGCCGTGCCCGGCGCCGCGAGCGGGTGGGACGAGCCGCCCAGCGCGACGCAGATCGGGGTGTTCGCCGGCTTTGCCGCCGAGCTCGGCAACGCGTTCGCTACGGCGGCCAGCGGTGGCCGCAAGCTGTACGGATTCGCCGAGCACCAGCTGACCTCGACTTACCTCGGCACCTCGACGGGCCTGCGGCTGCGCCATGACCAGCCGACCGGGCGGCTGGAGCTCAACGCCAAGTCCGCCGACATGGCCCGGTCAGCCTGGGCCGGGACCGGCACGAGGGACTTCTCCGATGTCGATGTCAGCGGGCTCGAGGCCGATCTCGGCCGGCGCCTCGGCTGGGCGGAGCGGTCCGTCGAGCTGCCAGCCGGGCGGTACGAGACCCTGCTGCCGCCGACGGCGCTGGCCGACCTGATGATCTACATGTACTGGTCAGCGGGCGCCAAGGACGCGCTGGACGGCCGGACGGTGTTCAGCAAGCCGGGCGGGGGAACCAGGATCGGCGAGAAGCTGGCGAGCCTGCCGATGTCGCTGCGCAGCGACCCGGCCGCGGCGGGGCTGGAGTGCGCCCCGTTTGTCATCGCACACGCGTCCAGCCGCGAGTCCTCGGTCTTCGACAACGGCCTGCCGAGGGCCAGGACCGACTGGATCGCCGAGGGCACGCTGGCCGCGCTGACCCAGACCCGGCACACCGCCGAGCTCACGGGCCAGCCGGCGACACCGGCGATCGACAACCTGATCCTGGACGCGCCCGGCGCCGACGGTTCGATCGCCGACCTGGTCGGCCGAACCAGCCGCGGCCTGCTGCTGACCTGCCTGTGGTACATCCGCGAGGTGGACCCGCAGACCCTGCTGCTGACCGGGCTGACCAGGGACGGCGTCTACCTGGTCGAGAACGGCGAGGTGACCGGCGCGGTGAACAACTTCCGGTTCAACGAGAGCCCGGTCGGCCTGCTCAGCCGGATCACCGAGGTCGGCGGCACCATCCCGACCCTCCCGCGCGAGTGGTCCGACTACTTCACCAGGGCAGCCATGCCGCCGGTCCGGGTCGAGGGATTCAACATGTCCTCGGTGAGCCAGGCCAGCTAGCCCGCAGTACTGATAGGCCCGCAGTACTAATAGGTCAGCTGCGCGGCCGGGCTCACGGGCCTGCTGCCGGCGGGCTCAGGCGTCCTCGAGGCGGAAGCCAACCTTGAGTCCGACCTGGTAATGGGCCACCTGGCCGTCGACGATCTGGCCGCGAACCTCTGTCACCTCGAACCAGTCCAGGTGTCGCAGCGTCTGCGCTGCCCGGTGCACGGCGCTCCTGATGGCCGGCTCGATGCCGTCCGGCGAGGTGCCGACGATCTCGGTGACGCGATAGGTGCGGTCGGTCATGCTCTACTCCCAGGTGGGTGGCTGCGGCTCAGGTCCGATAGCTCCGGGCTAGCGCCGCCGCAGCCGGTACGCGGCCAGCCCGTAGACCGCCACTAGTACTACCCAGAACAAGATGAGCTTGCCGTCGCGGCCGGTACCACTAAGCGCGCTAACTGCCATCACGCTCAGGGGCAGGCCCACGACGACAGAGCCAACCGCAGCCCCTGCCAGGGCGAGCCGGTACTTGCTCAGCCGGATGGGATCGACCGGCTGCCGACCGCGCTTCGTCATGCTGGCGAGCCGCTGATCGACCCGCGCCTCGATCTGCCTATCGATCTTGGCCAGGAAGGACTCCACGACGGCATCCCCGTACTCGGGGCCAAGCTCGCTATGCACCTCAGCTGCGGCACGAATATCATCCGCGGACAGCGACGTGTCACCCATGAGCGGCACAGTAGCCGGATTCCGCGAAACCACCCGGAAGGCGCGCCACGGCAGCGAGATGAAGGCCTGGCCGCAGTCGCCGACATCGTGTAGTACCCGCGCTGGCGGCCGGGTTGACAGCGGCATAACGTGGAGTTGTGAAAGCCACCCGAGGCACCCGCCGTGACCAGGCCCACCTGGTCACTGAGGCGCGTCCGGGGCTCTCGGCGGACATCGCCTACCGGGAGCGCCGCTACCTGATCATGATGGGCATCAGGACCGTCTGCTTTATCACGGCCGTACTGATGTTCGTGAACCATCTCGGCTGGCTGACCGCGATCCCCGCCGTGGGCGCCCTCGTCATCCCGTACTTCGCCGTGATCTTCGCAAACGGCGGCCGCGAGCCGAGAGCTAACCGGACCTTCCGCCAGTACGAGCCGAACTCTCCGGCCATCTACAGGCCGCCTACGCGCCCTGGCGGACCTCAGGTGCCGCCGACCGCACCTCCGTCGGGACACTAAGCAACAATCTTCGCAGGTCCGGCATCAGCTGAGTGCCGCGGCACGCGCATGATCAGTCAGTCAGCTATGCGCTAAATGACCCAAATCGACAGGATTAGTCGCCCAGGACGGTGAGATTACCTCGTAATCCGGTCTTGACGTACTAGGGGGATGTTCGGTGTAGCATTCTTACCGGTGCTCTGGTCCCCCGCCGGGGCACCAATTGCCGGCGTTCCGGGCCCCCGTCGGAGCGCCGATGAATGCGACGCCGGGTGGTTTGCCCCCGTAGCCACCCGGCGTCGCTTAATGCTCGGGGTCTGTTACCCCTCGTCTTCGGCTCGCGGTGCCGCAAACTGCCGTCGGCGGGCGCGTCCTATACGGGGCCGCCCGCGAGCCAAGGAGGGCGGCGAACCGAGACGACCCCGTTCCGATATTTATTCGGTCTTGTTGAACTCCGCGATGGCGACGAGTGTCATCACCAGGCCCATGACCGCGACGATCCCGAGGGACAGCCATAGCGGCACGACCCAGCCGCCCCAGGTAACGCTGGGTGCGAGCCGGGTGTTGATCACGGCGGCGACCTGGGGCGTCACGTTCAGGTGGCTGAACACCAGGTGCCGCATCGGGCCGACCACGTAGGTCAGCGGGTCGAGCCTGGTCAGGACCGTCAGCCAGGCTGGCAGCCCGTTCAGCGGGTAGAGCGCGCCAGACAGGAAAAACAGCGGGAAAACCAGCATCTGGGTTAGCGCCATGAAGGCCTGGAACTGCTTGATCCTGGCCGCCATCATGACGCCGAAGGCAGTGAGCGTGTAGGACAGCAGCAACAGCATGCCGATCAGGCCCAGGATCAGCACCGGGTTGTAAGGGACGTGCGCGAACCAGGCCAGGCACAGGAAGATCACGCCCTGGAACGTGGCAATCGTGGCGCCACCGAGGCATTTGCCGATGACGATGGCGCCCCGGCTGACGGGCGCGACCAGGATCTCCCGCAGGAAGCCGAACTCTCGGTCCCAGACGATCGACCCGGCCGAGAAGATGGCCGTGAACAGCACCGACATCGCCAGCACGCCGGGATAGATGAAGGTCTTGAAGTCGAAACTGGCCGTGTGCGGCAGGCTGCCGCCGGCCAGGTTCGACAGGCCTGTACCCAGGATGAACAGGAACAGGAACGGCTGGACCAGCGCGGTGATGGCCCGCAGCCGGTCGGTGCGGAACCTGATCAGCTCGCGGCGCCAGACGATGCTGACCGCTCGCAGGTCACGGCGGAAGCCGCCATCGGGGACCGTGACCCTGATCCGGTCGAAGACCGCGCTGTCGCCGGCGACCGCTATCGGATCGCCGGTCTGTTGAGTCTGTGCCGACTTAATTTGGGTCGCCATCGCTATCGCCTGCCCCCGGATCGCAGCTTGGCCATATTGCGCATGAACTCGTTGCCAGCGCCGCCCTCGGCGTCCCGGATCGTGGTGCCCGTGTAGGACATGAACACGTCGTCAAGCGACGGCCTGGACACGCTGACCGACTGGATCGGGATGCTGAACTCGGTGAACAGCCGCGGCACGAACTGCTCCCCGGAGGCCACCGAGAACGTCACAGCGCCCTCGTGCACGGCCGCCTCGAGCCCGAACGTAGCTGCCAGCTCGGCGATGGCGCGCTTGTCATCGGCAGTGTGGATCTGCACGCGGTCCTTGCCGATGCTGGCCTTGAGCGCCTCAGGCGTGTTGATCGCCACGATCTTGCCGTGGTCGATGATCGCGATCCGGTCGCAGTGCTCGGCCTCGTCCATGTAATGCGTAGTGAGGAAAATCGTGATGTCCTCACGCTGCTTCAGGTCGTTGATGTAGGCCCAGATCGACGACCGAGTCTGGGGGTCAAGACCTACGGTCGGCTCGTCCAGGAACAGCACGCGCGGCGCGTGCAGGAGCCCGCGCGCGATCTCCAGCCGGCGCTGCATGCCGCCTGAGTAGGTGCTCACCAGGCTGTCCTTGCGATCCCACAGGCCCACCATGTCCAGGACCTGGCGCATCCGGGGCATGACCGCGGCTTTCGGCACGCCGTACAGCTCGGCGTGGAATCGCAGGTTCTGCTCGGCGGTCAGGTAGGTGTCCAGGGTCGTGTCCTGGAATACCAGGCCGATGTTGCGCCGGACCGCATCCCGCTCGGTCGCGGAGTCGTAGCCTGCCACGGTGGCCGTGCCGGTCGTGGCGTTGGCGAGCGTGCAGAGAATCTTGATGGTGGTGGACTTGCCTGCCCCGTTCGGGCCGAGGAAACCGAAGGTCTCTCCCCTGGCCACCGTGAAGTCGATGCCGCGCACGGCCTCCACGTCGCCGTACTGCTTGACCAGGCCGGAGACCGTGATTACGGTCTCCGGCCCGGCGCCGCCATCGAGCTGCCCCGCGTCCGGCCCAGTCCCAGCCTGCGCGGTGCCGGTCTGTGCTGTCATCGCCGCTCCCTCCCTGGGTCCTGCGTCCCGGGTCGGCCACCTACGAGCGTAATCGCGTAGCTGGCCGGCGGCGCTGCGGCGTTACTCTTCATTGGCCGCGGGCGCGTCCTCGTCCTCGTCAGCGGCGAGGATCCGGTACAGCGCCTTGCGGGTGTCCGTCAGGACCTTGCGCGCTTGCGCTGCCTGGGCATCGGACCCGGCGCTGATGACCTGGAAAGCGGCCATCGCCACCTGCCCGATCAGGCTCCGCATCTCCACCACGGCACCGCCCGCGCTGCCGGCCACGACATCCCATGGGGCATTCAGCTCGTCCGGGTGCGCGGCCGCGTAGGCCCGGCCCTCGTCGGTCAGCTGGTAGGCGCGCCGACCGCCCTCGCCAGCCTCGGCCCTGATCAGGCCTTCGTCCTCCAGCTGCTGGAGCGCCGGGTAGATCGAGCCTGGGCTTGGCCGCCAGACTCCCCCGCTTCGCTCGCCGATCTCCTGGATGATCTGGTAGCCGTTCATGGGCTGCTCGCTCAGCAGCGCGAGTGCGGCCGCGCGGACGTCACCGCGCCGGGCTCGAGGCCCGCGCATGCCGCGCTCGCGGCCCCACGGGCCGAATCCGTGCAGCTCGGGTCCGCCGGGGAAGCCAGGACCGCCCGGAAAGCCCGGACCTCCAGGGAATCCCGGACCGCCAAACGGGCCAGCGAAATGCCCGCGTCCGCGGCCGCGGCCCCGGCCGCCATGCCTCTCCTCGCCGTCGCCGTGGAAGCGGCGCCTCTCGCCGTCCTCGGCAGGCTCCCACCTGCCTGGTGCGCGGCGCTTGCCGCGCTCGTCGTCGTATCGCATTGGTTTTACTCCTTGTGGATGTGAGCTCCGGACTGAGTCAGCCGCCTTCTTCGTACGGTCACCGTAGCTCGTCGATAGGTCAACGATATATCGTTAACTTCTCGATGGCAAGCCTGAGATCTGGAATCGTCGGGTGGTGGCCGGCGGACGTTGCGAACCCCAGGCTGGGAACGCGGCCGACATCCCTACGTAGCTAGCTGGCTCGCGGTGGCGTCCATACGCCGACCAGCGCGCGCAGTCGGGCCGCCGCCTGGTCCGCCGGCATTCCGCCGCCGATCGCCAGGCCCAGCAAGAACGCCGTGACCGGCGCCGCCGGACGCTCCACCTGGTGCGCAGCGTCCCGCGCCAGGTCCAGTATCTGCCGAAGATCGACCGCGGCCGGGTCGATGCCGAGGTCGGCGCAGGCTGCAGCCGTCCAGTTGTCGAGTGTGGTCATGGTGTGCCTCCGGAGTCCCCCGCGTGCACCCGCCAGGCGCGCCGCGCCGCGGCCAGCTCATCCGGAGTATCACAGTCCAGCCACGGCGGCCCGGCGCCGGCGGCCGTTCCCGGCCGCGTCAGCCCTGGCCGCAGCGGCGCCAGCAGAGCGTGCAGCGAGTCACCGTCGTAGGCCGCCAGCGCAGTCCGGAGCTCGCTCGCGCGCCAGCAGCTGGTCAGCCACTGCGGCCTGCCGGCAGCATCGGCCAGCACCACGCCTGCCACGGCGGCCGCGGCCGCCGCTCCGTCCGCCGCCGCTCCGTCCGCCGCCGCCAGCAACGCAGCCAGGTGCGCGCCGGCGAGGAACGGCAGGTCCGCGGCGAGTAGCGCCAGCCATGGCGCGCTGACCTCGGCCAGCCCGCGCCGCAGAGCGGCAACCGGTCCGCGGCCGGCCGGCTCCTCGAGCACGTACACCAGCCACCGCGGCCGCTGGGCAGCCAGCACCGCCAGCCCCGCCTGCACGGCGCCGGGGCGGGGCGGACCCACGATGATCAGGCGCTTGGTCCCCGCGGCGGCCGCCGCCTGCGCGACTGATACCAGCATTGGCATGCCGCTGACGGCAAGGCCTGGCTTATCCGCGCCGCCCATCCGGGCCGCACCGCCGCCCGCCAGGATGACAGTGTCAAAGTCGCCAGCCGCGTAAGGCGAGCTCACCGGCGGCCGCGCAGGTATCAGCCGCCGATGGCCGACATCGGCCGGGCAGGCTGGAGGAACCCTGGATCGTTGATGCCGTGACCAGGCAGCTTGGCCTGGATGCAGCGCTGCCACTGGGCGATCAGCTCGGCGTCGGACGCGCCCGCGCGCAGCGGCGTGCGCAGGTCGTTCTCGGTCCGGGCGAACAGGCAATTGCGTAGCTGGCCGTCAGCGGTCAGCCGGATCCGGTCGCATGAACCGCAGAACGGCCTGGTCACCGAGCCGATGATGCCGACAGTCTGCGGGCCGCCGGCCACGAGGAACGTCTCGGCCGGCGCGGAGCCGCGCAGCTCGGTGTCGTCGGGAACCAGGCCGAACTCGGGGCTGAGCGCCGCCAGGATCTCGTCGGCCGTGACCATCTCGTCCCGGCGCCAGCCGTGCTGGGCGTCCAGCGGCATCTGCTCGATGAAACGGAGCAGGTATCCGTGGCTAAGGCAGAACCGCAGCAACGCGGGAGCCTCGTCGTCGTTGACGCCCCGCATCAGCACGGTGTTGACCTTGACCGGCGTCAGTCCCGCGGCCGCGGCCGCGGTCAGCCCAGCCAGCACGTCGGCGAGCCGGTCGCGCCTGGAGAGCTTCACGAAGGTAGCTGCTGACAGCGTGTCCAGCGATACGTTGATCCGGTCCAGGCCGGCTGCCTGCAGCGGCCCGGCCAGCCTGTCCAGCCCGATCCCGTTGGTGGTCAGCGAGATCTCCGGCCGCGGCCGCAGCGCCGCGACGCGCTCGACGATGCCAGTAAGGCCCCGCCGCAGCAGTGGCTCGCCGCCCGTGAATCGCACCTCCGTGATGCCCAGTTGCGTGACGGCGAGGCCTACTAGACGGACGATCTCGTCATCGGTCAGCAGCTCCGGCTTGGGCAGCCAGTCCAGGCCTTCGGCTGGCATGCAGTAAGAACACCGCAGGTTGCACCGGTCGGTCAGCGACACCCGCAGGTCGTTAGCTGTGCGTCCGTAAGAGTCGGTGAGCACCACACCACCTCCTCCGGCAGGGCGATCGGGCCAGAATTGCACGCGGTCTACGGCAATGTCCCTACCCTATGGCCGCACGCCGACGGCCGCACTGGCGGCGCCTCTACGCAGGTGCAGCAACGAACGCCGGCGGATGCTTCCCGGCAATGGTGATCGGGCTTTCACGCCACCTGGTCGGCTGATCCCGCCATCGCCGTCCAGCCCCGGGTGGCATAGTCCGCGAAATCCGGCTGGAGCCGGTCATAGCGCCGGGCAAACAGCGGCGAGGAGATCATGTAGTCCGCGCTCGCACGATTGCACGCGACGGGGATGTTCCAGGCCACGGCGAGTCGCAACAGCGCCTTGACGTCCGGATCGTGGGGGTGCGGCTCGAGCGGGTCCCAGAAGAAGATGAGGATGTCGACCCGGCCCTCGGCGATCCGGGCGCCGATCTGCTGATCGCCGCCTAGCGGCCCGCTGCGCAGGCAGGTCACCGGCAGGCCAAGCTCGCCGCTGAGCAACTGGCCGGTGGTGCCGGTGGCGCACAGCTCGTGCTGAGCAAGCAGGGCCCGGTTGAAGCGCCCCCACTCGGCGATGTCACTCTTTTTGTTGTCGTGCGCGATTAGCGCAATCCTGCGCCGTATTGCCTGCTCAGGAAGCATTGCCATGGCCTCCAGATTGCCAGAGTCCCGTTTCCGGCCCGCAAACGCCGCGTTGCCTGGACGTTTCGGCTAGGCCAGCGTTCCGCGCTACGGTTGGGCTGCCAGCAGACCGCGAACCAGGCCAAGCTATCTGGCCGGATCACCCAGGATGGTCTCATGACCGTGAACGGCGCCATCTGGCGTGATCAGCTCACCGCCAGTGAGCGCACCGTGCTCGGCAGGGCGGACGGCGGCGTCCTGCCCGCACGACCGGACGTACTCGTCGTGGGGGGCGGCATCCTGGGCGTCACCATCGCCTCAGCGTGCGCGGAGGCGGGCCTCGGCGACGTGCTGCTGATCGAGACCGGCCGGCTGGGCGGGGGTGCCACCGGCGGCGCGACGGGCCTGCTGATCCCGGAGCCGCATCAGTGGAGCGACCCGGAGCCGTTCGTTGACCTGGAGCGCGCGGGCCTGGAGCGGTGGCGAGACCTCGAGCAGTCCGTGCCCGGCGGGGTCGGCCTCGTGGAGCTGAACTGGCTAGGGCTAGCGCCCCACGACAGCGGCTATGCGGCCCATCAGCCGCGCGCGGTCGAGTGGCTGAACCCTGGCCAGGTAGCCGAGCTCATCCCCGGCCTGGCCCGGCCGATGGAAGGTGCGCTTATCCACCGCCAGGCGCGGGTGAACCCGCTGCGTGCCGTGGCCCGGCTCGCGGCCGGCCTGCCGGCCGTCGCCACCGGTGTCGCCGCGACGTCAGTGGAGATCAGCGGCGACCGCATCGTCAGCGTCGGCACGTCGGCCGGCGACATCAGTCCCGGCACCGTCGTGTTCGCCACCGGACGACCGCCAGTGCTCGACGGGCTGCCGCTGCACATCCCGTCCGACCGGGTGAAGGGACATCTGCTCGTGACGGAGCGGACGGACATCAAGCTGCCGGGCATCGTCGCGCCGCTGGCTACGCAGATCGAGGACGGCCAGCTGCTGGCTGGCGGCACCTTCGACCTTGGTGACGAAAGTCCCGCGGTGCAGCCCGATGTCATCGACGCGATTGTCGACGGGCTGGCCGCGGTGCTGCCCAGCCTGCGCGGAGTGGGTGTCGCTTACCAGTGGTGCTGCTTCCGGCCGCGGCATCCCGACCGCCGCCCGGTGATCGACATGGTGCCGGGCCTGGCGAACGCCTGGCTCACCTCAGGCCACTTCCGCACCGGCATACTCAACGCGCCCGTTACGGCGGCGGTGCTGTCACGCTGGATCTCGGCCGGAGTGCCCCCGGTCGAGGCACGCACCTGGTCAGCTACCCGTTTCGCCGTGCACTAGGGACTCCGCGGCTACCGGCGCGCCGCGCAGCACCCGCCGGTCGTCGGCCAGTCGCTCGGTCACGCCGGCCGAGTCCAGGTACTCCAGCAGCGGGATCGCGGTCCGCCTGGTCGTGTCGAGAGCCTGGCGCGCCTGCGCCGCCGTGAACGGCTGGTCGAGCCGGGCCAGCACGGCCGCGGCGGCCAGGTCCGCACCCGGGGCGAGCACGATCTGGTCGCTGATCCGCATCAGCTCACCGGCCCGCACAGCAGCGGCGATGCCGCGAGCATCCAGCCCTAGCTTCCGCAGCCTGTCGGCGTCGGGCGAGGTGAAGGGCGCAACCTCCAGATCCGCGCGCAGCACGCGGACGGCGGCCAGCACCGGCTCCGGCAGCTCCGGCCCGGTCTCCCGCCCGGTCGGCTTCATGATGTGCAGAGCCCCGCCCGACACCTGGAACGGCGGCTTGGCCAGCGCCGTCACCAGCCGCCGGTCCGGCAGGCCGAGCGCAGCGCGCACGGCCTCGAGCGGCATCCCGGCAGCTAGCGGCTCGGCGGCCGCGTGACTGGCGAGCGCCTCGCCCAGCTGATGGCTCAGCGAGTGCCAGTGGTCGGGGTCAGCGAGCCACTCACCGGCGACCGGCTGCGGATGGTCACTGATGCCCATCGCGAGCAGCACGCTGGCGCGCATCAGGCCGTGCCTGGCCAGCAGATTGGCGGCGGTCGGCTGCTCGGGCCAGCTGCCTAGCTCACGCGCCGCAGCGGCGGCAGCACCGCGGCGGACTAGTGACGGAGGCGCGACATCCAGCACGACAGCCCCGGCAAGCGACGGCCAGGCGCCTGCCCGGCGGCTGCCGGGATCGCGCAGCAGCACTCGGTCGCCGACATGCAGTGGCAGCGGGTCAGCGAGGCTTAGCCTGGCGATGCCGCGCCCGAGCGGGCGCACCCGGGCGATAACTCGCGCCGAGCCGATGTGCAAGGTGACAGTGCGCGCCAGCTGACTGAGTCCGCCGGCGTCGGCCTGGCCTGGTACCAGCCAGCTGGCCGGCGCGCCGCCGGCGGCGGCAGCACCGGCAGCCGCTCCGGCGCTCGACACATCGTCGGGCTGGCTCACCGCGGTGATGCGGATGTCGACGAGATCCGTCAGCGTCCACCGGCCTGCCTGTACCAGTGCCATCCCCCGGTGCAGGACGTCCTTCCCGATGCCGCGCAGGTTCAGCGCGACGCGTGCGGTGCCCGATATCGTCTCCGCTGGCTCGCCAAGCGACTGCAAGTCCCGGATCCGGACCGGGCGCATGGACGGCGTGATGACTAGCTCGTCGTCGCGGCGCACGGTCCCGGCTGGCAGTGTGCCGGTGGCGACGGTACCGCTTCCGGTCATGCTGAAGGCCCGGTCGATCCAGACGCGGACCGGTGCGCCCGGATCGGATACCGGCAGGCTCTGGCCTAGTTCGTCGAGCGCCGTGATCAAGTCCGGGAGGCCCGCTCCGGTGACCGAGCTCACAGCCACGGCCGGGATCTCGCCGAGGCTCGTCTGCGCGATACGCGCCTGCGCCTCCGCCATCGCCGCGGCCGGATCGGCCAGATCGCTTTTGGTCACGGCCAGCAGCCCGCGCTTGATGCCGAGCGCGCTGATGACTGCGAGGTGCTCGGCCGATTGCGGCATCCAGCCCTCGTCGGCGGCGACAGCGAACAGCACCGCCGGCACCGGCCCGGCACCGGCCAGCATGTTCGTCACGAAACGCTCGTGGCCCGGCACGTCGACGAAGGCGAGCCGATCGCCGGATGGCAGCGTGAGCCAGGCGAAGCCGAGGTCGATAGTCATGCCCCGGCGCCGCTCTTCGGCCCACCGGTCCGGCTCCATGCCCGTGAGTGCGCGGATCAGAGCAGACTTGCCATGGTCGACATGGCCGGCGGTGACAACGACGTGCATGGCATTCACTCTGCCCTCATGACCCAAGCTGCCCTCATGACCCAAGCTGGCCTCATCGCTCATGATGGCCTCAGTCCGCCTCAGTCCGCCGCAGCCGCGACAGCCGCCACCAGCAGCTCATCGTCGGCCGGCGAGACCGCGCGCAGATCGAGCAGCAGCCGGCCATCCTCAATCCGACCGACGACCGCTGGCATGGCGCCGCGGCGCACCGCCGGCCCTGCCCGCAGCGCGTCTGCGAGCGCCGTCGGCAGGCTGACTGCCGCGCTTGGCAGCGTGACGCCCGGAGCCCCGCCACCGCCGACCGCCGCCTCCGTGGTCTCGACCAGTGCCTCGATCTGCAGGCGCTCCAGGGCCGCGCAGATCCGGCTGGCGCGCTCGGACAGGCTGGCCGGGTCGGCCGCTAGCTGCTCGGCTACGGGCGGTTGCGGGCCCGTCAGCGTCGCCTCCAGCGCCGCGATCGTCAGCTTGTCCACCCGTAGCGCCCTGGCCAGCGGATGCCTCGCCATCGTGGCGATCAGGTCAGCCCGGCCCAGCAGCAGCCCAGCCTGCGGCCCGCCGAGCAGCTTGTCACCGCTCGCGGTCACCAGCGCAGCGCCAGCACCCAGCCACGTGGCGGCGTCGGGCTCAGCTGGCAGCAGCGGATGCGGCACGAGCAAGCCCGAGCCGATATCCCCGACGACCGGCACACTCAGGCCGGCCAGCCCCTCGACCGAGGCGCTGGCGGTGAAGCCCTCGACGCGGTAGTTGGACGGATGCACCTTCAGCACGAAGGCCGTCTGCGGGCCGACAGCGGCCGCGTAGTCTGCCGCGGTTGTCCGGTTCGTCGTGCCGACCTCGCGGATCCGCGCCCCGGTCGACTCGAGCAGGTCAGGCAGCCGGAACCCGTCGCCAATCTCGATGAGCTCGCCGCGGCTGACGATGATCTCCCGGCCGGCGGCCAGCGCCGTCGCGGCGAGCACCAGCGCGGCAGCGTTGTTGTTCACCACGTGCACGGCCTCGGCTGCGGGCACTGCGGCCGCGAGCGCGGCGAGCATTCCCCGGCCGCGCCTGCCACGCAGCCCGGAGGTCAGGTCGAACTCCACGTCAGTGCTGCCCGCTGCGGCCTGGATTGCCGCGCGCGCCGCACCCGACAGTGGTGCCCGGCCGAGGTTGGTATGCAGCAGGACCCCGGTTGCGTTGAGCACCGGCGTCAGCGTCGCGGCTAGCGACGGCAGCGCACCGGCGGCCGTGTCCGCGACAGCGGCCGGATCAATCTCGCCCGCGCGGGCCCGGTCCTGCGCGCGCCGCACGGCCGAGAGCACGATCGCCCGGCCGAGCCGCTGCTCGGCTGCTACCAGCCGCGGGTCAGCCAGCACGGCGTCCGTGCGGGGGGTGAGCCTGCGGACGTCCACGAGCGCGACCATACCTGCCTGCAGGGACGTGCCGGCAACGCCTGTCCAGGGTGCCGGACTGATTTACCAGCACTTTGCCGAAGGAACCCACCGCCGAGCACAATGCATGTGCAAGTCTTTAAACACGTCGATTACGTGAGGGTGAGTAGACATGAACCGTCAGGGCCAGATTCCGCGCAGTCGCGGTGGTATCTGCGGAGTACTGTTGATCTTGCTCGGACTCTGGGGCGGCCTCGCGCCGTTCGTCGGTCCGTACTTCCACTTCGGCTACACGCCGGACAAAGCCTGGGCCTACAACTCCGGGCGACTCTATTACTCGATCATTCCCGGCGCGGCCGTCCTTGTCGGCGGCTTGCTGATCGCTGGCACGCGCAACCGCGGCATCGGCGTCGCTGGCGGCCTGCTGGCCGTCCTCGGTGGCGCCTGGTTCGTGGTCGGCAGCAGCTTCGTCTTCTACGTGCTCAAGAAGACGATCAGCGCCGGCGGGCCGATCGGGACGGCGACATCAGGTCTTCGGTTCTACCTCGAGACGATCTCGTTGTTCGCCGGACTGGGCATTCTGATCCTGTGCGCCGGCGCCATCGCCATAGGCAGGTTCTCGCTGGTGGCCGCGCAGGACCTGGCCGCAGACGACGGCTACTACGACGCCGCGGCGGCCCCGGCAGCATCGGTCTTCCCGGCTGGAGCGACTCAGCCCAACGTGAGCCAGTACCCCACGACCGCTGGCCAGTTCCCTGCTGGCGACCCGTTTGGGCCTGCACCGTTCCCGGACACCATCACCGGGCAGTACCCGCCGCCGGAGCCGACCAGCTAGCACCGCTGGCAAGCTCGCGATGCACCCCTGATTCGCGGGCCCAATGGTCGGGATCGGCGGCGAACGCGACGGAGCTTGCGGTCGGTTAGTGTGCCGTCCATGGGGGTTGCTCCGGACGTGCGGGTTTACCTGACCACGGTCATCAGTCTGGCCGGCGTAGCCCTGGCGACAGTGTGTGGCATGCAGGCAGCCCGGGCGACAAGTGACCAGGCATGGTGGGCGCTGGGGGCGGTGGCCGCAAGCGTCACCGCGGCCGGCGTGCCCGCCTACGAGCAGATCCGCAAGGAGCGGATGCGCGCCCGTGCGCAGCAGGCTGCAGTCGACGCGGCGGTTGCCATGCGGGTGACCATGAATGATGCGCTTGACCCGATCGTTCGCCAGCTTGGCCGTATGGCTGCCGCCGCTGGCAGGCGGGAACGCCAGGCCCTGGCGACTGCGGTGGTCCCGATGGCGCTGGACTCGGCCGCGCACCTGGCTGGCTCTGGCGGGGTACGAGCGTGCCTGTTCTTAGTCACGGCGGGGACGCCCGCCATGCTGGTGCCCGATCAGTACAGCGGCCGTGTGGATGATCCGCTGGAACCGATCGCCGAAGGAACGGCGCAAGGCGATCTGATCTTCAGCATGATCCGGCGCAACCAGCATCTGTTCTGCCCCGACGTTGATGCCAGCCTGCCCCCAGGGTGGCAGGTGACAGCCCCGCAGACCTACCAGTCGTTCGCGGTGGTCCCGGTGGCCGCGGGCCAGGACGCCTTCGGCATGCTGATGGTGGACGCGCTCGACAAAGGCGGGATCAGCCGGACTGACGTGCCGCTAATCCGGTTGCTTGGCGGGCTAATCGCCGTGGCCCTGGCCTGAGCGTGACGAGGCGGCCTCGGCCTGGTGACGGCGAGCCAAGCCGCCACCCTCGGTGAGTTCCAGCTGCTGTTCGGTGTAATCGTCGGCCTCGCGGCCGGGAGCTTCTATGCGCCGTTGACGGCAACGACGACGAGCTGGTTCACACGCCATCGCAGTCTCGCGGTCGCGCTCGTCTCGGCGGGCATCGGCATTGGCTCGATGACCGTGGCGCCTTTCGCGCGTTGGATGATCACCAATTACGACTGGCGCATTGCGATGTCGGGCATCGGCGCTCTCGCATGGCTCGTCATTATTCCTGCGGCCTTCCTCGTTCGTAGCCCGCCGGCGTTGCCGCGAGGGGCCGCCGCAGCGACGGCCGGCGCTGGCGGCCGTGAGTTTACCGTGGCCCAAGCCCTGAGCACCCCCCAATTTGCCGCCATCGCGCTAACCTTTTTCGCGTGTTGCGCGGCCCATTCGGGTCCGATCTTCCACATGGTCACCTATGCGATCGATTGCGGCGTCTCGCCGATGGCCGCCACGACGGTGATCAGTACGGCGGGGCTCGCCGCGCTGAGCGGGCGCGTCATCTGCGGGCTCGTGGCCGACCGCGTCGGCGCAAAACGCACGCTGGTCGTGGGGCTGGCAATCCAGGCGGTGGCTGTGAGCCTCTATCCGTTCACGAGCGATCTTGCCAGCTTCTACGCCCTCGCGCTGGTCTTCGGACTTGCCTATGGCGGGGTGATGCCGCTGTACGCGATCCTCGTGCGCGAGTGTTTCGGCTCCCGGATCATGGGCACCGTGTTTGGCGCGGTCGCCATGGCGTTGACCTTGGGCATGGCGATTGGCCCCTGGGCCGGCGGCTGGCTGTACGACACGTTCGGCGGCTATTTCTGGCTCTATCTCGGCTCGTTTGGTATCGGCCTTGGGGCTGTGGCTATCGCCTTCACCTTTCACCCGCCTCGCCAGCTTCCGGTCGCGCTGGCAGCACCGGGCGTGGCGTAGAGCATGGTCTAGTGCTCTGGCTCATTCAGATAGTGCAGGAATGAGCGGGTTTGCCGGTAGCGTAGCGTGCGGATAGCGCGGGCTCCCGGCCTTGGGTCCGGGGCCAGCCAGCCTGTTGCCCACTGACAGAGCTGCACCCGGACCACGAGCCATTTTCCCGGCGATGACAAATTCCCTGTTTTTCCCTGCGAGCCGGGAATTTCGCCGATTTTCGCCCCAAAACCCCCGAAAATGGTGCGCCAATGAAGCCTTTGCCTCGCGAATTCCCTAGCAATCAGGCAGGGAATTTTTGCGCGCCCCGCAGGGAATTAAATATGGCATGCAGGGAATTTAAATCCCCCCTCAGGGAAATTAAATTCCCTGCTGGGAATTATCCCCAACGGCCGCGGACCAATACAGAACCAGAGCCTTTAGCGCATCGGTCTTTTCGGCTATCGAAGGAATGTGGAAGCCGCCGAGCGGGAGGGTGATATGAAAGCCGTCATTCGATCGGCGATGGTCCTGGTGGCTATCGTCGGATCGCCGATTTCGGCGCACCCGGCAGATTATACCACTCAAGATTTGTTGCAGGATTGTCGCGGACCTAACGGCCATTCTGGCAATTTATATTGCCTAGTATAAAGATTCCAAAATATCAATATGTTGGGTT
>DASXKI010000194.1:0-1763 GCA_036496945.1 Streptosporangiaceae bacterium | reverse complement strand
CTCGGGACCGCCGGGTGCGCCGAGCAGGAGCGCGGCGATGATGCCCGATGCCGTGGCGAGGAAGGCCAGCAGGAACTGGTGGGTCAGGCCGGTGACCAGCCGGCGGTCGCGCTCGTCGGCGAATAGCCGCACGTTGAGGCTGAGCCTGCCTTGTTCCATCGCGCCGGTGACACGGTCCAGCCGGCGGGGCAGGCGGCGGAGCACAGGAAGCAGCGCGATCAGCTCGTCGGCGGCCTTCTTCCCCGCAGCCGTCGGCGACATCTGGCCGATCACCCGGTCAGCCGCATACTGACGCGCTTCGGCGACGATGTCTACCTGGGGTGTCAGCAAGGTAAGCGTGCCTTCCAGCGTCCCGAGGGCGCGTAGGACGGTGGCGACCTCGGGCGGTATGGACAGCTCAAAGCGGGCGGCCAGACGGAACAGGTCGGTGAACATCCCGGCGGTATCGGCGGTTCCGCCTGCCAGGTGCCGCGCTACGAACTGGCCGAGAGCGCGTTCCAGCTGCTGATCGTCGATGTCGTCGGGAGACGTGACCAACTCAAGCAGGGCGTCGCGGAGCATGGCCGGGTCGCCGCGTCCGATCGCGAGCAGCAGGCTCTGCAGCGCTGACCGCTGCTGGGCGTCGAGGCGGCCCACCGAGCCGAAGTCGAGCAGCGCGAGCCGGCCGTCAGTGAGCAGCATGATGTTGCCCGGATGCGGGTCGGCGTGGAATACACCGCCCTCGGTGATCTGGTAGATCATGCTGCGCAGCAGCGCGCGGGACAGCTCAGCGCGGTCAAGCCCGCGGTCCTCGATCAGCTGGCCCGCCGCTCGCAGGCTGACCCCGTCCAGCCATTCGATGACGAGCACGTGCTCAGTGCACAGCTGCTCGTGAATGGCGGGGAGCACGACCGGGACGCCACCCCCCGCGGCACGCTGCTGGCCCGCCCAGGTGGCGGCCACGGCCGCCATGTTGCGGGCCTCCACGCGGAAGTCAAGTTCTTCCCGGATGGCGGCGGCGAACCCGCGAGTGACGCCGACCAGCCCGACCGCCCGCGCCCAGCGGGCGCGGTTTTCGAGCTGGACGGCCAGCCGCATGAGAATGTCCAGGTCCTGCTCGACAGTGGACCGGATGCCGGGACGCTGGACCTTCACCGCCACCTCGGTATCGGAGGCGGCGCCGCGTAGCCGGGCCTTGTGCACCTGGGCGATTGACGCGGCTGCGGCCGGCTCCGGCCGCAGCTCCGCGAAAACCTCCACTCTGGCGCCGAGCGACGTGGTTATCACGTCCTTTACCAGCTCCCACGGTGCCGGCTCAGCCCGGTCCTGCAGCTGGGAAAGCTCGGAAATGTACTCAGGTGGCAGGAGATCGCTGCGGGTGGACAGCAACTGACCTAGCTTGACGAAGGTAACCCCGCCCTCTTCCAGGGCACTGCGCAGCGACGACGCGAGCGCCGCCGGCCCGCGAGCCGTGTCCTGGCCGGGCAGTGGCCGCCCGCGCAGGTAAGGCCCCAGACCATGCCGCAGTACGATCCGGCTGATCTGCGAGTAGCGCCGTGCGCGCGCGAACGAGCGCCGTGCGCCGAGAATCACCTCTACCAGCTGGGGTCCGGTCCCGCTCGGCACCAGCACCTCCGCCGCCACGATGAAGATCATCGCGACGAGCAGCGGCACGCCGATCGCCACGGTGATGAACGCGGCCACATGCCCGGGCTGAGCTGCTCGCAGGGCACTGCCCAGGAGCAAGGCGGCGACGAAGCCGAGCAAACCGGCCGACAGCGCCC
>DASXKI010000193.1:0-1521 GCA_036496945.1 Streptosporangiaceae bacterium | reverse complement strand
ACGAGCAGGCCGTCGAGGCCGAGGCCGTCCGATGCCCGATAGGACAGGCGTTCTTGACTTCCCCATCTGATCGCGCGCAGGGCAGGCCGGGTGTCGCTGAGCCGGGTGAGCTGGCCTCCGGGCGGTCCGGCATGGACGTTCACCGGCTCATAGGAGGTGCTGGCCAGCGCCGCGATCACCTCGCCGGAACGACACGCGGTGAGCGAGTCGACCAGGCCGTCCCGAGCGGCCACGCACCCGAACCGCAGCAGGTCAGGGTCGAGCCGGTAGATCGCGGTGTCGAGCCCGTCCGCGAACAGGGCCAGCGGCGGGCCGTCCGCGACCTGCGCCAGCTCCGTCGGGCAGACAGCCATGTCCGCGGTCAGGTCACGATGCACAGGGGCAGGCGCGGAGACGGCGACATCGTAGACGGCGTCGCCGCCGAACGGCTCGGGCATTGCCAGGTAGGCCAGGTGCCAGCAGCCGTCGGCCTGCCACCAGACCGGCGACCGCGCCTCGGTCCCGATCCGGCCCAGATCACGGGCCGTCCCTGTCTCCAGATCGACCACGTGCAACTCGCTGGTGGTCACGCCCAGATCATTCTCCGGGCCCGCCCAGCTGATCGCCGCCAGCGCGCCCCCGTCCGGCCGCGCCGCCAGTTCCACGACGTGGCGGTCGCCGAGGCCGTCCACCGTACGCAGCTCGCCTGTGGCCAGGTCAAGCACCCGCAGCCTGGCGCGGCGCAGCTGCTGTCCCCAGACGAACGCGTCATCGCGCTCGGCGCGCCTGCGCTTGTCCTCCTCAGTCGGCTCGTCCGTGGCAACCACGGCGACCAGCCGGGCATCTGCAAGCGGCCAGGCATCAGAGATCTCGCCGTGCCAGTCCGTCAGGACCTCGGCCTCCCCGCCACCGACCCGTACCCGGTACAGCTGACGTGAGCCGGTGCGATCTGACAAGAAAAACACCGACGCCGAATCCGGCGCCCAGCGCGGATCAGAATCTGCCGCCGTGCCCGCGGTCAGCTGCCACGGCGGTGAGCTGCCGTCAGCAGCGGCCAGCCAGAGCGCGCACATACAACGCTCTCCCCCGCGGCCGACCGGAGCGACGACATACGCAACCCAGGACCCATCTGGCGAGACCTCCGGCTGCGAGGGCACGGCCCCGTCCACCACCAGCTCCGCGGTTAGCTCCGGTGCGTCTTCACTCATGCAACGCGCCTTTCCGGCAAGCATCCGCACATTCCGTAGCAGAGAGCCTGCCACAACGGCCTTCTAGCCGGCGGAGGCGTCCCTTTCGCAAGTTAGCTGCGCCAGGCGCCCGCCCGGCACGGGCTGACGGCGATGGCGCCTCGCTGCTGCAGGTCAATCCGGCTCACTGAGTGAGTGATCTTAATGCGCGGTCGCAGCGGGGCGCAGGGCCACGAGGGCGATCTTGGCCCACAAGATCATGGCGCCGCCGGGTGACACGCCGGGCCGCGTTGTTGATTGGAGGGCTGGAATGGTGATCATCGCCAGTTGTGTCCGCCCTTCCTGGCCTGCCCTC
>DASXKI010000192.1:0-8757 GCA_036496945.1 Streptosporangiaceae bacterium | reverse complement strand
AGTTGACGCAACTCATGCCACACACGTCCCCGCTGTCCCCGGCGATATCGGTCAAGCCAGGTCGCTGACGATTCCACGTCGATGATTGTGCCGTACGAGCGTGCCATCGAACTCTTGCCGATCCTGAGAGCGAGTCTGCGGCTCGGATGACGCCGGAATGGATGTTATGCGCTGAAGCAGCTTGTTCCGCAGGTGCCGGCAGGATTCTCGGCAGCCAGACCGAGCTCAGCCCCGCGTGGCCGGTTCAGGCTGGGAGCGACCGGTCCGAGCCGTGACCAACCCCGGTGCCGGTGCTTGGCGGCTCGTTGCCGGGGTGCCACGGGCCGCCGGCCATGAGCCGCCTGGCGTACTCGGTCACCGCGTCGATGATCTTTTCCGCCTGCCGGCGAGTCCTGGCCGCGGCGACCTCGTAGGCGCCCTCGCCAATCAGCGAGGTGAGAATCGCGGCATACACCCGGTCCTCTGGCCTGTCGGTGAGGCGCAGCAGCGAGTCGTTCTGGCCGATCCACTCGCGTCCCCGGCGGCGCCTCATCATGTCGAATCCTGGCGGTACGTCACCGGAGCTGAACAGCAGGGTAAGGTCACGCCGCTGCCAGCTACCGTGCAGAAAGGCGCGCGCTCCGGTCTCGAACAGCTGGCCCGGGTCGGCGACGCCCCTATTCCTGGCGTCCGCGACTGCCTCACTCGCCGCCTCCTCGTGCGCGAGCTGATGCTGCTGCCAGAGAGCGACGAACAGCTCGCTCTTGCCGCCGAAGTGGTGATAGAGGCTGCCGACGCTGGATCCGGCCCGCTCCACGATGTCCGCGATGCTCGCGTCGGAGAAACCACGCTCCGTGAAGACCTGCCGCGCCGCGTCAAGCAGCGCGCGTTGCGTCTGCGCGGTGCGGCTCCACTGCCGCGGTCCGCCCGGGGTGCCGTCCCTCAGCTGCCTTGGCATGGGTTCTCACCGATCCGTTCCGTCCTGCGGTCAACGTATCTCTCCGGCTGCGCGAGCCCCTCTTGACAGCGCGGCTGCCCCGCTTAGAAGCTCATTCTAGTAACTAATTCTGATAATGCGGCCGCCGGCGGGCAGGCGGGAAAGGCTGGTGAGCACATGACAAGGCTGAATGGGCGGGTGGCCATCGTCACCGGTGCCGGCCGCGGAATCGGCCGGTCAGTGGCGCTGCTCCTGGCGCGGTGCGGCGCAGCCGTGGTGGTCAACGACCTGGGCGCCGCGCTGGACGGGTCGGGTACCGACAGCGGGCCGGCGCAGCAGGTCGTGAACGAGATCGCCGAGGCGGGCGGCAAAGCCGTCGCCAACGGCGCAGACGTGTCGGACTATGCGGCCGCTGAAGGGCTCATCCGTGATGCCATCGAGGGCTTCGGCCGCCTGGACATCGTGGTGAACGTCGCGGGGATCCTCCGCGACCGGATGGTGTTCAACATGGCCGAGCAGGAATGGGATGACGTGATCCGCGTCCACCTCAAGGGCGCCTTCAACACCACCAAGTTCGCGTCGGCGCACTGGCGCTCGCTGCGCGAAGAGACCGCGCAGAACCGCATCATCAACTTCACCTCGGTGTCCGGGCTGCACGGCGCTCCAGGGCAGCCGAACTACGCCGCCGCCAAGATGGGGATCGTCGGCCTGACGTACTCGTCGGCCAACGCGCTGGGCAAGTACGGCGTCACCGTGAACGCGATATCCCCCGGCGCCGCGACCAGGATGACCGAGTCGGTCCCCGGGGGACGGCGGCGGGCGCGCAGCGCGGCCGACGACGAGCGCTCCCCGGACAACGTCGCCCCTATCGTCGCCTACCTCGCGAGCGAGCAGTCCGGCTGGCTCACCGGCCGGATCATCCACGCCTCCGGGTATGAAGTGGCGTTGTACAGCAACCCGCAGCCGCTGATCCGGCTCATCAGCACCGGGCCGTGGGATCCCGACGCGCTGGCCGCCCAGGTGGAGACCTCGTTCGGCCCGCTGCTGAGAGGTCACCCATGACCAGCTTCCAGACCCTGCGCACCGACGTCTCGCACCGGGTCGCCACGATCTGGCTCAACCGGCCCGAGCGGCGCAACGCGTTCTCGCCGCCGCCGATGCCAAGTACGGCTTTGTCTTCACCCGGCGGGGCATCGTGCCCGAGGCGTCGTCCACCTGGTTGCTGCCCCGGCTGATCGGCGTCTCCCGGGCCATGGAGCTGCTGCTGAGCGGCCGCATCTTCAGCGGCACTGAGGCGGCCGAGATGGGCCTGGTATCCAGGGCACTGCCCGCCGCGGACGTGCTGCCCGCCGCCCAGGAGTTCGCCCGCGACCTCGCGGACAACACCTCGGCCGTGTCGGTGGTGGCCACGAAGGCGCTGGTCTACGGCGCGCTTGCACGCGGCCGCGGCGCCGCGCACGAACGGGAGCACGAGGTCTTCCGCTGGATGGAGCGGCAGGCCGACGCGGCGGAGGGCGTGACCGCGTTCCTGGAGAAGCGCGCGCCGCAGTGGCCGCTGTCCAAGGTCAAGGACTATCCGCCGATGCTGTCCGAATAGCCCGAGGTCCGGCTTGACACCTCCACGCACGGAAAGTCGAATGCTTGCATGACGGAACGGAAAAGCCCCGCCGCGGTGCTGCGGGAAGGCCCCCGCACGCTGACCGAGGACCAGGTGCGCGAGATCGAGGAGACCAGCCTCGACGGGGTGCTGCACGTCGACATCGACGACGTCATCGAGTACGTCCACAAGGACCTGAAGTCGCTGCCGGACTTCACCACGCTTTACCGCAGGTACCTGAAGCAGCGGTGGGACGTCTACGATCTGGACTTCAGCCAGGATGTCGTGGACTGGTCGGAGAAGATGACCGAGGCGGAACGGGAATCGTTCATCGCCATCGCGTCCGGCTTCCACCACGGGGAGCGGCAGGTCGAGATCGAGCTGCCGGTGTTCATGATCGGCGCCAGCGAAGAGGAGAAGCTCCACATCGCCGCGCAGATCGAGGACGAGGCGCGGCACACGGTCTTCTTCGACCGGTTCTACCGTGAGGTGGTCGGCCTGCGGGGAGACGACATCATGGCCGTGCTTGACGCGTCGTTCCCGTGGGTGTCCGAGACGTTCGTCGGGCCGTTCGGGCTGCTGGCGTACCAGGCGGACGAAGTCCGGCGGAACCCGTACGACGAGCGGGCGCGCGTCCGCTACGGCACGAACTACTTCCTGTGGATTGAGGGCGTGCTGGCGCTGTCGGTCATGAAGGTGACGCTGTCATACGCTCGCTGGCGCGGGATCCTTCCGGGCTACTACACCGGCTTCACGGCGACGTGCCGCGACGAATCGCGGCACGTGCAGGGCGGCATGCGTTACCTGCAGCAGGCCGTCCGCAAGGACCCGACGATGATCAACGAGATCCATGACACCTTGCGGACGATCCTGGCCTCGTCCGGCGTGGTGAGCCGGCGGATCTACTACGAGCCGCTCGGCTGGACCGACGAGGAGGTGCGGGTCCTGTTCCGCCAGCAGCTGCGGCGCAAGGTGAACGACGTGGGCATCGACCTGCCTCCCGATATCGAGGACAAGCTCGACCGGGCAGAGCCGGTCCTGGCGGGCGGGTGAGCCGTGACCGCACCCGGCTTCTTCACCAGCGAGTGGGCCGGCGCGGTCCGCGACGCGCTCACGGCCGGGCCGTCGGAGCAGGCCCGCGCCGGAAAGCTTGAGAAGTACTGGGACTTCTTCGAGAAGGTCAAAGGCAAGTACACCTCCACGTGGGCGCTGGGGTGCCGGGACCTGCCCGGCCGGCCGGGCGGAGCGGCGTCCCTGTTCGTGGCGTGGGGCGACGGCGTCGTTACCGACTGCCAGATCACCGCCCAGGGCACCCCGGTCCATGCCACGTACGCGCTCGGCATGGACTACCAGGACTGGAAGGGGCTGCACGAGGGGTACGACGCGCAGCGCACGGTCATGTACCGGAAGATGCTGCTCACCGACGGCGACCTGCTTGAGTTCTTCAAGTCGATCTACTTCTTCGTGGAGTGCCTCGCGGTAATCGGTGGCGTGCCAGCCGAGTATCCGTAGCTACCGCGGGCCCGCATTACCCGCTCAGCCCCTGCGCGCCCCGCCACTGTCGCCTGCAATGCCGCAGGGTTGACGCCGGTAACGCCCTATCTAGAATTCCATTCTAGGATCATTCCTCGCGACGGAGGCCGCTGGCATGTCACAGTCAGAACTTGACCTTGGCCCGGAGATCGCGCGGTTCCGCGCGGAGCTGCGGGAATGGATCGCGGCGGAGACGCCGCCTGGCCTTCCTGGGCTCATCGACTGGACCATGCCCATGACCGCCGGCGGCCGCCGCGGCGCCCAGCTGGTCGCGGCGATGGCCGACCCGGCCTACGCCGAGTGGGAGGCCAAGCTGCTGGCCAGGCGGCTGATCTGCCCGCAGTGGCCGGAAGAATACGGCGGGCAGGGCATGGACGCCGTCCGCCTAGCCGTGCTCAACGAAGAGTTCCACCGGGCGGGTGTGCCGCGCGTAACCCGCGGCATGGGGGAGAGCCTGGTCGGCCCGTCCATCATCGTGCACGGCACACAAGAGCAGCGGGCATTCTTCCTGTCGCGGATCATCTCCGGCGAGGACGTGTACTGCCAGGGGTTCTCAGAACCCAACCACGGCTCGGACCTCTCGGCGGTGGAGACGCGCGGCGTCGTCGCGGGAGACGAGCTCGTCATCACCGGGCAGAAGGTCTGGACATCGGGAGCGGCCAGGGCCAACCGGATGTTCCTGCTCTGCCGGACCGACCCGGACGCGGAGAAGCACGTCGGGCTGTCCTACGTGGTGATCGACTTCAAGGATCCCGGCGTCCAGTACCGGCCCATCAGGCAGATCTCGGGCGCGGCGGAGTTCTGCGAGGACTTCCTCGACGGCGTCCGGGCGCCGCTGTTCAACGTGATCGGCGGGCTGAACAACGGCTGGCGGGTCGCCATGACCACACTCGGTCACGAGCGCGGCGGGCGGGCGACGGTCGCGCACCTGGGGTTCGAGCGCGAGTTCTGGGACCTGGTGGAGACGGCGCGCAAGCGGGACAAGACCGCCGACCCGCTGGTCCGGCAGCAGCTCGCCTGGGCCTACACCCAGGTCGAGCTCATGCGGTACAGCGGACTGCGCACGCTGGCGCAGGTGGCCGCGGGCCGCCAGCCGGGTCCTGAGGCCTCGATCGCGAAGCTCTTCTGGAGCGAGTACCACAAGCGCCTCGGCGAGATCGCGATCAGCATCGAGGGCGCGGACGGCCTGCTGCGGCCGGACGGCGACGGCTATCCGGTCAGCAAATGGCAGAACGTGTTCCTGAGCAGCCGGGCCGGCACGATCTACTCAGGGACCAGCGAGATCCAACGGAACATCATCAGCGAACGCGCGCTCGGCCTGCCCAAGGAGCCACGGGTGGCAGGCTGATGGGGACGCCGGACGCCGCCGCGAACTACCTCGCGTCGCGCGAACTCGTCACGCCGCGGCGGCTGGGCGAGTTCTTCGCCCCCAAGAGCATCGCAATGGTGGGTGCCTCGGACAACTCCGGGTGGGGCAGGTTCATTGTCACCAGCTGCCAGACGACGGGATTCAGCGGGCCGCTGATGGCCGTGCACCCCAGGGCCAAGACCGCGTTCGGCCTTCCGGTCGTGCCCAGCCTGCGTGACCTGCCTGAGCCTGCCGACCTGGCGTTCATCCTCGCGCCGGTGCAGGCGGTCGAGAGCGTCCTGACCGACATGGGCGCCGCGGGCATCAAGAACGCGGTGGTCCTCGCCTCGGGCTACCGGGAGGTGGGCGACGACGGCAGGACGCTGGAGAACGCGATGGTGTCCCGGTCGATCGCCAACGGCATCACCGTGCTCGGCCCGAACTGCCTGGGGTTCCTCAACGCGCACACGCGGGCGGCGCCCTACGCGCTGACCCTTCCGCCGCCGCTGATCGCCGGTCCCGTGGGTGTCGTCCTGCAGAGCGGCGCCCTGGCCAGCGTGGTACTCGCCTTCACCAGGGCGCACGCCATCGGGGTGAGCGTGCTCACCTCGGTCGGCAACGAGTCCATGATCAAGACCGTCGACGTCATCGACTACCTCATCGAGGATGACGCGACCAAGGTCATCTGCCTGTTTCTCGAGGAGATCGGCGACCCGGCCAAGTTCGCGCGGATGGCCGAGAAGGCAGCCGGCGCGGGCAAGCCGGTTGTCGCGCTCAAGGTCGGCTCGAGCCCGGCCGGCCAGCGGGCGGCCCTGGCGCACACGGGCTCGGTCGTCGGTGACGACGCGGTCGTGGACGCGGCGCTGCGCCAGCTCAACGTCATCCGTGTCGCCAGCCTGGAGGAACTGCTGACCACGGGCGCGATGCTCGGCTACAACAGGTGGCCGCGCGGGCGCCGGATGGGCGTGCTCACCGCGTCCGGCGGGTCCTGCGACATCGTCGCCGACGCGGCCAGCACCGAGGGCCTGCAGATCCCGGACTTCGCGCCGCGGACCGCGGCGGCGATCGACGCGCACCTGCCGCCGTTCGCAGCCGCGCACAACCCGCTGGACGTCACCGGCTTCGGCCTGGCCAACGTGAGCGCAAAGAGAGGCACGATGGCCGCGATCGACCACGCGCTCGATGCCGCCGTAGAGGACCCCAACCTGGACTTCGTCCTGTTCAACGGCGTGAACCTGCCGGATGTCCGGCCGCCGGACGAGAGCATGGCGACGACGCTGGAAGCACGCCTCGACTGGCTGGCCCGGCGGAAGGCCTCCGCGCCCATCCCAGTCATCCCGATCGGCACCACCTGCGTGGACGTCAGCCCATACGGGCGCGAGATGCTGACCAAGCGCGGCCTGACCGTGCTTGGCGGCCTCAGCACGGGGATCAAGGCGGTGAGCAACGCGCTGCGCTGGCTGGAGAACCGGGGCGCAACCCGGCCCGGCTCCCCGGTCCGCCCGGCGTCCCCGCCGGCCGGCGCCGTGCCGGTATCCGGTCCCTGGCCGGAGGCCGAGGCGCGGCGACTGCTCGCGTCGTCCGGCGTGCCGATCGTGCCGGGGGAGGTGGCCGGGTCCGCCGATGAGGCCGTGGCCATCGCCAGGCGGATCGGGCTGCCGGTGGCGGTGAAGATCTGTTCGGCCCAGATCACGCACAAGTCAGACATCGGCGGGGTCGCGCTCGGGCTGAACTCCGAGGCGGACGTGCGGGCCGGGTACGAGAAGGTGCGCGCCGCGGGCGAGGCGGTGCCAGGAGCACGCGTCGACGGCGTGCTCGTGACGGCGATGCGCTTCGGTGGGGCGGAACTGCTGGCGGGCGTCACTATCGACCCGGCGTTCGGCCCGGTGCTCGCGGTGGGACTTGGCGGGATCTGGGTCGAGATCTTGCACGACACCAGCCTGCGCCTGCTCCCCGTCGACCAGGCCGAGGTCAAGCGCATGCTCGGGGAACTGCGCGGGCTGCCGGTGCTGCAGGGCGCGCGCGGCACGCCGCCCGCCAACCTAGACGCGATAGCCGAGGCGATCGCCAGGCTCAGCGACACCGCCCTGTCGCTGAACGGCACGCTGCGCGCGCTTGAGGTCAACCCGCTATGGGTGCACGGAGATCAGGTAGAGGCGCTGGACGTTCTGGTCGTCACGGGGGTCACGGAGATGGAGCCATCCACATGATGCTGGGTACCACCGCGGAGCAGGAGGAGCTGCGCGCTTCTGTGCGGCGCTTCCTGGCGGCCCGAGCGCCGCTGACCCGGGTCCGCGAGCTGATGGAAAGCGAAGACGGAACGGACCGTGGCGTCTGGGAGCAGGCCGGAATTCAGCTCGGCCTGCAGGGCCTGGCCATCCCCGAGGCTTACGGCGGGGCCGGCTTCTCCTTCGCTGAGCAGGCGATCGTGCTTGAGGAGTTCGGCGCGGCGCTGTACGGCGGCCCGTACTTGGCCAGCGCCGTCCTGGCGGCGACGGCCCTGCTGGCAAGCCAGGACGAGGATGCCAGGCGCGACCTGCTGCCAGGGATCGCGTCAGGGGAGGTCATCGCGACGCTGGCCTTCACAGAGGACGATGGCTCGTGGGATCCGGCCTCGATCCGGCTGTCGGCCACCAAGAGCGGCGCGGAATGGACGCTGGACGGGCACAAGAGCTTCGTCCTTGACGGGCACTCGGCCGGGCTGCTCCTAGTGGTCGCGTCGACGACCGCCGGGCTGTCGCTGTTCGCCGTGGACGGGACAGCGACCGGGCTGACCAGGACCGCGCTGCCGGCCCTGGACCAGACAAGGAAGCTGGCCCGACTGGAATTCAGCGACGTGGCCGCCAGGCTGATCGGCTCGCCGGGCGACGCGGTGGCGGTGCTGGACCGCACCCTGGACGTGGCCGCGATCGCGCTGGGCGCCGAGCAGCTCGGCGGGGCGCAGCGGGCGCTGGACATGGCGGTGGAGTACGCGAAGATGAGGCATCAGTTCGGGCGGCCGATCGGCAGCTTCCAGGCGATCAAGCACCGATGCGCCGACCTGCTCCTCGAGGTCGAGTCGCTGCGGTCAGCGGTCAGCTACGCCGCCGCCGCCGTCGCCGAGCGCTCGGCGGAGGTCCCGGTCATAGCCCCGCTGGTGAAGGCGTACGCCTCGGAGACCTTCTTCCACGTGGCCGCCGAGAACATCCAGATCCACGGCGGCATCGGCTTCACCTGGGAGCACGACGCTCACCTGTATTTCAAGCGGGCGAAGTCCAGCGAACTGTTCCTCGGCGACGGTGACTACCACCGTGCGCGCCTCGCGACCCGGCTGGGGCTGTGACCTCGTTAATCCCGGCGGGGGTAGCGCGGGGCGTGGCCGCG
>DASXKI010000191.1:0-10960 GCA_036496945.1 Streptosporangiaceae bacterium | reverse complement strand
CGGCCGCCTCCGAGCTCTGCCTCCAGCAGGAGCGCCGCGCACTCGCCTGCCTCAAATGCCAGCGTGACCATGCCAGCTGTCGCCTGTGCGGCGGCTTCAGCCGCCCGAAGCGAGAACGCCTGAACGGCCAGAGCGCCGAGGAACTGCACCGTGGCCCGTCCGAGCGGAATCTGGCTCGGATTGGCTTCGCCGAGCGTGCCTCGCATCGATATCACCAGCGGCAGCCCGAGCCGATAGGGGACTGCCAGGCTGCCGAGCGCGTTCAGCGCGTTCCCGAGGCCCGAACTCTGCATCAGCACGACCGGCCGCTGCCCCGCGATCCGCTGCCCGCAGGCGTAGCCGATGCACTCTTCCTCGCGAGTCAGCGAGCGCATGCGCACGCCGTTGTCGGCCAGCCGGGACAAGATTCCCTGCAACCTGGTATCCGGAACGTAGGCGGCGACCGTGACACCTCGCGCCGTCAGCGTGTCGGCGATAGCAAGCTGCCAGTCGAGTCGTTGCTCGTCAGACGCTGCGCGCGCGTGCGTAGCGGCACTAGCCATCGATCCTCGTTCGGATCTGCTGGCCCGATGGCCTCGATCCAGGATCAGGCAATGAAGCCAGCTGCGCGCGCTCGGCCGCGCCGCGCTCGATATGAGTGGCCAGCAATTCCCCGGCATGCTCGATGTGCTGTGTCATGGCCAGCCTCGCTGCCTTGGCGGCGCCGCGCCGAAATGCATCGAGGACTTCGCGGTGGTCATGCACAGTGGCGGCCGGCCAGCCGTCGATGCTGGCATAGAAGCGGGCCGGGACATAGCTCACGGCCAAACCGAGCAACCATGCGATCTTGGGCGAATCGGCCAGCAAGTTGACCGCCCGGTGGAACCGGAAATTGAGTTCCTCAAGTTCGTCAAGATCACCGCGCTCGGCAGCACCCTCGAGTTCAAGGTGCAGCTTGTCGAGGCTGGCGATGGCAGTTGCGTCGCACCGCTTCACTGCACGCGCCGCAAGCTCTCCGGCAAGCAGCGCCTGGGCCGCAAACAGATCCCGGATATCGTCGCCGGTGAGCGGGACTACGACGAACCCGCGCCGCGGCTCGAGCCGGACGACGCCCTGGGTCCTCAGTGCGAGCAGGCCCTCGCGGACCGGGGTGACGCTGATACCCAGCTCCGAAGCGATGGACTCCGGGCGGATGAAGTCGCCGCCCTGCAACTGACCGGACACGATCAGGTCGCGTACGAAGGACTCCACCTCGGCACCCAGCTGAGGACGATGCCGACTGTACTTCCGAGGCTCTGCCCAGGGCCTCTCCATCGGATCCGTCACCGGATTAGCGTACCGGCTCATAGTTTGTCCACCGCCTCAGTCAGCGCCCGTGCGAACCGGGCCAGGGCCACGCCGGACCGGCATATCCGGCCGCCGGTCAGCCAGCAGCGGATAGGTAGCACCGTCGAGCGAAGACCGCAGCCGCCTCACCCAGCAGAGATCCAGGTCAGCCGCGCTGAGTCCGGCCAGCTCGCCCATCTCAATGACGCTATTTCCCAATGGGTCGACGATCTTACTTCGGCCATGGAATCTCAGCGCCCCCTGTGCGCCATTCTGATTAGCACACACCACGTAGGCGACATTCTCGATCGCGCGGGCTGTCACGATTCCCTCGAAGACAAACGCGCGCTCCTGCTCCCATGCCATCGGGAAAGCCAGCACGGCCGCGCCGGCGTCGGCAAGGCCCGCGCAGAACCCGGGAAAGGCGAGGTCGTAGCAGCAGCCGAGCCCGAGGGCTCCATCGGCAGCCAGCACGAGCTCATGGCCTGCGGCGAAGACGGCGCGCTCGGCTTCGACCATATGTGTCTTTGCGTATTCGGTCCGGGCGCCGTCCCGCTCGGTGAGGACGACCATGTTGTACAGCCGCCCGGCCCGCCGCCGGGCGGTGCCGTACATCACGCCGACTCCGAGCCGGCGCGCAGCCGCCTGCATTGCCTCGTCCGCGCGCCTGAGTTCGGCCAAGAAGGCAGCGTCATAGCCAGCCGGGTCAAGCAGGTAGCCAGGCAGGCACAGTTCCGGGAAGCAGATCAGGTCGGCACCATCTCGCGCTCCGTCGTCCAGGAGATCGCGCATCTGCGAGAGATTGGCGCGCACGTCCCAGATCGCGGCGGTGAACTGCGCGATCGCGACGCGAAGCCGTCCGTCAGTCAGCACAACCCCAGGCCCGTCGGTTAGGCGGTCAGCGCCAGGCCGATGGGCCTGATCGGCGATCCGGTGGCACCGCGCAGCTTCAGTGGCATGCCGATGAAGGCGATCTCGAACACTCCGGCGGCGCTGAGTTCCTCAAGGTTCAGTACCTCGATCACCGGCGCGCCCGCCGTGGCGAATAGGTAGCCGTGGACCGGAACGAACGAGTCCGGCTCCAGGTGCGGGTCGACATCGATGCTGATCGCGTCGGTGCCCAGGCACATGACTCCCACCTCCTCGCAGAGGTACCTGGCCGCCGCCAGCCCGATCCCCGGCGTGGAGCGCAGGTAGCCGTCGAGGTCAGGCCACTGTGACATGCGGCCAGTCCTGATCAGAGCAATGTCACCGGAACGCAGTTCGGTTTGCTGCATCTGGGCAGCCTCGGCGAGGTCATCCGGCCCGATGCAATAGCCATCGGCCAGGCAGTCCACACCCTTGAGCCGTGCTATGTCGAGCAGGACACCGCGACCCACGATTGGCGGGCATTCATCAGCGCCGCCCTGCAGCCACTGTCGGCTGCCAAGGTCGTGATCTGCCGTGCGGCCGTTCCAGAACCGGCCGAAATGACCCAGGTGATTCAGCATGTCGATGTGCGTACCCGTGTGGGTGTACATGCTGATTGAGTCGCCGCAGTAGCTGTATTTCTCGTGCACGTCCGCGGGCGCGCCGGAGGACCGGTCGTTGACTGAACCCTGCGGCGTGTGGGTCATCCACATCTGGTAGCGCGGGTCGCCGGCCGCCGCCCATGACGGCATGCCGAGGAAGTAGTCCACGGCGAGGTCAAATACCCGGCTGCCGTCCGCACGGGACAGCACCGCCTGACGCGACGTCGGCGTCATCAGGTTCAGGCGTCCTACGTTGTCATCAGGCCCCCAGGGGCTGCGTGAGACCGTGACGCCGTCACGCTCAAAAAGGGCTTCGTACGGGGCGCTGCCCATCTTTGTCTCCTTGTGCCGTGGCGAGCACGCTGGCGCTTGGCCGCCGTGCTCAAATCGTGTAGGCAGGCATGTCCCGAGGTGCGACGCCAGCGTCTATCGCGTCGATGACCGATTGCTCGCCCCGCTGGATCCTCTGTACCTCCGCGGATAGGGCACCCACGTGCTCAGCCGGCACCACGCAGATCCCGGTGCTGTCCGCCACGACAAGATCGCCAGGCGTGACGGGCACGCCTGCTAGTGCGACTGTCCCGTTGACCTCCAGGGCGGCCATGCGATGGTTCCCGCTTACCGGGGTCACGGATCTGGACCACACCTGAATGCCCGCAGCCTCGACCCCCTCGACATCACGGATGGCGCCGTCCACTAGGCAGCCACCGACGCCGAAGCGCCGGGCCCACCGCGCGGAAATCGAACCCATCACCGAGGCCTGCGTCTGCCCGCCGCAGTCGAAAACCGCGATGTCGCCGGGCTGCCCCAGCGCGTACATGTCCCGCTCTCCAAGCCGTGATCGTTCCCCGCGCTGTACGACGGCGCTGACGTCGCCGCCATGGGTCGCATAGCGGATCGTGATCGCGGGGCCGCACACGCGCTGGCCTTTGGCCAGTGGCCGCAGCGTGCTGCCAGGCACCCGGCCCCCGATTCCAAGCCGATCCATTGCGTCCGAGACCATCGAGGACACGTCCTCGATGGCCAGGAATGAGGCGATGAGTGCCGGGTCCGGCCGGGCGATCCTGACCTGCCTGATCTGATCGTCGCGCACCAGCCCAAACAGCCGGTCCCGGACGCTCGCGAGCTCTTCGGAGGTTGCCATCGCAACGTCCCTTCTCAGCCGTCTGAGCGCACGGTCAGGGCCGTTGACGCCGGATGCTGCCCCGCGAAGTCCCGTGCGATGTCGATGCGCCGCATGAACGCGACATCGGGGAGCTGCTGGGCGTAGTCGATGAAGCGCGCCAGGCCATCCGATCGCGCCGGGTTGCCGCTGATCCGCGGATGAATGCCGATCGACATCATCCGGCCGAGGTCGTCGCCGTCCGCCCGCAGTCTGTCCAGGGTGGCCTTGGCGGTCAGGAAAAAGTCATCAGGGTTGGCGTACCCCGTTCCCACGATGTATCTCGCATCGTTCACGACCAGGGAGTACGGCACCACAAGGTGGGCGCGTCCGAGGATTGTCGTCCAGTAGGGCAGGTCATCGTTGTAGCAGTCGGAGTCGTACTCGAACCCGCCCTCTTCGACCACCAGCTCCCTGGTGTTCGTGCTCATCTCCCGGCAGTACCAGCCCACTGGCCGCGATCCTGTGGTCTTCTCGATGGACGTGATCGCCAGCCTGATGGCCTCCCGCTCCTGATCACGGGTCATCTCGAAATGATTGCTCCAGCGGTAGCCATGGCCCGCGGCCTCATCGCCCCGGCTGGCAAGCTTGGTCGCGACGGCGGGATTCCGTTCCAGTGCTACCGCCGCCGCGAAGAAGGTCACTGGGATGCCGGCATTGTCGAAGATCCGGAACAGCCGCCAGATGCCGGCCCGGGACCCGTATTCGTACATGGACTCCACGGCAAGGTCACGCTGGCCCTCAAGAGCGAACGGCAGCTCATACAAGATGTCGTTGGTGTTGTCGCCCATGGCGTAGGTCTTCTCCGAGCCCTCCTCGTAGTTGACGACGAGCTGGATCGCGACCTTCGCGTCGCCACGCCACCGAATCATCGGCGGGTGCTCGCCGTAGCCAGCGATCTCGCGCGCAGGCCCGGGAACGTCGACGTCGGTGCGCCTGAAGAATGAGTCATCCTGCGTCATCGTGCTCTCCTCATGGGTTCTCGACCGTCGGGTCCAGCTCTAGCCAGCGCTCGGGCCTGTTCAGCGTGTGGAATCCAGCGCGCTGGTACAAAGCGTGGGCGTCCCTGGTAGCCAGGAGCACCTGGCGGATCTTGGCAGCGCGCAAGTCGGCGAGCATGCACCGCAGCAGCCAGCCGCCGATTTGATGATTGCGGTACGGCTCGGCCACGAAGACATCACACAGGTAGGCGAAGGTCACTCCGTCGGTGATCACCCGCCCGACGGCTACCTGCTGGTCAGCCAGCAGCACGCCGTAGGTGCGCGACGCCCGGACTGACGCGACGACGTCCTGGAGGGTCCTGCCCATGGACCAGTAGGCCTCTTCACTGAGCCACTGGTGAACGCTCGCCATGTCCATCCGGGATATGTCGTCGGTCACTACGTAGTCGCCCCAGCGCTCCTCCATCATGCTGCTCCGTGGGTGACGAGCTGACGGCGCGCCGTCGCGACCAGCCGGTCCGCGCCGACGCGGATGTCAGCGACGCTCGGGAAGCTGAAGGACAGGCGTGCGCTGTGGTCGCCGCCGCTGTTGCCGCCACCGTCGCCGCCGTCGCCACTGCCGTCGGCAAAGAAACCCGAGCCGGGCACGAAGGTCACCCCCGCCCGTTCGCAGTCCGCCAGCAGAGCGGCCGCGCTGATCCGGGGCGGTAGCTCCAGCCACAGGAAATACCCCCCGTCCGGGACCCACCAGTCAGCCGCGCAGCCGTGAAGGCCCTCGGCCAGCCGCTCGACCAGAGCATCGCGCCGCAGCCGGAGCAACTGGCGGATCCGCGTCAGCTGGGGCGGCAAAGAGCCTGCGGCGAGGAACTCGTAAACCTCAGCTTGCGGCCACAGTGGGGGCGACACGTAGGTATCGAGCGCCGCAGCCGCAACCAGCGGGGCCAGGTCATCAGGCAGGACTCCGTATCCCACCCGCAGGCCCGGTGCGATCACCTTGGAGAACGACGAGGTAAACACCGACAGCCTGCCGGCGCCCCTGGCTTCAAGCAGAGACCGCAGCGACGGCGGTGCCGTGCCGTCGAACCTCAGCAAGCCGTACGGGTCGTCTTCGATCAGCAGCAGGTCGTGACGGACAGCCAGGTCCGCCAGCCGCTGACGCGCGGAGGTGGAGAGTATCGTTCCCGTCGGATTGTGAAAGGTGGGCATGACGTAGAAGAAGGCCGGGCGTTCGCCGGACAGCAGGTAGCGCTCAAGCGCCTCGAAGTCCAGGCCGTCCCGGCCGCGGCGGATCGGCACGACCCGCGCGCCCGACTGCCTAAGCAGGTTGTTCACCCGGTCATAGCTAGGTACCTCGACAAGCACGGGTGCCGACGGCTGCAGCAGAACCCGGGCCAGGAGCACGAGCAGCAGGAAGGATCCCGGCGTGATCACGACCCGGCCGGGCGCAGCACTGTGCTGGTCGCCGAGCCACTCCCGCAACGGCCCGAATCCGCCCGGCGGCCCGTAGTTCAGCGCCGTCGCGCTGTGGCGCCGGAATGCCAGAGTTGCAGCTTCTGCGAGTTCGTCGGAGGGGAACATCTCCGGCGCCGGAATGCCCCGGGCGAAGGAGATAACTCCCGACGCTGGCAAGACCGACATCGCCTAGTCCAGCCCGGCCAGGTGACGCGCCCCGTCGGCGACGATCAGCTGGCCGCTGACGTAGGAGGCTTCCTCGCTGGCAAGGAACTGGTACAGGTAGGCGATGTCTTCCGGACGGCCGACCCGCCGTGACGGCACCTTCGGTGCCGCCGCGCGGACCCCGTCCGGCCCTAGGGAATTGACCGGGTCGTTAGCCTGCGGCGTATCGATGACACCGGGGGCCACGGCGTTGGCAGTGATACCGTCCGGGCCGTACTCGACGGCGAGCGTCTGGATAAGGCCCACCAGCCCGGCCTTGGCCGCCGCGTAGTGCGGATGCGCTGGCCACGCCTGCACCGTCCCGGCTACCGACGACGTCGCCAGCAGACGGCCGTAGCCCGCCCTGCGCATGTACGGCAGCGCAGCACGGAAACAGCGCCAGGCGCCGTTGAGATCGACCTCGATCACGCTCTGCCAGGCCTCGTCGTCGAGCTGATCGAGGTCTACCTTGCGGGCGATGCCGGCGTTTGCCACCACGATGTCGATGGACCCGAACTCGCCGACGGCCTGCTCGGTGATGGCGCTGACGTCGGCGGTGCTTCGGACATCGACAGCGGCGACGAGGCAGCGTCCGCCGGCGGCAGTGATGGCTTCCGCCACCTGGTGCACGTCGTGACCGTCGGGCGGATACCAGGCGAGTGCCACGCTGGCACCAGCCTGGGCGAAGATGCGCGCCGTGGCGGCGCCGATTCCCGAGGCTGCCCCGGTGACAAGCGCCACCCGGCCGTCAAGATCAAACATGCTGTCCTCTATCCCTCACCACATGAGTCCTGGACGCTCAGCGCAGGTCGGGTCACAGCATGACGTCGCCGCCGTTCGGGCAGAGGGTCTGGCCGACGTAGTAAGAAGAGTCATCGCTGGCGAGGAAGACCGCTGTCGGAGCGACCTCGTGCACCTCGCCGAACCGCCCCATCGGCAGCTCAGAGAGCTTGCGCGCAGCCCACTCCTCGGTCTCCTGCGCCATCATCTCGGTGAGGATCGGGCCGGGCGCGATCGCGTTGACGTGAACTCCCTGGGCCGACACCTCGCGGGCAAGGGCCTTGGTCAGCCCGATGACGCCGGCCTTGCTGGCGCTGTAGTGGACCATCTCAATGCCGCCGATCTGACCCAGCTGCGAAGCGACGTTGATGATCTTGCCGCGCTTGCGCTCGAGCATTCCCGGCAGCACAAACCTGGTGCACAGGAAGACGCCGCGCAGGTTGACGGCGAGGACGCGGTCCCATTCGCTGACCTCAAGCTCGGCGAAGGCGCTCTGGCTGAACGTGCCGGCGTCGTTGACCAGGATGTCCACCTGGCCGAACTCCGCCAGAGCCGCGTCCACCATGGCGCGCACTTGCTGTTCGTCGCTGACATCTGTCCGAACCAGGAGCGAGCGCCGTCCTGACGCCGCGATCGACGACAGCACGGGCGCGGCTACGTCGGCAGACAGCAGATCGGCGATCACGACGTCGGCGCCCTCGGCGGCGAACGCCATCGCGATCTCGCCGCCTATGCCGCGCGCGCCGCCGGTAACGATCGCGGTCTTGCCGTTGAGTTTCCCGGCCACGCTATGTTCCTCGATTCCGACTATGACCCCGCGGGGTGCTGGAGGTGCGGCCGCCGCCGGCGGTCTTTCACGCATGTGGCCAGATCGCCGTCAGGTAGCCCAGAGCTTGCGGATCACGTCAGAAGTCGCCAGGTCGAACCGCCGCGCCATGAGGTACATCGATGCCTCATGCTGGGCAGGATCATCGCTCGCCACCGCGTCGGTGACGACGACGACGTAGTGATCGGAGAACATCGCGTCACGCGCTGTGGACTCCACGCAGCCTTCGGTCGTGCACCCGGTGACCACGACCGACTTGATGCCGTTACTGCGCAGCAGCAAGTCGAGATTGGTACCCCAGAACGCGCTGGAGCGGTACTTCTTCACCACCAGCTCGCCGTCGAGCGGCTCGAGGCCCGGCACGAACTTCTGGCCGTCGGACCCGTCGAGGGTGTAGGTGAGCGGCTCGGCCTCCCCGTGGTGGCCGTCATGCATGCGCAGGTTGAACCTGATCTGGGCGGGGGAGTCACTGGCCTGGCCGGGGAGCACCGTCATCTGGATGAAGACCAGCATGACCCCGGACTCGCGGGCAGCGGCGATCGTCTCGGCGATCCGCTCGATCACCGGCGGGTACATGGACAGGTCGACGCCGTACCGGTCGAAGCTGCCGCCCGCGCAGCAGAAGTCGCGCTGCATGTCGACGATGAGCAGCGCGGTGTGCGCCGGGTCGACGATCTCCGGCAGATCGGTGAATACCTGCTTGCCGGCAACCTCGATCATGGGGTCTCCGGCTCGGGCAGCTCGGGGGATCCGCCTGACGACAGGCTGGCCGAGCGGGCCTCGGCGAAGTCGATCTCGTCGGTGGCCATGGTGGCGCCCAGCGCGGCGAGCTTCTCCGGCGACGTCGCGCGCAGGTAGAAGTAGACGACGAAGCCGATGATCACCCACCCCAGCACGACGTAGGCCACGTTGTTGTACGGGAATGACTGGCCCGGCTTGGCGGTCTCGTACAGCGGATAAAGGAGTACCGCGGTGCCGATGATCGGCGCGACGAGATGCCGCCAGACGCTGAAATCTGGCTGCCCCCAGTAGAAACGGATGAGGCCGATGTTAGCCAGGCCGTAGACCAGGATGATCGCGATCGTGCCGATCGAGCCGGTGTAGCCGTACACGTCAGTCAGCCCTGAGCCAAGCCAGACGGACAGCAGCACGCCGACAATGACCGAGAACCCCACTAGCGCGTAGATGGATACATACGGGGACTGGAACCGGGAGTGCACCCGTGACAGCTGCGGCGGTAGCACCCGCTCCCGTGCCATGGCGAACATCACGCGGACCGTCGTGTTGAGGACGGCGAGCATGCAGGAGAACAGCCCGGCGATCGCGGCTAGGTCGACTGGCTGCTTCAGCCACGACGCGTACTGGCCCGCCAGCGTGGAGAACTGCGCAGGGCTGGCCAGGAAGGCCTTCAGCCCGGCCGCCGTGTTCATGTGGAAGCCCGCGACCAGCCCGTACATCACGAAGACGAAGAACACGCCCACACCCAGGAGTGCGCCGCGAACCGCGAGCGGAACATTCCGCCTTGGGTTGCCTGTCTCCTCGCCGAGCACGGCGGCGGCCTCGAAGCCGATGAACGACAGCAGGCCGAAGACGACGCCCAGGCCTACGCCGGAGAAGCCGGTAGGCCCTGAGGTCGGGTTGAAATAGGTGATGCTGTTGCCGTGCCCGGCCCGGATGATGGCGATCAGCGCCAGCAAGGTGAAGATGAACATCTCCAGGGCGAGCAGGATCAGGTCGAGCCGTACCGATGTCCGGATGCTGCGGACCGAGAGTGTCATCGCGATCGCCAGCAAGATGATGCCCAGGACTGCCCACGAGACATTCCAGTGGAACGTCGACTGGAGATAGGAGTGCAGGAAGGCACCGTTCGCAGTGAACAGGCCGATGGTCAGCACAACGAAGGCACCCGCGTACAGCCAGCCGGTGAAGAATCCGGCGAGACTTCCGAGCGCCCGGCTGCAGAAGGTGTAGAAGGAACCCGCGGACGGCAGCTTCTTCGCGAACTCGATCACCGTGTTGCCCACGAACAGCGCGGCGATAAAGGCGAGCAGGAACGCGACGGGGAGCGCGGCCCCGGCGTCCGCGCCTGCGGCCGGCGCGTTGAGGATCACGGCCAGCACCGGCGCCATGACCGCGGCCGATAGCGCGAGGCAGTTGCGCAGGCTCAAGATCCCCCTGGCGAGCTGCGGCGGCTTAGTTTCGTCAGCTCGGACTGGCGCGGGCTCGGTAGCTGCCATCGGTGCGGGCCTCTCGCTCGAAGATCCGGCCTCGGCGGGTGTCTCTGCACGGCCCAGGATGCAGCTGCCGCGAGAGTGACCGATGACCCGAACACCCGTAGTACAGCGCTGGCCCGATATCGCTGTCAAGGGAATCCAATACTTTATTGGAAGTAGAAAACTTAATATATGGACGACGTCAGGACCGGCTCCCGCGGTCTGGCGGCGCGCTCCAGCCTCTCCGGCCAGGCGTTCGGCGTCGCCGGGCTCGCCCGTCACCACGTCCGGCGCGGCGTCCTGCGCCGCGTTCCTGACTTCCCCGCGGGCCGCCGTTCTTCAGCGCGTCGTTACGACATCCATGAGAGTGGAATTAGTACGGCTATAGGCGTACTAATTCCGCTCTCATGAGTAGCGATCCGGGCGAGTCACGGCGCCGAGCCTGCGGGTCAGGGCTCGGGCAGGCGGAGCTCGGCGTAGAGCGCGCGGTGGTCGGTGCCGATCAGCCTGTGGGCCGACGTGGTCAGTACCGCGCAGCACCGGTCGGTGAGGACGTGGTCGATTGC
>DASXKI010000190.1:0-3474 GCA_036496945.1 Streptosporangiaceae bacterium | reverse complement strand
CTGCCCCGACGGCGGCATCTCCACCAACGGCGATAACATCACGCAGGCCGCGCAGGGGAACGGCCAACTGTGGGCCGGCGCGGCTACCCAGATCGTACAGACGTACGCGTCCAGCAACACCCCCGAAAAACATGCGGGTGCCGCGTACTGGGTTGTCGGCACGCGTAGTTTCGACCAGACCGGGCGGTTCACCCTGACCAGCCAGTCGTACATCTCGGCGATGCACGAGGACGTGGAATTCCCGGCCTTCGCGGCCGGGGCCAGCAATGGCCGGGCCATCGCGTCCTTCACGCTGAACGGTAACGGCGGGACGGCCGGGGCCGACAACGGAGGCTTCTTCCCCAGCTCCGCATTCGGCCGCCTGACCAGCACGTCGGGCACGCTCCTGCAGTCCACCATCAACATCGCCGCCCTCGGCCAGTCGCCGCAGGACGGCTTCACCGAGTACCAGAACTACCCAAGTGCCACCCCCGCCTTCCGGCCGCGCTGGGGCGACTACGGCGCCGCGATCCTCATGGGCGGCAGGTACTACTTCGCCAGCGAATACATCCAGTCCCCGAACTGTGTGCCGCCTGCGTTCAAGCTCAACACGCTCGGCATCTGCGGCGGCACCAGGAACAGCAACGCGAACTGGGGGACTTCCGTCAACTTCGTCACCCCATAACACAATCGGCAGCTAGTGATGGATGCCGCACCTCGCAAACCACCGCGAGGTGCGGCATCCTACGCGCCGGGCCCTGGCCACCCGTGCTTACGCCTAATGCCAGTACCGGCCAACCGTCCGCGCAGATCGATCATTCCAGCGCACGATTAACGCCGTCAGCGGCTCACGTGATCACAGTGCATAGCGAGTCCTCTTTGCTATTGGTGTCAAGCGGTTGCCTGGGTTTTCTTTGTAGTCGTGGCTTCGGAGGCGAGTTCGGGATCCCATGGGGCCTTCCTCGCGGCCGAGTGTGGCCGTCGCCTCGCCGCGCCTCCAGGTCGTTCGTCCTCGCTTCGCTGCGGGCGCTCCACCTGGACCTGCGGCTTCGCCGGCGGCTGGATGGCAGCGATCGAGGAATGCCTGGCCCCGCCTCCGGGATTGTGTGCGGGCCGTAGGGTGGTGGCAGGTCCGGGAGTGGCTTGTCCGAAGAGCCGGCGTGCGGGGCGTGAGCCGGCCGCCTTGGAGACAGAGTGGTTCCCCCGTTGCCCTCCCGGGCCCTTGGGGCAAGTGGCTGCTGCGGCCTGCCGGGCGTCGGCTACCAGCGCCGCGTAGATGGCGTCGCTGATCCGGCGCTTGAGGCAGCGCAGCGCTTCCTTTCCGGTCTTGCCTTCGGCGATCTTCTTCTCGTAGTAGGCCCGGCCGTCGCTGTGGGTGTGCCGGATCTGGGTGACCGCGGCCATGTGGATGGCGTGGTTGAGGCGCCGGTTGCCGCGCAGCGACAGCCGCCAGGCCTTCCGGCCACCGGAGGACACCTCCACCGGCGCGGTGCCGTTGTAGGCGGCGAAGTGGTCCCGGCTTCCGAACCGGAACACCTGGCGCACGTCGCCGATCACGGTGCCGGCGATGACCGGGCCGACGCCGAAGAGCCCGGTCAGGCTGGTGCCGGAGGCTTTGACCGCCGCGGCCAGCTTCTTGTTGGCCTCGCGCAGCTGGGCATCGAGGCGGCGGATATCGGTGAGGAACTCGGCGGCCAGCTCGCAGCGGGCTCGGGCGACCGCATCCGATGGCCTCACCTGCTCAAGGATCCTGGCAGCCTGAGCTGCGGAGATCTCCTTGCGGATGCCGCCAGGCACCAGGTCGCACAACACTGCGTGCAGCCGGCAGGCGGCCTGGTTGCGCAACCGGGCCAGGTCACGATGCCGCTTGGCCCATATCTTCAGCACCACGGCATGGTCCTCGGCGAGCACCGGGCGCGGAGCGGGGGACCGCAGCGCGGCGACCGCCACCGAGAAGGCGTCATTCGGGTCGTTCTTGTTGGTGTCCCCGGCTTGCAGCAGCCGCACCCGGGCGGCCAGCTTGGGCGGCACATCCAGCACCTGCTCCCCGGCGGCGACCAGCTGCTGCGCCAGCAGGCACCCCAGCCCGGCGGCGCCCTCGATCGCCCAGGCCCGCGCCGGCCAGCCCGCCGCCCACGCCAGCAGCTGTTCCGCCTGGGACGGGCAAGCCTGCACCCGCAGCTCGCCCAGCGGCTCCTCGCCCGCGCCGATCGCCACCGCCGTGTGCGAGCCCTTGTGCGGGTCGATCCCGATCATCACTTCCACCATCAGCACACTCCCGACCGTTGTCACCGAACCGGAAGCCGCAGCGGGCATGCCTAATTACAGTGCTGGCGCTCGCGCCTCTTTCGAGCCACGCCACGGCACGGCCCGGCAGGCTGGCACCTCGTTATTAAGCCAGGCCACCAGCGTGACCGGCAGGCGGTTCGGGAGCCAGCCCACCAGGCCTCTCCACGCTACGAACCCGGCTCTATGCCATCCCGGCCAGGTTCCTAACGTGCATCAGGCTTCAATTAGGCGGCTCGGCCCGCGTTCTCCCGACCTTGTCCATCACTCAGCGTCGCCTTCTATCGACGTAGTCGGTGCGGCGTGACTAGGCCCTGGAGGTTGTGGTGGGCCAGGCGCCCGTCGATGCTGTGATCGAACGGTGCAGCCGTGGCATCAAGATCTCGCCTGACCAGGGCGCGCCCTATGCGGCTACTTATGTCTTTTCAGACCGCCTGGGCCGGCGCAGGCTCGGGTGAGGTGCCTGGCCGGGCGCTCTTTTTGCGGCTGCCCGCCTGGGTTGCCGGGCGTGGCTCTTTCATGGCATGCGCCCTGGCCAGGTGCCGTGGCGAGGCGTGGCTCAAGAAGGGTCTGCTCAGCTCGAAGTAGCGTTGCCCGTCCTCGCTGACAGGGATGCAGCTCAGTGAGGAGGGCCGCGTTGATGGAGCGGGTGATGATCGGGGTGGATCCCCACAAGCTGTCGGTCACGGTCGAGGCCAGGGACAGCCGGGAGGTTTTGCGGGCCACGGGCCGGTTCGGCACCGGCACCGCGGGTTACCGTGAGCTGCTGAGGCTGGCCCGGCAGTGGCCAGAGCGGGTCTGGGCGGTGGAGGGCGCGAACGGGATCGGGCGCCCGGTGGCGCAGCGGCTGCTTGCTGACGGGGAACGCGTGCTGGATGTGCCTGCGAAGCTGGCGGCCAGGGCGCGGGTGTTTGACACCGGCCAGGGGCGCAAGACCGATGCCGCCGATGCGCACGCGATCGTCATGGTCGCGCTGCGGGACCCGGGATTGCGTGAGCTGACCGTTGATGCGGACCTGATGGTGCTGCGGCTGCTGTGCGACCGCCGGGACGAGATCTCCCGGGCCCGGGCGCAGGCCCTGAACCGGATGCACCGGCTGTTCCTGGAGCTGCTGCCCGGCGGGGCGCCGGTGAAGAAGTCCACCGAGCAGTACAAGGCCATGCTGGCCAGGGTGCGCCCGCGGGATCCGGCTGGCAAGATGCGCCGCCG
>DASXKI010000189.1:0-4805 GCA_036496945.1 Streptosporangiaceae bacterium | reverse complement strand
GGGGACGGGCGCCGCGTCGCGCGCGATCCTGGAGCGGCACCCGCACGCGTCAGCGTTCCTGGCGGACTTCTCCGCGCAGATGATGAGAGCCGGTGAACAGCAGATGCTGCCGTTCGCCGGGCGCTATCGCACCGTCGAGTTCGACATGACGACCGGCCAGTGGCCCGCCGCCATTCCGGCATCGCTCGACGCGATCGTGACGTCGATGTGCGTACACCACCTGACCGAGGAGCGGAAGCAGGGGCTGTTCAGCGAGATCTTCCAGCATCTCGTCCCTGGCGCCTGGTACTTCAACTTTGACCCGGTCAGTCCGCCGGATCCGGCCGTCGAGCAGGTCTGGCAGCGGGTCAGCGACCGCGAGGACCCGGAGGCCGGTCATCGCCGACAGCACCGCACACCGGAAGAGCAGGCCCGGTGGGACAACCACGTTCGCTACATCATCCCGCTTGACCAGCAGCTCGGTTACCTACGCTCCGCTGGCTTTGCGGGCATCGACATCTTCTGGAAGAAGCTTGAGAACGTCATCTACGGCGGTTACCGCCCGGAGTGAGCTCACCCGCTGATTTAGCCGCTTCGCCTGGGCTCGGCTACCCGGCGTCAACGCCTGCGCGACCGAAGGTTCACCTGGCCCGACTATCCTGGAAAGAGATCAACTGCACCGGCCGCCAGCTCGGCTGCCCGAAACGGAAGGAGTCGTCTCGCGCCAGGACCAGTCCCCTGGGGACGCCACTGACGCGGCGACACCCCCGTCGGGGCGGACGCTCACGACCGTACCGCTGCCAACCGGAACCGCACCTGAGCAGCTGCGGCTGACCTGGGGCTCCGATCCAGCGACCGAGGTCACGGTGTCCTGGTCGACGCCGGGCAGCATCGCGCAGCCGGCCCCGACACTGGCCTATTCGACTGCGCCGATCACGCCCGGCAAGCCGGGCCACATCATCCCGGCGCCCGAGCCGCAGCCCCTCGACGGCACGCGACCGCATCGGCAGGCTGAGGCGATCAGCTTCACCGACGGCCTGAACGGCCAGGCGACGAACCACTATCACGTCCAACTGACCGGTCTGGAGCCGGGAACGAGGTACTACTACTGCATCAGCGACGGCGCCGCGCCGCAGCCCTCGACCGCCTGTGGATCGTTCGAGACCGCGCCCGCGGGCCGCGCGCGCTTTCGCTTCTCCAGCTTTGGTGACCTGGCGACCCCGTCCTGGGACCGCAGCGCCTCCGGTAACCAGTGGTTCCAGGCCTGCGACAACGCCTGGTACGCAGTCAGCGCGATCGAGGAACCAGGCGACGGCTCCGGGCCGCCTCTGTTCCACCTCATGAACGGCGACCTCTGCTACGCCAACCTCGACTACGCGAACGCGCCGGCGGTGTGGCGCGACTTCGGCGTCAACGTGTCCCGCTCGGCCAGGAACCGCCCGTGGATGCCCGCGCTCGGCAACCACGAGACCGAGTTCGGCACCTGCGACCAGGCAGGCCGTCCCGGCCACGCTACTGGCGGCATCGCCGCCCAAGGCGCTGCCGGCAACTACTGGAACGGCCCGTACGGCTACGGCCACTACCTGAGCAGGTTCCTGCTGCCGGACAACGGTCTGACCAACTACGACGGTAACCACCTGCGCGGCAACTTCTACGCCTTCCGGGTCGGCACCGTGCAATTCATCAGCCTCGACGCCGACGACGTCATCTACCAGGACAGTGCGGCCAGCTACTTCAGATCCCAGCCCGATTGCCCGCCCATGGTTAACACGTCCGGCGCCGCGATCCCGAACGGCACCAGCCTTTACAACCACGGCTACACCGGTGACCTGGAGCTCAATCCGGCCGACAACGCGGCCGTGCCCGACCACAGCCGTGGCCGGCCGAACTTGCAGACGCTCTGGCTGGAGCGCACGCTCGCACAGGCGCGCCGCGACGACGGCGTCGACATGATCGTGGTGTTCATGCACCAGTGCCCGCTATCCTCAGCTCGCGCGAACGGCTCCGACCTGGGCATCCGCCGCGCGTGGCTGCCGCTGTTCGACCGGTACGAGGTCGACCTCGTCCTCTCCGGGCACGAGCACAATTACGAGCGCAGCTACCCGGTCCGCGGGTACGACCGCGGTGCGCTCGGCACAGTCGTGGCACCGCACCCGGACCAAACGGCAGGGGAGAGCATCGACACCCGCCGTCCGCATGTCGTGACGACCGAGCCGGTCACTGTCGGCGACGTGCCGGGCTGGGACACCCAGCACGGCACCGTGTTCGTCGTACTCGGCTGCGGCGGCACCAACGGGCCATCCAACAACTACGGGACCGACCTGTCGACCGGCTTTCCCCGTGCCAAGGTGATCACGCGCCGGAACGCCACGAGCGGGTCGCAGGCGACCGGATTCCGCCGCTACTCGGCCGACTCGGCGGAGGACGCTCTCTGGTCCGCGGCGACCAACCCAGACGACCCGTACGGCTACGCGATCTTCGACGTGGATCCCGGCGAGAGCCCCGGCGAGACCACGATCACCATGCAGTTCTTCGCCATCCCGGCGGTCAGCAACCGGGCCGGCCGGCTGCACGACGGCACGACAACGCTGCCCGACAAGCCCTACGAGACAGTCGTCTTCGGCCGCGGCATCTCCCGCCGGCCCGGCTGCGGCACACGAGAACTCACCTCTACAACCGCGTAGCGAGCCAACTGCGTAGCGAGCCGCAAGCCGGAGCGCCTGAGGGCACCGCTACCTGGCCCTATGGCACGGTCACGCCCTGCAGCTCTACACCGGACGGGTTCTGCGTCGTGTCCAGCTCGGTCTGCACGTTCACAGTGGCGGGCGGGATCGTGTCCATCACGAACGGGACGTTGCCTGGGTTAGCGGAGCAGATCGCTGGTGGCGACGGCTCGCTGGCGACCGCGGCCGAGCAGACGCCAAAGTTATAGGAGCCCGGCGTGGCGGTAAAGGAACGCGCGTCGTCGGTGCCGAAGCCGTCCTGGCCAGTGAGCGCCAGCGTGAAGGTCCAGCCCGATCCTGGGGTGCCGAGCACTGACGTCGGCACCGTGATGGATACCAGCCCTGGCGTCTCGCCGCCCGAAGGCGACAGCTGCGCCACGGAGACCTGCGGAGTTCCGACCGAGGACGACCCGGACAGCCCCGAAGTAGAGCTGCCAGGCGTGACCCAGTCATCGGTGCCGAAGCCGTCCACCTCGATGAGCTGGTTCCACGCGTCCGCGGACGCGACCGAGTAGTTGAAAGCGCCCGCCGCCCCAGTCGACTGGATCTCGCCCGCAGGCACGCTGCCGGACGGCGCGTGGATATAGAGGTCAATCAGCTGCGCGCCGAGCAGCGAGCCGAATGTGGACTGCAGGTTCGCGATCCCGACCTCGAACGTGACCGTCGTGCCGGAGTTGATCACCTTCAGGCCGCTCAGCCGGAACGAGTCCGGCGCGAATACGGGCGACCCGTCGGAGTTCGTAGCGGTCGGATAGGCGTATGTGCCCGGGCCGTTGCCGCCACCGGTTGCTGGTCCCGCGCTCAGCACGACAGTGCCGGGTACGAACAGGTCGGTCACCGTGAAGATTGCCTCGTTCGTGCCAGCGCCACCGGCCGTGACCGCGACCTCAACTGAGTTAGTCCCAGGTTGCAGGCCGACTTGCGAGGAGAACGCGCCGGTCGAGTCGGCGGTGACCGTCGTGACCGACGTAGTCGGCGTCGCGGCACCGGGCACCGTGCCAGTCACCGCGACGTCCACAGTCGCGCCCGGCGCGGTGGTCCCAGATACCGGCAGCGACGCGGCGTTGACCGTGACGCTCGGCCGAGTCAGATTCGTCGGCACGTCCCCGCCGCTGACGGCCAGCGGCGCCGTCACGCTCAGCGGAGCTGCGGCCGGCCCGCCGCCCGCATACCGCGACGTCACAATCGACGGCTGCTCCAGCACCTGACCGGCCGCCTTGTCGGCGATCAGCCGCAGAAGCTGCGCCTGCGCCCAGGTCAGTGGTGCGGCCGAGCCGTCCGGCTGACCGTCGGTGAACCCTATTGACGCCGTCGTCGGGTCCGACCCGTACGGCGACGCGGGCACGTCCGGGAAGTTCCAGACCTGCTCGGGGACCAGGCCGATCCCGGACGCGGAGTTCAGCATGAAATTAAGATCCGCAGTTGCCGCCGACGAGTTGCCCGCGAGTACCTGGTACTCCGCGTTCTCGCCGGACAGGACCGGCCACGGATGCCCCGTTCCCTTGTCATTGGTCGCCCACGGCTCGCCGTTAGCCGAGCAGTTGTTGAAAACCGACACCTCGCAGTCGCCGTAGCCGTCCCCGTTGTACCGCAGGACTCCGGTCCCGGACGGCGTCGACGAGTCGATCGTCGCGGCCGCGACCGCGAGCGAGTTCGTGATCAGCGGGTCGCCGGCTGGCAGCTCGCCGAGCCGGACCAGCTCCAGGAAGCCCTGGTCGATGACGGACCGCTGGTCGTAGCTGTTCGGATCGCCGTTGCCGAGCGTGTAGGAGAACGCCTGATCCGGGTTGCCCGTCTTGCCGATCCGGATGAAGTACGGCTGCGAGGACAGCGGCCCGTTGTCGGTGACGGTCGTCGCGAGAATCCGCCGCCGGAAATTGTCGGCCGTGGCGGCGAACAGCCGCTCCGACGCGCTGTCGCCCTGCACCCGGGCGATCGCGGCGGCCGCGACCAGGCCGGCCACCTCGTCGGCCATCGTGGACGGGGAGAACCCCGGCTGCTCCTCCCACCGCTCGACCCCGCCCGCGGGGCCGTTCGCCACTAGGAAGTCGGCAGCGGGCCTGATGTGGTCGGCGTACAGCGAGGCATCGCCGGCCATGCCCG
>DASXKI010000188.1:0-1895 GCA_036496945.1 Streptosporangiaceae bacterium | reverse complement strand
GAGTCCGGCGAGCAGGGCGGTGTGAACACGGGCCCGTTCAGAAGACGATGAATCGGTGCTCAGCCCGAGATCGGCGGACAGGCTCTGCAGCTGGGCGTGCAGGTCCTGCCACTCGCGGACCCGCAGGTAGTTGAGGAACTCGGCGCGGCACAGGCGGCGGAAGGCGGAGCCGGACAGCTCGCGCTGGCGGTCGGCGAGGTAGTCCCACAGCGCGAGGAACGTGAGGAAGTCCGATTCCGGCTGGGCGAAGCGGCGGTGCGCGGTGTCGGCGGCCTGCTGGTTGTCGGTAGGGCGTTCCCTGGGGTCCTGGATGGACAGCGCCGCGGCGATGACCAGGACTTCGCGGGCGCAGCCCTGGCGGTCCGCTTCGATGATCATGCGGGCGATGCGAGGATCGACAGGGAGGCGGGCCATCTTCCGGCCGGTGTCGGTGAGCCGGTCGCTCTTCATGGCGTTGAGCTCTTCGAGCAGCCGCACGCCGTCAGTGATGCTGCGCGGGTCCGGCGGGTCGACGAAGGGGAACGCGCGGACGTCGCCGAGGCGGGCGGCGGCCATCTGGAGGATGACGGAGGCGAGGTTCGTGCGCTGGATCTCGGGATCGGTGTACTCGGGGCGTGAGTCGAAGTCCTCTTCCGAGTACAGCCGGATGCAGATGCCGTCGGCGACGCGGCCGCAGCGGCCCTTGCGCTGGTTGGCGCTGGCCTGGGAGATGGGCTCGATGGGGAGGCGCTGGACCTTGGTGCGCAGCGAGTAGCGGGAGATGCGGGCGGTGCCAGGGTCGATGACGTAGCGGATGCCGGGGACGGTGAGCGAGGTTTCCGCGACGTTGGTGGCGAGCACGACGCGGCGGTGGCTCAGCGTCCGGCTGGCGGGGAGCTCGAAGACGCGGTGCTGTTCGGCGGCGGACAGGCGGCCGTAGAGCGGGAGGACGTCGAGGTTCTTGCGGCCCTTGAGGGCGTCGGCGGTGTCGCGGATCTCGCGCTCGCCGGAGAAGAACACGAGGATGTCGCCGGGGCCGTTGGCGCTGAGCTCGTCAATGGCGTCGCTGATCGCCTGGATCTGGTCGCGGTCCTCTGTGTCTCGTTGCTCTGGGTCGGCGATCGGGCGGTAGCGGACCTCGACGGGGTAGGTGCGGCCGGAGACCTCGATGATCGGCGCGGGTACGCCGTCTGGCGCCGCGAAGTGGGCGGCGAAGCGTTCCGGGTCGATCGTGGCGGAGGTGATGATCACCTTGAGGTCGGGGCGGCGCGGCAGGAGCTGCCTGAGGTAGCCGAGGATGAAGTCGATGTTCAGGCTGCGCTCGTGGGCCTCGTCGATGATGAGCGTGTCGTACCGGTACAGGTCGCGGTCGCTGGCGATCTCGTTGAGGAGGATGCCGTCGGTCATGACCTTGACGAGGGTGTTGTCACCGGACTTGTCGGTGAACCTGACCTTGTAGCCGACGGCGGTGCCGAGCTGGGTGCTGGTCTCCTCGGCGATGCGCTCGGCAACGGTGCGGGCGGCGATCCTTCTTGGCTGCGTGTGGCCGATCTGGCCGGTAACGCCGCGACCGAGCTCGAGGCAGATCTTGGGCAGCTGGGTGGTCTTGCCCGACCCGGTCTCGCCGGCCACGATCACGACCTGGTGGTCCTTGATCGCCTGCGCGATGTCGTCCCTGGCCTGGCTGACCGGCAGCTCTTCTGGGTAGCTGATCTCGGGGACCGCTTCGCGGCGCCTGGCTACCCGGCGAGCCGCCCGCTCGATCTCGGCGGTCAGCTCGGTGACGGCCTTGTCCCTGGCGGCCTGGTCGCGAAGGCCGCTGGCCCGGTCGAGACGCCTGGCCAGCCGGTGCTGGTCGGGCAGCATCAGCTCGGGCAGGGTGCGGCGCAGGTCGGCGAGCGCGGGCAGCGTGGAAG
>DASXKI010000187.1:0-7614 GCA_036496945.1 Streptosporangiaceae bacterium | reverse complement strand
CGTCACGATCGCGTCGAGCGATGCAGGAATGGCGGCGGGCCACTGGCCGGTCGTCATGTCGAACTCGACGGTGCGATAGCGCCCGGCGAACGGCAGCATCTGCTGTTCACCGGCTCTCATCATCTGCGCGGAGAAGTCCGCGAGGATCGCTGTCGCGTGCGGGTGCCGCTCCAGGATCGCGCGCGACGCGGCGCCCGTCCCCGCGCCCAGGTCCAGGAAGGTGAACTCCTGGTCTTCGCCGAACGGCAGCAGTTCGGCCATCAGCCGCCGCTGCTCAGTCCGGTTCCGCTCCTGGGCAGTCGCTTCTGTCACCCAGTGCTGGACCATCTCCTCGGAGTGCCACATCTCCGCGTTAGTATCCGGCGAATTGTGCATGACCACAGGCTACTGAGGCCGAACACCGGGCGCCCGAGAGTGTCGCATCGTCGCGTATCGAAGGCTTGGAAGTTGAAGCCCGTCGGCTGCTGCGGGCTGAGGCGGCGATCGAGCTCGGCGCGGAGACCTCCGACGTCACCGCGACCGAAGTGCTGAGCAACATCAACGCAATGGCCGCTGCCATCCGGCGGATCAGCCCAGGCGAGCCAATAACGCTAGATCTGCTGCTCGACTTCCACCGGCAGCTGCTTGCGGGCACGCGGCTCGATGCGCATGCGGGTGCAATCCGCGAAGAGCAGAACTGGATCGGCGGCAGCAGCTACAACCCGTGCTCCGCGGCGTTCGTTCCTCCCCCGCCTGAGTACGTGCCCAATCTCCTCGACGACCTTTGCCGGTTCTGCAACACCGACGACATCCCGGCCGTTGCTCAGGCCGCCATCGCACACGCACAGTTCGAGACCACCCATCCCTTCGTCGACGGCAACGGGCGGACGGGCCGGGCGCTGATCCACCTCGTTCTGCGTCGGCGCGGCCTGGCCACACGCGTGCTGCCGCCGGTGTCGCTCGTCCTGGCAACCTGGGCCGACGACTACGTGCTCGGACTAGACGCGACCCGGTATCGGGGTCCGGCCAACTCAGCGGCTGCGCGGGACGGGACCGATACGTGGGTGGGGAGATTCGCCACAGCCTGCAGCCGGGCTGTCCGCGACGCGGCGAGCTTTGAGGAGCGGACGTGGCAGCTCCAGCAATCGTGGCGGACCCAGCTCGGCTCGGTGCGAGCTAACTCTGCCACCGACGTTTTGCTTCGTCGACTACCGGGCGCGCCGATCGTGACGGTTTCCTCGGCAGCCGAGCTCATCAGCCGCTCCTTCCCGGCGGCCAACGCCGCGATCGCGAGACTGACCGAGGCCGGCATTCTGCGCCAGATCAGCGTCGGCCGCCGCAACCGGGCCTTCGAGGCACCCGAGGCCATCGAGGCATTCACGGCGCTAGAGCGCCAACTCGCCAGTCCCGGCGGCGACACTCGGATCAGCGGGCCAACCCGCCGCGTGCCGCGGCGGCGCTGACCGGGCGCTGGGCGCAAGAGTCACTCGCATGCGGACTCCACTGTGACCTATTGTCAGGACGTGGAACCGCCCGTGCACCGTGACCGTTCTGCGCATGGGGTTCCGGCCGGACTGGGCGAATCGCCAGGCGCTGCCCGTGACGCCGAAGTGATCGAAATGGGCGGCCATCCTCCGCGATGGCCATGGTCAGCTATGCGAGGGCCGGCAAGGAGCATCGCCCTCGTGGCGCTCGCCGCCGGACTGCTGCTGGGGTTTATTGGCGGCTACCGCCAGGCCACCGCGAACGGCAGGCCGGCTCGGGCCGCGACCTCCCCTGCAACGGTATTTCCGGTGGGCACCGCGATCACCGGCACCGGGAACCTGTGTGCCGTTCAGCTAGGTCACACTCTCCAGCTCGGCGCCGAGGTCGTGAACCAATCGGACCGCACGGTGGCGTTGCGCCAGATCGAACCTGTACTGCCGCTGGGCGGGCTGAAGGTGGTAGCCATTTGGTGGGGGACCTGTGGCGAGCTATCTGAGCTGGGCCCGGTCCAGGCCACGGCACTTGGCCCTGGTGCGACCCGATGGCTGACAGTCACCTTCGATGTCATGGTCGCCTGCCCGCAGCCGCTGCCTGTGCAGTTCAAGATTAGTTATGTACAAGCTGGCAGATTGGCGACAGCCGACCTCGCCGGGTTTCCGGATCTCGGCCAGGTCCAGTACAACAATTGCGGCACGAGACCGGGAAGCTAGCGCCGCAGTCTGGGGCGGGCCAGTTCAGCTAGATCGGCTCGCCCAGGTCTCGCGACATCCAGCCGGGTGTGTCGAAGCGCACGGGCGGAATGCCGACCAGCTCTGTCAGGTGCGTCTCAAGGTTCTCGAGTTCGGCGGGACCGATCTGCCGCTCCCATTGATCGCGCAGCTCATCGAAGATCGCTTCACCGGTGCGCAGCACCTCGAAGCCGAGCGCGGTGACCTGAAGGCGCATTCGGCGGGCGTGGCGGGGGTCGGTGTCGCGTGTCACGTATCCGCGCTCCTGCAGGACCGCGATAGTTTTCGCCGCTGCCTGCTTGGAGACGGACAGGCGGCGGCCGAGTTCTGAGGCGTTGCCAGCGCCGGCGGCGATGGCCCGCATGGCGAAGTCATGGACCGGACGCACATCCTCGTAGCCGCGGCGGGCCAGCTCGGCTGTCGCGCCGTCTACCAGTGAGCGGAAGCCTCCGAGCAGGAGTAGCGCGAGATCGGCGCCGGAGCGGGACATGGCAGAAGACTACGGCAGCGATTGGACAGAGACAACCAGGTTGGCTAGACTTGTTGACATCCAGGTTGTCCAAGCAAGGGGTAGACATGGACATCCAGCCAGCCGGTCCCGCGCTGCCGCGGATCACGCACCACTACGCGGAGGTCAACGGGACCAGGCTGCATTACGTCGCGGCGGGGGCCAGCGGCTCCCCGGTCCTGCTGGTCCACGGGTTCCCCGAGACCTGGTGGGCCTTCCGGAAGCTCATCCCGCTGCTCGCGGCCAGCCACCGGGTCTTCGCCGTCGACCTGCGCGGCTTCGGCGACTCCGGCAACGAGCCGGGCGAGTACGCCAGCACGACATCAGCCGAAGACCTGCACCTTCTCATCGAGCACCTCGGCGTCGGCCCCGTTCACCTCACCGGGCAGGACATCAGCGGGGCGACGGTCTTCCGCCTCGCGACCGCGCATCCGCAGGACGTGCTCAGCCTCACCGCCATCGAGATGGGCCTGCCCGGGTTCGGCCTGGAGATGCTAGCCGACGTCACCCACGGGGGCACCTGGTACATCGGCGTCCTCGCCGCCCCCGGCATCCCCGAGATGCTGCTCGCCGGCCGCGAGCGCGAGTTCCTGGGACAGTTCGCGTTCCCGGCCATGAGCGCGACCCCCGGAGCGATCAGCGACACCGACATCGACGAGTTCGCCCGCACCTACTCGCGCCCCGGCGGCTGGCGCGGAGCGGCCGGCCTCTACCAGTCAATGCTGCAGGAAGGCCCCGACATCAGAGCTCTCGCCAATACGCCCGGGCTGACCGTGCCTGTACTCGCGGTCGGCGCAGGCGGCGGCCCTTTTACGGCCGGCACCATGTCCCAGGCCGCGTCTGGCGAAGTCAGATCCGTATCACTCGACGGCGTGGGCCACTACGCAGCCATGGAGGCCCCCGATGAGCTGGCGAAGGCTCTTCTCGACTTCACCGCAAGCGTCGACGCCGCGCGCGAGGCGGCTGGTCATCACGGCCGCTAGCGGGCGCCGACGAGTGCTCGCAGCATGTCATTGGTCTGCGGATCAGGCGAGTAGAGGACGGTGCCGACCATGCCGCGAGTGAGCAGGACCTTGTAGACGTTGCGCACGAGCCGGCCGAACTCGTGATCGGTGACCTTGGTGCGGCTGCGGAGGTCCGGGTCCCTGCTGGCTTCGCGAACTGCACGCCAGCCGTCCGCGCGCCAGACGAGGTCGGGGCCGATAATGACCCCGTTCCAGTCATATTCGAAGCCCTGTGCGGTGTAGACGCAGCCGACCTGGCCGAATCCGGCCGGATCGGTCGCCCACAGCGCCGACGGCGGCGCGCCGCCGACGGCCCGGTCGCCGCGGAGGTTCCACGGGCGCGACCAGTCACCGATGACGACGTCATCGACGAGGGAGCCGTCCGGGCGAGGATCGCTCCACGGCCAGCAGTAGCCGGCCGCGATCCGCGCACCGTAACCTTTGTCGAGCTTGGTCCGCAGCACGTGCTCAAGCTCGTGCGGGCTGTCAGCGACCTGAACGGTGAAAGCGGGATCGCCGACCCAGTGCAGGGGCCCTCCTGATTCCAGCCCGAGGAGCCGCGTCACCCACTCCATGTACGCCTCGCTGCCGCCGCAGCGGAAGTGGGCGTTCAGGTCGATCTTCTGGACCGCCAGGCCGAGCGCCGTCGCGTGCGCCTCGATCTCACGAACTGTCCCCATCTCACCCGGACGCACGACCTGATGCTCGTCGAGCAGGAACACGGGCACCCTCGCCGCCGCGATCAGCTCGTCGACCTGGCGCCGGTCGGTGCGAAGCCGCCGCGGCGTGTACCGGCTCATCGAGGTCTCCCGCATCCGGTGGGCCTCGTCGAGGATGAGGACCTCCAGACCGTTGCGGTCGGCATCGACGAACTGGTTGAAGTACTTGAACAAGTTCCTCGTTCGCGGCGAACCCCGGCCGGTCACCTGCCGCAGCGTCTGCGTGAACGATCGCGAGCCGGTCGCGTGCAAGACCGTGCGTCCGCGACGCGCGAGCTCACCCAGCAAGGACAGGGCAATGACGCTCTTGCCGCTGCCCGGGCCGCCGGAGACGACAATGACGGTCTTGGCGTCGCCAGCCCGAGCGGCTTCGGTGGCGTGCAGGACTAGGTTGTGGGCGAGCCGCTGCTGGTCGAGGAGCACGAACTGCTCGCGGTCCCGGATCTCGTCGGCCGCGACGGCGAGCAGCTGGCGGCTAGGCGCGGCGCGCGAGCTGAGGAACTCGTCGGCGTACTGCGCGCCTGCTACGCCCGGCGCCAGGCGCGAACGCAGGAAGTCCAAGAACTCGGCCCGGCGCTCGCCCGTGAAGAGCCGGCCGTCGCGCGATTCGGCTAGCTGCCTCAGTGGTGAGATGCCCATCTCGGTGGCGTTATGCAGGTAGGCGGCGCCAGCCACGTTGTCGTCATCGGCTTGCAGCGCGGGAACGAAGTCGCGCAGGTACTCGCAATATCCGCGGACTTGCTCCACCGGATGCAGCCGCGGATGGCGGCCGTAACCGTCGATGAGCACAAGGGACGGGTCGTCCTCGAAGAGATCGGCTTCGCTCCACTGCTTGAGTTCGACGATCACATACGAAGCCGCGCCGGTATCTGGGTGTCGTCCTGCGAGGATCGCGTCGACCCGTCGGCTGCTCAGCGGCAGCCGATGCTCCAGCAGGACCTCGACGTCGCCGAGGCCCGCCTCGACAAGGTCGTTCGCGAGCACGGGGATGCTCCGGTCCCACGAGCGCCTCTCGCTCGGCGCTGCCCGCCCCGCGTGCTCGTAGAGCATCTGCTCGAAGATCAGCTCAGCCACACTGCCGTTGTTAGCAAGCGCGGCCAGGCTGGCAGCCGAGCGCCGGACCAACGCCAAGGACCCGCTCCCAGCCAGCGCAAAATCGCGCGGGTAGGGGCATGTCCGAGGTCGAGCTCACGCTTGGTGAGATCGACGAGGAAGCCCGTCGGGCCGCAATACGGTACGTACCTTATCGGCTAGCGATCGCTATCCGAACCCGGTCGTTGTGACGGCAGGTCCGTCGCCAAGCTCTCCCAGCCGTCAGGCAGCGTGCTAGAACTCGGCTATGAGGCTCATCGACGGCCAAGTGCGGGTTTCCGCAAGCGATGTCGCCAACTTCCTGGCCTGCCGGCATCTGACACGGCTCGACCTGTTGCGGGCTCGCGGCATTGTTAACCCGCCGTATTTCAGCGATGCCGGCTTCGACGACCTGGTCAAGCGCGGCGAGGCGCACGAGAAGACGATCCTGCAAGGGTTCCGTGATCGCGGCCTGCAGGTTGTCGAGGTCCCGCCAAGTCAGGGGAACGTGGCCGCTGGCGCCGCCACCACTGCAGCCGCTATGTCCGTTGGCGCCGATGTGATCTACCAGGCCGTGCTGACGCGCGAGGCTGGCGCGAATGGCGGGGCCGCGCTGCTGGGGTTCCCGGATTTTCTGGTACGGGCCGAACTGATACCCGCGCCGGACGGCGAGCCGCGGGCTGGCTCCGACAGCGCGGAGTACGAGGTGGTTGACGCCAAGCTGGCCCGGTCCGCCAAGGGGCGGGCCGTGGCGCAGACGGCCTTCTACTCCCAGTTGCTCGCCGACCTGCAGGGCGAGGCGCCACGGTGGCTACACCTGGCGCTTGGCACTGGCGAATGGGCCTCGTTCAAGGTCGCCGACTTCGCCGCATACGAGCGGCAGACCCGGAGGCTGCTGGCCGAGTTCATCGACGCCGACACTGGCGCGAACCCGCCCGCGGACACGTATCCCGAGCCGGTGGAACACTGCGCGATCTGCCGGTGGAGTCCAGCCTGCACGGCCCGGCGGCGCTCAGACGACGACCTGTCCCTGATCGCGGGCATGAGCAAGGGCCAGCGGCGGCGGCTGAAGGAGATCGGCGTACCGACTCGCCGCGGATTCGCCGCTCTGGACCGGCTCCCTGCGCTGCGCGGTACGAGCCGGGAGTCGCTGGAACGAGCCCGTTCCCAGGCCATTTTGCAGGTTGCCAGCGAGGACGCCGGCGTTGTCGCCTACGAACTGATGGAGCCGGACCGGGGTGCCGAGACTGAACTGGTGCCCAATCGGGGTCTCCTGGCGCTGCCCGAGCCGGCCGAAGGTGACCTGTTCTTCGACATCGAGGGGGCGCGGCACTACTCCAAGGACGGGAAGGAATTCGGCCTGCAGTACCTGTTCGGGATCGTGGATACCGCGGACATCGATGCGCAGAGCGTGCCGCGGTACACGCAGTTCTGGGCGTTCGACCGCGCGGGCGAGAAGCGGGCCTTCGAGGAGCTGATCGACCTCGTCACCGCGCGGCGGCGGGAGCGGCCCGGGCTGCACGTGTATCACTACAACCATTATGAGACGACGGCGGTTGATCACCTCAGCGAGCTGCACGAGACGCGGCAGGAGGCCGTCGGGCGGCTGATGGGCCGGTACGCAACGCGCGAGGACGAGGTGGACGAACTGTTCCGGCTCGGTGTCTTCGTCGACTTGTACCGGGTGGTGCGCCAGGGGTTGCAAGCGGGGGTGGAGTCGTACTCGATCAAGCGGCTGGAGCCGCTGTGCGGCTACTCGCGGCAGGTTGGTTTGCGGGACGCGACGGCGGCGCTGGTCGAGTTCGAGTCCGGTTTGGAGGACGGCTCAGCCGCAGGTGACGCGGAGCGGCAACGGGTGATCGCCGGCTACAACGAGGACGACTGCCGGGCGACGCTGGCGCTGCGGGACTGGCTCGAGGCGCGGCGGCCTGAGCTGGCGGCTCGACTCGGTCTTGCGCTGGTGGAGCTGCCCCGGCCCGTGGTCGCGGAGCCTGAGCGCGATGCTGAGGATTCGGAGGTAACGCGGATTCGCTCCGACCTGCTGTCGGCGGTGCCCGCTCAGCCGTCATCGCGGACTCCTGAGCAGGCAGCGATCGCCCTTCTGGCCGACCTGCTGGAGT
>DASXKI010000186.1:0-2412 GCA_036496945.1 Streptosporangiaceae bacterium | reverse complement strand
AGCACCGACGGCCGCCCGTACGGGATCGACGTGGTCATGCCCGCCACGATCCCGGCCGAGGGCGCGGCCATCGACCTGAACCAGCTCATCCCGGCCGGGCACCGCGAATTCGTCGACCAGACCTTGCTGAAGCTCGGCGTGCCCCCGCTGCCGGATGACACCCGCGCCGCAGACGGCGTCCTCGGCTGGCTGCACTCGATTGCGCGCGCCCAGGTCGAGGTGGCCCTCGCGCATCCGGCCCGGCTGATCGCCAACGCGCTTGGCTCGCCGCCGCCGGACGTCATCGACAGCGCCCACAACCGCGGCATGCTCGTCGCCGCGCTGGCGGGCAAGGCCGCGCACGCGCAGTCGCATGTGGCCGCCGGTGTCGACATCGTGGTGGCACAGGGCTACGAGGCGGGCGGCCATACCGGCGAGATCGCGAGCATGGTCCTGATCCCTGAGGTAGTCGACGCCGTCGGGCCGACAGTGCCGGTGCTAGCCGCCGGCGGCATCGGCAGCGGCCGGCAGATCGCCGCCGCGCTCGCTCTCGGCGCTGCCGGGGTCTGGATGGGCTCGGCCTGGCTCATCACGTCGGAGTATGCGAGCCTGTCGCCCCTGCCTGGCCTGCGCGAGGCGCTGCTGAAGGCGACCTCGTCTGACACCGTCCGGTCGAGGATCTACTCCGGCAAGCCTGCCCGGTTGCTGAAGAACAGCTGGACCGACGCCTGGCTGTCCCCGGACGCGCCCGACCCGCTGCCCATGCCGCTACAGAATCTGCTCGTCAGCGAGGCGCACCAGCGGCTCATGCGATCGGGCAACCCCGACGTGATCCCGATGCCGGTTGGCCAGATCGTCGGCCGCATGAACGAGGTCCGCCCGGTGGCCGACGTCGTCAGCTCGCTGGTCACCGAGCTAGACGAGGCGGTGTCGAGGCTGGAGAGCTTGCGCTAGTCGCCAGTGACTCCGTCGGTCAGCTCACGCAGCAGGTCGGCGTGGCCGTTGTGGCGGGCGTACTCCTCGATCATGTGCAGATAGATCCACCGCAGGTCCAGCGTGGAACCGGTGCGCGGATGGCTGAACGTATCGTCGAGCGAGCCGGCCGCGACCGCGTCGTCCGCCACCGCGCATTCGGTCGTGAACGTCGCGAAGTCCTGCTTCGCGCGGGTGGCGTCGGTCAGGTCGAAGTCGCCGTCGGGATATTCGGGACTGCAGTACAGGTCGCCGAGGTCGGCCTGCCCGGCGAACCGCTCCCGGAACCAGGAGCGCTCCACTTCCGCCATGTGCCGGACGAGTCCGAGCAGCGAGAGCGTCGAGGACTGGACGGGCCGCAGAACAAGCTGCTCGCCCGTCAGGCCAGTGCATTTCCACAGCAGTGTGGCGCGGTGGTAGTCCAGCCAGCCTTGGAGCGCCGGCCGCTCGCTAGCGACGGTTGGCGGCTCCGGGCGGTCTACTTCGGGTGCGGTCCAGGTCATCCGGCCATGGTTGCGGCCAGGCGCCCCGACCGCAAGCCGATTTCGCCCGGACCCGGCTTCTCGATGAGCCTGCCATTCGGGCCGTTCCTGCTAGTCGGGTGCCTGGTCCTCGTCTTCCTGGCCGGCGTAGGACACGGCAACCACGTCGCTGCGCTGCTGTGACAGCAGCCAGCCGGAGACCTCGGTCAGGTCGAGCTCGGCGTGCAGCGCCTGCGGCCCGGTGCCCGTCGCCTCGGTGGCTACCTCCCCGCGCGGCGTGACCACCATGCTAGGGCAGTGCTGATCACGGTGCGCCACGTTGGCGGCCAGGACGAACCGCTGCGTCTCGGCCGCCCGGCTGACGAGGTGGCTGCGCCATACGCCGCCTGGAATCTGCGGGTTAGCGGCATACGTCAGGTACGCGAGCACCTGAGCGCCGCGGCGGGCGAGCACGTGCCACTGCTCGGGGTACTTCAGCTCGCGGCACAACTGGACGCCGACGCGAAACGGTGCGGCCGTCGAGGCATCCGGGCACCCGGTCAGTCCGGGCAAGGTCGGTGCAGGCAAGGTCGGTGCAGGCAAGGTCAGGACCGGTAGCGCGGACCCAGCCGCCAGGCGCCAACGCTCGTGCGTCGCCAGGTTCACTTTGCGGTAGATCCAGCGCTCGCCTGCCGGACCGAAATACAACGCGGCGTTGCACCACTCGTCATGCTCGGGCAACAGTGACCCGCACAGCACGTGCAGGCCCTGCCGGGCGGTTGTCGCCGCGACGGCGGTTACCGCGCTCGCCAGCGCGCGACGGTCCAGGCTCGCCAGACCCGACAGCTGGTCATCGTAACCAGACAGTGCTGCCTCGGGCAGCACCACGAGGGAGCCGGGCGAGGCTTCGGCATGCAGGAACGAGATAATGCGCCGGCTGTTGCCCGCCGGATCCCAGCCGACCTCTAGCTGACCGATGACGACCCTCAGGCGGCTCATG
>DASXKI010000185.1:0-8093 GCA_036496945.1 Streptosporangiaceae bacterium | reverse complement strand
GAAGTCCGGATACAGGTAGAACGCTGCCTGCGGCGGCGCGACATCGAGTCCCGCGTCCGCGCACAGGCGGGCCGTAGCCCGGCAGACCGCTGCGTGCAGGTACCGGCTGCGGGATACTCGCTCGGTCAGGTCGGCGGGCTCATCCAGGGCGACGGCGGCGGCCTGCTGAACCGGCCCGGCCGGAGCCGACCAGATCTCGCTGGCGATACCCAGCAGCCTGTCGCGCAGCACCGCACCGATTCTGCCGTCGGGCATCCTGGCGACACCGATCCGCCAGCCGCCCACCGCGAGATTCTTGCTGAGCGCGGTGGTCACCACGGTCCGGTCCGGGGCAACGATCGCCGGGCTGAGGAACGGCGTCCGCGGGTCATGCACGAGGTCGCGGTAGATTTCGTCGCTGATGATGATCAGGTCGTTGCGCTCGGCGGCCGCGCACAGCTCGCGGACCGCGTCCGGGCTCGCTAGCCGGCCCGTCGGGTTGTCGGGCATGGTCACGAGCACGGCCCCGATGGGCCGGCCAGCCGTACGGCTCGCGCGGACCGCCGCCTCCAGCGCAGCGGCGTCGCATATGCCGCCTTCGCCGGGCACGGCAGGCACGAAGTGCGGTGCGGCGCCGATCAGCGTCGCCTGCGCGGCGTAGCTCACCCAGCTGGGCTTGGGCATCGCCACGTCGGCGCCGAGGGCGAGCAGCGTGCCGAACAGCAGGGCCTTGCTACCGGGACCAGCCACGACCGCCGCCGGATCGGTCGGCAGGCAGCGGCGCGACCAGTAGCCGGCCGCTGCCTCGCGCAGCCGTTTCGTGCCGGCGACGGGCCCGTACGCACCGAGGCCGGCCGTATCGGCGAGCTCAGCGCACAGGCGCGGGTGGACCGGCAGCCCGGACTCGCCGAAGGCCAGCGGGAGCACGGGCTCACCGCGCAGGCGCCGGGACTCAAGTGCCTCGTTCGCGGCGAGCGTGGCGGACACCGGCACGCTGGTGCTGAGGCCGGTAAGCGCGGCCGGAAGCCGAGCCGGCGCACGCGTGGTCGATGCTGACCCCGGCGGCGCTGACGGAGATTTGGATGGCGCGGTCGACGGCAGTGTCGTCGACGGCAGTGTGATCGGTTCTGTCAGGGTTGCTGGGCCAGCCCAGGGCACGGCGAAACTCCTAGCTGCGGGGGCAAGCGGTGGGTTCGTCCTAGAGTGCGAGGCTACCCGGCCTTAGTCCCTTGACCAGCCAGTCTTAGGTAAAGCATTAGTACAGTCGACCAGGTCTGACGCTGAGCGTAAGCCAGGCTTATGCTGGATGAGTGCTCGATATTCACCGGCTCCGGCTGCTGCTCGAGTTCGCCGAGCGCGGCACGATCGCCGCGACGGCGGCCGCACTCGGCTATACGCCGTCCGCGGTCTCCCAGCAGCTAGCGGCGCTCGAGCGGGAGGCAGGAGCAGCGCTGCTCGACCGGACGGCGCGGACAGCCGAGCTGACCGAGGCAGGCCAGCGCCTGGCGGCGCACGCCGCCGAGATCCTCGCGCTGATGGAGGCCGCGGAAGCTGACCTGGCCGCGCCGGAGCCAGCCGGGCGCGTGGTCATCGCCGCGTTCCCGACCGCGGCCGTGGCCTTCGCGCCCGCACTCACGCGGACGGTCCGCGCACATCCGGGCCTCAGCCTGCTGCTGCGGCAGGCCGGCGGCGGCGAGGTGCTCCGGCAGGTGAAGGCGGGTCAGGTAGACGTGGCGATCGTGGACGACTGGACGGGCAGGCTCGGGGGGAGGCAGCCGGCGCTACGGTTCTTCCCGCTCGTCACCGACCCGCTGGTGCTGGCGGTGCCGCGGGGTCACTGGGCTGGCGATGTGCGTGTTCCGATCTCGCTGCACCGGCTGCGCGACGAGCCGTGGCTCGCCCCGCCGGCCGGTGAAGCATCCCGACTCGCGGTCGACCGCGTGCTGGCCGCGGCCGGGGGAGTGGCCGACGCGCCGTCGGAGTTCGAGGGCCTCGCGACGATCCTCAGCCTGGTAGCGCGCGGCATCGGCATCGCCATCCTGCCGCGCCTCACGCTCGCGGGCGGCGACGCCCGGGTTGCGGTCCGGGAGTTGCCTGGCACCACCGCGGCGCGGGACTTGTACGCCGTGGCCAGGGCGTCCTCAGTTCGCAGGCCGGCGGTCGCTGTCATCATCAGGGCGCTGACCACCGCGGCCCGCGGACTGCCGGGAGCGGTCAAAACTGCCCCGGAAATGGGCGTCGGCGCTGGCGATGTCCCCGTTGCCGCCCGTCCTGGCTCTGGTGACGACGAACGTGGCAACGCCGAGCCGACGGCCGGTGCGTAGGACGGCAGCATCCCCTCCCGGCTAACTGATGAATACGCCGTACTCGGCCATTGTCAGGACCGCGTCGAGGTGCATGTACTGGCGCGCTTTGGCATATCCACGGCGGGAGCAGCTAACCGGCAGCCTTCGGTTTCAATGCGCTGGCGTTCAGGGAGCGACGCATCACGTTGCTCGGGGACAAGTGCCTCCGCCGTACCGGCCAGCGGTGTGTCAGCGGCGGCGCGACTCTGCTGAGTTCGGTCGGCCTCTAGGGCACTCCTGGACATGATCGCGGACAAGGCCATGATGTCCATGACCGCGCTGGCGTCGAACCTCGGACTGCCCTCTGTATGGAAGGTAATCGTTCCGTCGCGGTTCTCGAGCGTGAGGCTGTTCTGCTCTTCGTCCGCCAGAGTTGCCCGCGACGTACCGGCGTCGTCGGTTTCCCAGTTGATGTTTTCCCAGTGCATCCTCATCTGAAGGCCCTCCTTGCCGTATATGCGGGGCCCTTGATTGCTTATTCAGTCAGGATGGTCTCCTTCTGCGGCCCGCAGAGGCAGCCGACGGCCATTTAATTCCAGGCCTACCACGAGCGCATTCACGCCGCGAATTGATCTAGGCCGCGGGCATGCGACAGCGCGTCCAGGAAGGAAAGCTGCCAGAAGCTGGCTGGCTGGTCCCGCTAGGCTGCCGACGTGGAACTCGATCTTTCCCGGTCCGCGGCCGAGCTCACCGCCCAGATTGTCGATATTGAGTCGGTAAGCGGTCATGAGCAGCCGCTCGCCGACGCGATCGCCGTGGCGCTGGCGGGCCTGCCGCACCTGACCGTGCACCGCGACGGCAACGCCATCGTCGCCAGGACCGACTTCGGCCAGGCCGAGCGAGTGGTGCTTGCCGGTCACATCGACACGGTCCCGGTGCACGAGAACCTGCCATCGCACCTTGACGGCGGCCTGCTCTACGGATGCGGCAGTTGCGACATGAAGTCCGGCGTGGCGGTGCAGTTGCGGCTCGCGACCCAGCTGGCCAGTGCCGTCCGAGACGTGACGTATGTCTTCTACGACTGCGAGGAGGTCGAGGCCGACCGGAATGGCCTCCTGCGGCTGAGCCGGCACAGTCCCGACCTGCTGACGGGGGAATTCGCCGTGCTGCTCGAGCCGTCCGGGGCTGTGGTGGAAGGCGGCTGTCAGGGCACCCTGCGCGCCGACGTCATCGCGCGCGGCGAACGGGCGCACAGCGCGCGCTCCTGGCTCGGCAGCAACGCGATTCACTCGGCCGCGGGCATTCTGGACGTGCTGCGCGGTTACCAGGCCCGGCAGCCGGTGATCGATGGGCTCAGCTACCACGAGGGCCTGAACGCCATCGGCATCCGAGGCGGTGTCGCAGGCAACGTGATACCGGATGAGTGCGTCGTCAGCGTCAACTTCCGGTTCGCGCCGGACCGGTCGGCCGATCAGGCGGCGGACTACGTGCGGTCGGCGTTCGATGGCTTCGAGGTGCGGGTGACGGACGTCGCGGGCGGTGCCAGGCCGGGCCTTGGGCAGCCGGCGGCAGCCTCGTTCGTCGCGGCCGTTGGCGGGCAGCCGCGGGCGAAACTGGGCTGGACCGATGTGGCCAGGTTCGACGCCCTTGGCATACCGGCGGTGAATTACGGTCCCGGCGATCCGCAGCTGGCCCACACCAGGAACGAGCACGTGCCGGTGGCGCAGATCGAGGAGTGTGAGCAGCGGATGCTGGGCTGGCTGACGACAGTCAGCTAGCTGCGGCACGGGCCCCTGGGTTTCCTAGAAGCTCAGGCGAGGGAGCAGCGGCGCCCGGACGCCCCCGCTCCCCCGCCTGCATCCGACGGGAGAAGTTGTCTGTAGCCGCTTACTGCGGCGGTGCCGCTGCCAGCGTGAGCGTCTGGGTCACGGTCTGATCGGACGGCGTGATCCAGGTAAGCGACACTGTCGAGCCACCATGAATCGCTTTAAGTAGGTTCATCAATGAGGCCGGCGAGGTCACCGGCTGGCTGTTCACCTTGGTGATGACGTCGCCAGCGACCAGGCCAGCCGCAGCGGCCGGCGTCTGGCACAGCGACCCGAGCACCAGCGTGCCGGAGCCGACCGGCGCGATCTTGGTGGGAACGCCTGGGCTGGTGTTGCCCTGCAGGCAGCCAGTCGGCGCGGGATTGGTCTGCCCGATCGACTGCTGGTTGGCCTCCTGCTGCTGGAGCTGGACGCTCGGGCTCGTCGCGGTGCTCTGCGCGCCGTTCTGCCCACTGGGCACGAGCACGCCGACGAAGCCGGACGTGCCGATCTGGACGCCCGCGCCCTGCTGGCCCGCGATGATCTGCCTGGCGATGGCCAGTGCCTTGTTGATCGGGATGGCAAAACCGACGTCCTGCTGGTTATTGGTGATGCTGCCGGTGCTCGCGGCGGTGTCCATGCCGATGACCTTGCCGTCGGTGCTGGCCAGCGGACCGCCGGAGTCGCCGGGAATGATGTTGGCGTTGGTCTCGATCATGCCGGTCAGCCGCTCGGGCGCCGCGCCGCTGCCGTCATCGCTTGCGGTGATCGTCTGGTTAAGCCCGGTTACTGAGCCGGCGACCGTGGAGATGCTCCCCGTCCCGCCGCCATTGCCCATGCCGACGACGTCATCACCGACCTGCACCGACGAGGAGTCGCCGAGCGGGACCGTCGTCAGGCCGCTGGCACCCTCCAGCTGGATCACCGCGATGTCGGACCCCTTGTCGTAGCCGAGCCACTTCGCCGTGTACTGGCGGTGCGTCGCCACGACTGTCGCGGTCAGCCCGGTGGTGCCGTTGATGACGTGGTTGTTGGTGTTCACGAGGCCGGACTTGCTGATGACCATGCCCGTCGCGGCGGCGGCGGCGTTGCCGTTGTATTTCAAGTTGCTGGTGATGACCACTAGGCCCGGCTGGACCGCGCTCTGGACCTTCTGCAGCGTGCTCTGGCTGATATTGCCACCCGGGTTGACGCCATTGCCGCTGCCGTTGCTGCCGTTGCCGCTGAACGGGTTATTGCCGAATCCGTTGCCGCCGAATCCGTTGCCGAAGTTGCCATTCCCGGCGCCGGAGCTTGCCGACGGCTGCTGGTGTCCGCTGTCGGTGAAGGCCACGACGAGGCCGCCCGCCGCGGCCGCGATCGCGGCAACGGCGATGTAGGTAATCGCGGTGGTCAGGCCACTTCGGCGCGGCCGGGGCGGCCGGGGCGGCTGACCATAGCCACCTGGCATGCCGTAGCCGCCGCCCGGTGGCTGGCCGAATCCGCCACCAGGCTGGCCGCCGTAGCCCGGCTGGTTGTAGCCCTGCTGGCCGCCGTATCCGGGCTGGCCGCCACCGGGCTGGCCGCTGCCGGGCTGGGCCGATCCGGCCTGCGCATAGCCGCCAGCCTGCGAGTATCCGCCCGGCTGGCCGTATCCGGGCGGCGGCTGGCTGAATCCCGGCTGCGGGAAACCGAGTGGCTGAGTGAAGGCGGCAGGCTGGTGGCCGGCAGCCCCGCCGGGCGCCGAGTGCTGCGACCACGGCTCTGCTGGACCGGGCTGCGCTGGCTCCGGCTGTGCCGACGCTGGCTGTGCTGGCCCTGGCTGTGCCGACCCAGATTGTGCTGGCCCTGGCTGAGCTGGATCAGCCAACTGACTCGGGCCAGCACTGTCGTCATCGCCGGGCGTGCTGGCCTGGACGTCCTCGGGCTGACCGGACTGGTCGGCGGACGCTGTCCAGGATTCCCAAAAGCCAGGGCTCTGCCTGTCGCTGTTTTGCTCGTCCATCTCCATCATCCTCTGCCCAGTGCAAAGCAAGCCTATGTCCGGTCGCTCGCGTTCATCTCCGCGTTCATCTCCGGCGGCGGGCGCGGTCGGTCGGATATCGGTAGGCACCAGTAAGCAACACAGACCTGGACGTTAGCTGAACGAGGCCTGGGGATCCCCTCGGGTGAGCAGCCGGAATGAGTTGTCGGCCCAGCCAGCGTGCTGTCCGGGCACACTGCCCACGGAAGCAGTGTCCAACCGTAACAGTGTCCAGCGGTTACGGTGTCCAACGGAAAGAGTGCCCAAGGCGATATATCTTGTCAGTCGAGGTCTGGCGATATATCTTAAGACCCGACAGGCACACCGCACGCAGGAGTCCAACTATGTCTGCACCGCCGAGCACGTATCAAGCTAACCTGACCCGCCGCGAGGAGATCGCAGTCTCGGGCGCGGCACTAGCCGAGGCGCCCTGGAAGCTGGCCGGGGCCACCGGTGTCGCGGTGGCAGGCGCGGATCTCGCCGCCCACCTTGCTTTCCACCTGCTCAGCTTCCGGCTCGAGTGGGCCACCGCGCTGTCCATGGGTGTTGTGGCGTTCTTCGCCGTAGCTGGCGCCGGGGCACTGGTCCGCAGCAGGCACAGCCGCGCGCTGCGCTGGGCCCGGACCAGCCCGTGGCGGTTCGCTGCGGCGCCCGGTGCCGCTGCTGCCATCGTCATTTTCGTCCTGACGGTGCTGCACGGCAGCGGGATCGTGGGCAGCGCCTTCACCGCGATCTGGCACGGTGCCATCGCCTTTGCCCTGACCGGCATGGTGGGGTCCGTAGTCCGGCCGCGCCGCGAGGAGCGCAGCTGACCTGAGCTGCGCTGGCGAGCGTTGCGGATCAGGCGGACAGGCCGTGCTCTGCGAGCGGCCCGACGCGCAGGCCGCGGCCCTCGCACTCGTCGAGCAGCGGCGGGATGGCCGCGAGTCCGGCTTGCCAGGCGCCCGGCGGGGACGTGCAGCCCGAATCGTGCAGCAGTACGGTCACGCCGCCGTCAAGGCCCCTGAGCAACGTCTGCAGCACCGACGCCGGTGAGGCGCCCGGGGCCCACTCCCGGCCCCAGGATCCCCATAGCACCGGGGTGAGCCCGAGTTCGCGCGCGGTCAGCAGCGCCGGGCCGGTCAAGACCCCGTAGGGCGGCCGGAAGAGCGTCGGCCGCTTCCCGGTCACGTCGGCGATCAGGTCAGTCGCCCTGGTCAGGTCGGAGCGAGTAGCACGCGGTCCGCGGACTGTGAGGTAGCGATGATCGAACCCGTGCACGCCCACCTCGTGGCCCGCGGCCGCGATCTCGGCGGCCAGGCCCGGCGCCTTGGCGACCATGCTGCCGAGCATGAAGAACGTCGCCCGGACGCCGCGCTCGGCAAGCAGCCGTGCGAACTCCGGCGTCGACTCCGGGTCGGGGCCATCGTCGAAGGTCAGCGCCACGTGGCCAGGGTCGCCCTGCCCGGCCAGCCGCCGGAAGGCCAGCATGCGCACCGGGCCGATGCCCGTGATGCCGGGACCGGCATGCGCCACCGCCGCTCCGGCTGCCGTCGCGGCGAGCCACGCGGCCCAGCGCACCGGCCGGCGCGCCTCGCGGCCGGACGCCACAGTCAAACCAGGCGAAAGGTTCACTCAGAGTCCTTAATGACAGCTTCTAGGTCAGCCTGCACTCAGGCTAGCCAGGTAGGAGCCGGGTGCCCGGACGCTGACACGCGGCCCAAAGGTCCCGACGTGGCGGGCTGTTACCCGGGATCATGTCAACGTTGCTATCGCCCGGTGCCTAGGGGGACCCGGTTGTCAGTGCAGCCAGTTTCAGTGCAACCTGTTTCAGTGCAGCCAGTGCCAGTACAGCCAGCTCGAGTCGTCTTTCCGGCATCGGACCGAGATGAGATCGCGGCAGCGACCGCCGAGATCTTAGCCAGCGGCAGCCTCACGCTCGGCCCGTATACCAGTCAATTCGAGGCGGCCTTTGCGGCGGCGCATGCGCACGACCGGGCCGCGCCGCCGCATGCCGTGGCGGTATCCAGCGGGACTGCGGCG
>DASXKI010000184.1:0-25863 GCA_036496945.1 Streptosporangiaceae bacterium | reverse complement strand
GTCGGCCAGCGCGGCAGCCAGTGCGGCGAGCTGCGCGGCGTCGTCGCTAATCAGCGGCGCGGCAAGACCGTCCAGACGGTGTTTGTGGAAGAAGGAGGTGTCGGTCTGGCCAGCCAGGAACGCCGGATGGCGCAGCACGCGCACCAGCAGGTCACGGTTGGTCGTCAGGCCGTGGATCCGGGCCCTGGCCAGTGCCGCCGACAAGGCGGCGGCTGCCTGCTCCCGGTCAGGTGCCACCGAGATGACCTTGGCCAGCATCGGGTCGTAGAAGATGCCGATCGTGCTGCCGTCGACGACGCCAGCATCAAGCCGCAGCCCTGGCCGTCGCGACGGCACCGTGAACTGCTCCGCAGTCCCCGGCAACTCGAACCTGTGCAGGGTGCCGCTCTGCGGCTGCCACCCGGCGGCGGGGTCCTCGGCGTACAGCCGCGCCTCGATCGCGTGCCCGGTGACAGGCGGCGGGCTCGCAGCGGGCAGCGGGCGCCCTGCTGCGATCTGCAGCTGAAGCGCGACCAGGTCGAGGCCGGTCGTGCACTCGGTGACCGGGTGCTCGACCTGGAGCCTGGTGTTCATCTCCAGGAAGTAGAACCGGCCATCCTCGTCGGCCAGGAACTCGGCGGTCCCCGCGTTGCGGTAGCCGACCGCGGCCGCTGCTGCCCTGGCAGCCTCGAAAAGCCGGTCCCGCATGCCGGGCAGCCGCTGCACGAGCGGCGACGGCGCTTCCTCGATGATCTTCTGGTGCCGGCGCTGAATCGAGCACTCGCGCTCGCCGACGGTCCAGATCGTGCCGCGGTCGTCTGCCAGGATCTGCACTTCGATGTGCCGGCCGGACTCGATGTACGGCTCGCAGAACACGGTCGGGTCGCCGAACGCGGACGCGGCCTCCGACTGTGCCGCCGTGAGCTCGCCCGGAAGCTCGGCGAGCGTGCGGACGACCCGCATGCCGCGGCCGCCGCCGCCGGCGGACGCTTTGATGAGCACGGGCAGGTCTTCGTCGGTCAGCTCGCCCGGCGCGAACTCCGGCAGCACCGGGACGCCTGCCGCCGCCATCAGCCGCTTGGACTCGACCTTGCTGCCCATCGCCTCGATCGCGGCCGGCGGCGGCCCGATCCAGGTCAGGCCCGCGTCTTGGACGGCGCGGGCGAAGGCAGCGTTTTCCGACAGGAAGCCGTAGCCGGGATGCACTGCGTCGGCCCGGGCGCGCTGGGCGGCCTCGATGAGCAGGTCCGCACGCAGGTAGGTGTCAGCAGGGGTCTCGCCCGGCAGCCTGACGGCTGCGTCGGCCTCGGTGACATGCGGCGAGCGGGCGTCGGCATCGGAGTAGACGGCGACGGTGGCTATCCCGAGGTCGCGGCAGGTGCGGAACACCCGGCGGGCGATCTCGCCGCGGTTGGCGACCAGCACCCGGGTCAGCATGACGCCCGCCAGCCGCGCGGAGGCTTCGCGCTCACGTTCGGAAGCATCGCGCTCACATCCGGAAGACGCCGTAGCCGGTGGCGCCGCGGACCGGTGCCCCGTGGATGACCGACAGGCACAGGCCGAGCACTGTGCGCGTGTCGCGCGGGTCGATGATCCCGTCGTCATAGATCCGCCCGGACAAGAACATCGGCAGCGACTCCGCCTCGATCTGCGCTTCTACCATCGTCTTCATCGCCGCGTCCGCGTCCTCGTCGAACGGCCTGCCGGCGGCCTGCGCCGCGGCCCTCGACACGATCGACAGCACGCCGGCCAGCTGTGCCGGGCCCATCACAGCCGACTTGGCACTCGGCCACGCGAACAGGAACCGCGGATCGTAGGCCCGCCCGCACATGCCGTAGTGCCCGGCGCCGTACGAGGCACCCAGCAGAATCGAGATGTGCGGCACCGCCGAGTTAGACACCGCGTTGATCATCATCGCGCCATGCTTGATGATGCCGGCCTGCTCATACTGGCTGCCCACCATGTAGCCGGTGGTGTTGTGCAGGAAGATCAGCGGCGTATCGACCTGGTTGGCGAGCTGGATGAACTGGGCGGCCTTCTGCGACTCGGCGCTGAATAGCACGCCCTGGGCGTTGGCCAGGATGCCGACCGGGTAGCCGTGCACGTTTGCCCAGCCGGTGACCAGGCTGGTTCCGTAGGACGGCTTGAACTCGTCAAAGTCCGACCCGTCCACGACCCGGCCGATCACCTCGCGCGGGTCGAACGGGATCCGCAGATCGGGCGGGACGATGCCGATCAGCTGCTCGGCGTCGAACAGCGGCGGTGCAGCAGCGGTGCCAGGTGCCAGCACCGGAGCGGGGCCCTGTTTGCGCCAGTTCAGCCGCGCCACGATCCGGCGGCCGATTCGGATGGCGTCCTGCTCGTCGGCGGCGAGATAGTCGGCGAGGCCCGAGGTTCGCGCGTGCATGTCAGCGCCGCCGAGCGACTCGTCATCGGACTCCTCGCCGGTCGCCATCTTGACCAGCGGCGGCCCGCCGAGGAACACCTTCGACCGACCCGAGATCATCACGACGTGGTCGGACATGCCGGGCACATATGCGCCGCCGGCGGTCGAGTTGCCGAAAACGAGCGTGATCGTCGGGATGCCCGCGGCCGACAGCCGGGTCAGGTCACGGAACGTCCGTCCGCCCGGGATGAAGATCTCCTTCTGCGTCGGCAGGTCGGCGCCGCCCGACTCAATCAGCGAGATAACCGGCAGCCTGTTGGCCAGTGCGATGTCGTGCGCCCGGAACGTCTTGCGCACGGTCCAGGGGTTGCTCGTGCCGCCGCGCACCGTCGGATCGCTGGCCGAGATCAGGCACTCGGTGCCCTCGACCACGCCGATCCCGGTGACGACGCTCCCGCCGACGGCGAACTCAGTCCCCCACGCCGCAAGCGGCGACAATTCCAGGAACGGGGTATCAGGGTCCAGCAGTAGCTCGATCCGCTCGCGGACGAGGAGCTTGCCGCGACTGCGGTGGCGGTCGGTGTACTTTGGCCCGCCGCCGGCAATCGCCTTGGCCTGCTCGGCCGCGATTTCGGCCAGCTTGGCCAGCATGGCCTCACTATTCGCCGCGTAGCTGGCCGACTTGTCGTCGACGGCGGATCTCAGCGCCGTCACAGCGGGCCGCCCATCAGCAGGGCCTCGGGGACGTCGATGTAGCGGGACCGCAGCCATTCACCGACCGCCTTGGCCTGCGGGTCGAACCGGGCCGCCGCCGCCACGCCCTCACCGAGCAGTCCCCCAATGACGAAGTTGACCGCGTGCAGGTTGGGCAGCAGGTACCTGCTGACGGGCAGGCCGACTGTCTCAGGCAGCAGTTCGCGCAGCTTCTCCGGCGTCAGCGTAGCTGCGAGCCACGGCCAGGCCGCCTCGTCGCGCACCCAGACGCCCACGTTAGCGTCGCCGCCTTTATCGCCGCTACGCGCGCCGGCCACCGCACCGAGCGGCACGTGCTGCATCGGTCCCGCCCCGGCCCACGGCGACACGGCCGGAACCTCGGCGGGCGTGAGGGCAGCGGTCGTCGCCGGCTCTGGCACGTGCACGGACCGGCCGTCTGGCAGTACGGCGACCTGCTGAACCTCGGCCCGGTCGAGATACGCAGGGGTGAATACGCCATAAGGCTGAGCGTCGCCGGGCGGCGCCGTCATGTGAAACCCCGGATAGCTGGCCAGCGCCAGCTCGACGGCGGCACCGGAGAATGCACGCCCGATCGCCTTGGCGTCAGAGCCACGGGCCACGCAGCGCAGCGTCGCGCTGGCTTGCTCCTCGGTACTGGCGTCGGCGTGGTCGGTGCGGGCGAGCTCCCACCGGACGTCCGGCGGCAGGGCACTGACTAGCTGACGCTGTACGAGCGCCGCTTTGGCCTCGATGTCGAGCCCGGTGAGGACGAACTCAACCTGGTTCCGGTAGCCCCCGAGCGTGTTCAGCGACAATTTCAGCGTGGGCGGCGGCGGCTCCCCGCGGACTCCGGTGATCGCGACCCGGTCTGGCCCGTCCTGGCGGAGCTGGATGGTGTCGAGCCGCAGCGTTGCGTCGGGGCCGGCGTACCGGGGGCCGGCCACCTCATACAACAGCTGCGCGGTCACGGTCCCGACGGTGACGGCGCCGCCGGTGCCAGGATGCTTGGTGATCACGCTCGAGCCGTCGGCGAAGATCTCGGCTACCGGCAGACCGGGATGCGTCAGGTCGGCGATCTCGGTAAAGAACGAGTAGTTACCGCCGGTGGCCTGCGCGCCGCACTCGATGACGTGCCCGGCAGCCATGGCGCCAGCGAGCGCGTCGAAGTCATCCAGCGCCCAGCCGAACCGCGCCGCCGCCGGGCCGACGGCGAGCGAGGCATCCGTGACGCGCCCTGTCACCACAACGTCCGCTCCGGCTCGCATGCACTCCGCGATGCCCCAGCCGCCCAGGTAGGCGTTCGCCGCGACCGGCCCGCCGAAGGCCGGATCGCCGAATCCCAGCTCGGCGGCTCGGGGCAGCAGGTCGTCGCCGGTGACGTAGGCAACCTTCGGTGCCAGGCCGAGCCTGGCAGCGAGGTCCTCGACGGCAGCGGCGAGGCCCTCCGGGTTGAGCCCGCCGGCGTTCGCGACGATCGTGACGCCCTTGTCCAGTGCGAGGCCGAGGCAGTCTTCAAGCTGCCGCAGGAAGGTTCGGGCGTAGCCGAGACGGGCGTCCCGGAGCCGGTCCCGGCCGAGGATCAGCATGGTCAGCTCGGCCAGGTAGTCGCCGGTGAGCACGTCCAGCTGGCCGCCCTCGAGCATCTCCCGCATGCCGGCAAATCGGTCGCCGTAGAAGCCCGACGCGTTGCCAATCCGGATGGGCGCCAGACCGGCTGGGGACTGGGTAGCCGACATGAGCAGCTCACTCCTGTTCCACGACTCTGGACCCGCAAGCAAAGCAAGCATACGTGATTGTTTTTCGGCGTACAGTGCCCGGCCCGCCCGCCGCCGTTTCCCTCTGGCGGGCCCGTTGCTCGGCCGACTCTGATGTTCCGGACTAGAAGCCGGACCAGCCGCGCTCCGTGCCGGACGCGAGCGAGACGCCCCGTAGTTTGTTCAGCTATCAAGCATCTGCGGAGTTGCGCGACGCACGGCTGTTGCAGTTTGTTGAGCTACTACGGGATGCGGCCGGCGTAGCTCGCGGCAGTTGCGGGCAATCGGTCTCCGTTGCAGTCCTGATAGCGGCGACGACAAGGAACAGGTGCGCCAGAGATGGTGATAACGCGCGGAGTGATCCCGATGCCGGACGGGATCGAGCTGGCGGTCACGCTGTACCTGCCGCCGGATTGCGGCGCAACCCAGGTTCCCGCGCTGCTTGAGTACCTGCCGTACCGCAAGGACGATGCCATGCTCGGCCGTGACTACGAGCTGTATTCCTACATGACGCAGCACGGCTACGCCGGCGCGCGGGTCGACATCCGCGGCACCGGCCAGAGCGGCGGCCAACTGCCGGCCGGCGAGTACACCGAGCAGGAGCAGCTCGACGCCGAGGCGGTCATCGCCTGGCTAGCTGACCAGCAGTGGTGCACCGGCACTGTCGGGATGTGGGGGATCTCCTGGGGCGGGTTCAACGCTATCCAGGTGGCACTGCGCAGGCCGCCGGCGCTCAAGGCGATCATCGCCGTGGATGCATCGGACGACCTGTTCCACGATGACGTGCACTACATCGACGGTCTGCTGCACCTCGATGAGTACGCGGTGATGATCGACCATCTGAATGCGCTGCCGCCAGCGCCCGAGTACCCGCTCGACGAGGACGTTCTGCGGGCCCGTTTCGACAGCGAGCCATGGCTGCTCAGCTGGCTCGGTCAGCAGCAGGACGGCCCGTACTGGCGGCGCGCCTCGCTGCGCCCCGATTATGGCCGGCTCACGGTGCCTGCCTTCCTGATCGGCGGCTGGTATGACGGCTACCGCGATTCGATCCCGCGGATGCTTGCCTCCTGCCCGGCGCCGGTCAAGGCGCTGATCGGCCCCTGGAACCACACTTTCCCGCACAACGCCGTCCCCGGACCCGCAATTGAATGGCGGGCCGATGCCGTCCGCTGGTGGGATCACTGGCTGAAGGACATCGACACCGGCATCATGACCGAGCCGCCGGTCACGGTCTATGTACGGCACTGGCACGCCCCGGACCCGGAGCTGACCGAGCTGCCTGGTCGGTGGCGCACGGAGACCGCGGTGCCGCCGGACCGCACCGAGTTCGAGGCGCTGTATTGCCGACCTGACGGCAAGCTGGCCGGCCAGGCCGGCGCCGAGGCAGTCGTCCAGCTGCGCTATGTTCCGTCGGCCGGGGTCGAAGCCGGCCACTGGTGGGGCGAGCTCACGGTCGATCAGCGCGGTGCCGATGCGTTCGGGCTTACCTTCGACACCGAGCCGCTGGCTGCAGACACCGAGATCCTTGGCTTCCCGCAGGTGGAGATCCACGGCACCAGCAGCGCGGAGCCGCTGCACTGGTTTGCCAGGCTGTGCGACGTGGCACCGGACGGCACCGTCACGCTGGTGACCGGCGGTGGCAGGCCGGCCCACCCCGACTTGCTGCGAGACGCCGGCCCGGCGTCACCGGGCGGGATGCATCTGGACCTCCACGTGACGTCCTGGACCTTCGGCCGCGGACATAAGGTCCGGCTGACCCTTTCCAACGCCATGTGGCCGATGATCTGGCCTACTCCGCACCCGGCCGTCGCGACAGTCCGGCTCGGCTCGGCAGGCACCAGGCTGGTGCTGCCCGTCGTGCCGGCTGAGCCACGGCCAGAGCCGGATTTCCTCATGCCCGGGCCCGCCCAGCATCCTGATGGTGTCCGGAGCTGGGGTGACATGGTCCCGGTGCGCTGGAACCTGCAGCGCGATGACAACGGTCGGGTTAGCACCTGGTGGCGCGGTACCTCGGGTAGCGAGTTTGACTGGGGTCGGGTGGTCGATGAGGAGTACCTGAAGTACGAGGTAAGCGACGACGACCCGGCACATGCCTCGGCGCGCGGCGAGGCCAGGACCGATATCCACCTAGCGGACCGGCTGCTAACGTTCAGTTCCGTTCTCGAGCTGCATTCCGACGTGACTTCATTGCATTACCGGTATCGCCGGGAGCTGCGCAAGGACGGCCTCCTGGTGCGCGAGCGCAGCTGGCAGCGCCGGTTCCGGCGGACCGGGCACTAATCACGGGAGCATCAGGCCGGGAGCCCCATGGCGGCCAGAATGAAGGCGCCAATCTCGGCCTCGTAGCGCAGGTGACCAAACCGGCCCGATGGCCCAGTGTGTGCTCCGGCACCAAGCTCGACGCGGAAGAGCACCCGGCTGCCGGCAGTATCCGTGTCGCGCAGCCGCGCCACCCATTTCGCCGGCTCGTGCACCAGCACTCGCGGGTCGTGCACAGCGCCCGTGACGAGCAGGTCGGGCCTTGCTCCGACCGGCGGATTGTCATACGGGGAGTATGAGCGCAGGCACGCGAAGTCCTCGGGGTCGCGGGGGTCGCCCCATTCGTCCCACTCATTGATGGTGAGCGGGATCGACGGATCCAGCATGGTGGTCACGCAGTCCACGAACGGGACCTCGGCCACGACGGCCCGCCACCGGCCAGGCGCACGCGAGTACACCGCGCCCTGCAGGAGCCCGCCAGCCGACAGCCCGCGCGACACAATTCGGTGCCCGTCGACCAGCGGCGTGGCGCCGCTCGGGTCGCCCGCCAGCCAGTCGGCTACCTCGACGAAATCGCTAAACGTCCGCGGCTTGGCCCGCAGGCGGCCCTGCTGCCACCAGTCCCGGCCTCGCTCGCCGCCGCCCCGCACATGCGCGACCGCGTACACCACGCCCCGGTCGAGTACCGACGGCAGGCTGCGGTCGAACTCCGCGTCGAGACAAGCCTCGTAGGCGCCATAGCCGTACAGCAGGCACGGGGCCGTGCCATCTAGCGGTGTATCAAACCGATAAGCGAGGGTAACGGGCACGTTTGTGCCATCCCCGGCCCTCGCGTCGATCCGCTGCGTGCGATACAAGGCGGCGTCGAAGCTCGGTACCTCGGCCCGCTTGAGTTCCTGGCGCTGGCCTGTCGCAAGGTCCAGCTCGGACCAGCGGGGCGGCTGGATCAGGGACTCCTCCGCGATGACGACCGAGCCCGCGTTGTAGTCAGCCGCGTGCTGCACGGCGATGGCGCCCGCGGCCAGCCCAGGATGGATCTCGCGGATTGTGCCGCCGCCGGGGTCGGTGATCGCCAGCAGGGGCGCGCCGTCCCGGCGCAGCGTCAGCAGCAGGTGCCCGGCGAGCACGTCGCAGCTGAGCAGCCGGGTGTCGGCCCGAACCGGCGCAACCGCCGGGCAGCCGACGGCGCTCCAGTTCGCCCGGCTAGGCGCGCTGACCGGCGCGCGCATCAGCGTGAACTCGGGCGATCCGTCGTCGGTCACGATGAGCAGGGCACCGGTGCCGCCGGCCGGGTCGGCTGCGTGGTCCACCCGGTACTCGATGCCGCGTCGGCGCGGTTCGACCACCTCCGGCGGGCTCAGCGGCCGGCTCGCCGGGATGATGCGAACCTCAGTAGTGTCGCGCGACGCCGCAGTGATGATGATCAGCTCGCCGCTGCGCGTGCTGTTCAGCGTGAGCTCATACCGGCTGTCGTCCTCGCTGTAAACAAGCGCGTCGTCGGCTGCGGGCGTGCCGACATGGTGCCGCCAGACCTGGTGCGGCCTGTTGAGCTCGTCGGGCACCAGGTAGAAGAAATGCTCGCAGTCGCTGGCCCACGCGCCGCCAGGATAACTGCGGTCGATGACATCGGGCAGTACCCGGTCGGTCTCGATGTCGGTGAACCTGAGCTGGTAGATCTCGGCACCCGTGGTGTCGGCGGACCAGGCCAGCAGCCGGTCATCGGGGCTTGGCTCGGCGACCCCGATATCGACGTAGCCGGTCTCGTCGCTGAGCACATTCTCGTCCAGCAGGACCTGCTCGCTAGCCGCCCCGGCTTCCCGGCTCGCCCGCAGCAACTGGCGGCTCTCCGCGCCCTCGGGAGTGCGATACCAGTACCGGTAACCGCGCAGCGGCCAGCTGACGGAGTTGTCAGCCTTTCCTGGTGTTCGAGCGACCGCTTCCCCAAACAGAGCGTCGGTCAGCTCAGCCAGGTGCACCGTCCGCGTGTCGTAGTATGCGCGCTCGGCGGCAAGGTACTCCTGCAACGCCGGGGCCGCGTGATCGCGCATCCAGGCGTAGTCGTCGGTGTCACGCCGGCCATGAAGGTCGCGGACAGACGGTATGCGAAGCGCCCGTGGCGTCGCCTGGTCAGGAGTGGTCACGTTGCTACGCCAGGTGGCAGGCGGCCAGGTGACCGGCCGTGCCCGTAGCGTCGGCCGTCGGCACCCGTAGTGCCGGGTCCTCGGTCTGGCACCGGTCCACGGCCACCGGGCAGCGTGGGTGGAACCTGCACCCCGATGGCACATCTATCGGGTCCGGCGTTTCTCCTGTCAGGATCTGCGGCACCGACCGGTCCCGAGGGTCGCGCTTGGGCACCACCGACAACAGTGCCTTGGTGTACGGGTGCTGCGGGTTGCGCACGACCTCGCTCGCGGTGCCTTGCTCCACGATCCGGCCGAGGTACATGACCGCGATCTTGTCAGCGAAGTGCGCGGCCGTGGACAGGTCGTGGGTGATCATGAGGATGCCCATGTCGGCGGTCTTGCGCAGGCCGTCGAGCAGCGCCAGCACACCGGCCCGGACCGACACGTCCAGCATCGACACCGGCTCGTCGGCCAGCAGCAGGTCGGGGCCGAGCACCAGTGAGGCGGCGATCGCAACCCGCTGGCGCTGGCCGCCGGACAACTCGTGCGGGTACCGGTCCAGGTACATCTCGGCCGGCGTCAGGCCTGCCTGCTCCAGCGCCTGCACAATCAGCTCGAGCCGGTCGGCATGCGATCGGCCGATGCCATGGACCAGCATCGGCTCCTCAACTGTCTGCCGTACTCGGAACCTCGGGTCGAGCGACTCGTACGGGTCCTGGTAGATCATCTGAACCTTGCGCCGCAGCGGGCGCATCTGCCGCTCCGGCAGGCCAGCAATGTCGGTGCCATTCAGCCGGACCGCGCCGCCGGTCGGCTTGACCATGCCCAGGATCGTTTGCACCGTGCTGGTCTTCCCGCAGCCGGACTCCCCGACCAGCGCCATCATCTCGCCGCGCTGCAAGCTAAAGCTGACACCATCGACGGCGTGCACCCAGCGCCTTGGCCGCCGGGTGACCGCCTCGGAGAAGCCGCGCCGAACCGGGTAGTGCGTGACCAGATCGGTGACCTCGAGCAGCGGGCCGGTCGCGGCGTGCTCGTCGCGGGCGGCTGCTGCCGCCGGCGCTGGGGCAGCAACGCTGGCCTGTCCGCTCGACGCCGGCGCGAAGGCCTGCCCTGCCTCGCTCACTTGGCCTCCGCAAGGTCGTCGCTGTGCGCTTCGGCGCGATGGCAGGCAGCCAGGTGACCAGAGCCGAGCTGTCTCAACCGTGGATGCTCATGCGCGCACCGGTCCATGGGCACGTCGCAGCGCTGCCGGAACGGGCAGCCAGTGATCTCCCGGTCGAGTCGCGGCGGCGAGCCGGGAATCGAAGTCACTACTTGCTGCCCGTACAGGTCCGGCGTGGCGGCGAACAGCAGCCGGGTGTAGGGATGCTGAGGGTTATGAAAAAGCGTCTCCATGGCGCCGGTCTCCGCGATCTCGCCCGCGTACATCACTGCTGCGCGGTCACACATCTGAGCGACCACCGGCAGGTCGTGCGTCACCAGGATCACGCCGAGGCCGAGCTCGTCGGCCAGCCTGGTAAGGAGCTCGAGGATCTGCGCCTGCACCATCACGTCCAGCGCGGTCGTCGGCTCGTCGGCGAGCAGGATCTTCGGCTCGCAGGCCAGCGCCATCGCGATCGAGGCGCGCTGGCGCATCCCCCCGGAAAACTCGTGCGGATAGCGCTCGGCCGACTTAGCCGGGATACCGACGAGTTCGAGCAGCTCGCCCGCTCGGCGCAGCGCCGCCTTGCCTTCCGCCACACCGTGGAAGGCCATCGGCTCGGCTATCTGCCAGCCCACCTTCTTCACCGGGTTCAGGGCGTTCATCGCGCCTTGGAACACCATCGCGATGTCTTTCCAGCGGTACTGCCGGACCGAGTCTTCGCCGCCCGCGAGGATGTTGGTGCCATTGAGTCGCACTTCGCCGGCTAGCGCGGCGTTCGGCGGCAGCAGGCCCATGAGCGCCAGGATCGTGGTCGTCTTCCCGCAGCCAGACTCGCCCACCAGGCCGAACCGCTCGCCCGGCTGCAGCTCGAAGCTCACGCCCTGCACGGCGTGCACCTGGCCACCGCGCTGATTGCTGCTGCGCGGCAGGTCGAACCAGACATGAAGACCATCAACCTCGAGCAGGCTGGTCATATCGCGTCCGCCCCTCGCCCGGCCAGCGTCCGGATCCTCCACCGCCGCAGCGACAGGTGCGCCACCTTCAGCCGCGGGTTGAGCGCATCCTCGACCGCCTGGCCGAACAGGAAGCAGCCGACGATGACGGCGGCGATGGCGAACCCGTCCGGCACGATTGCCCACCAGGCACCTGAGCTGACTGCGGTCCGGTCGAACGCGTGCTCCAAGATGGTGCCCCAGGTGGTGACCGTCGGGTCCTCGAGGCCGAGGAAGGCAAGGGCTGTCTCCAGGTAAATGGCGATCGCTACGGTGAGCACGGTGTTGGCGATCAGCAGCGGCCCGACCTGCGGCATGATGTGCTTCCAGATGATCCGGGCGTCACCAGAACCGATGGCCTTGGCGCGCTTGATATAGACGCGCTCTTTCAGGCTCATCACCTGGGCCCGGATCACCCGCGCGGTCGTCGTCCACTCCAGGATGCCGATGACCAGGATGACGTGGAGCAGGCTCGCACCCCACAGGTCGGCGATGACCATGGCGAAGACCAGGTCCGGGATGACGAGCAGGTAGTCGGTGACGCGCATGAGCGAAGCGTCGACCCAGCGGCCGAAGTATCCGGACAGGATGCCGACGCCGCCGCCGATGACCATCGCGACCAAGGTCGCCGCGAAGCCGATCACGAGCGAGATGCGCCCGCCCTGCATCAGCTCGCTGAGCATGTCGATGCCACCGTCGTCGCAGCCAAGCCAGTGATGGACGGACGGCGGCGCGTACACGCCGCAGGTCTGGGCAGACGCGCTGTACGGGGAGATGTACGGCGCCACGATGGCGAGCAGGATGAACAGCGCGATGATGGCAAGGCCGATGACTGCCGCCTTGCGCTCGCGCAGCACGCTGAGGAAGAAGCCGCGCCGCCGCGGCGGCGGCGCTATGTCCTCGGCAACAGACAGGTCCAGAATCGGTTGGCTCACTGGTTGATCCTCGGGTCCAGCCGGAAGTAGACGAGGTCGGAGAGGAAGTTCAGCAAGATCACGGAGACCGTCAGGATCAGGAACCCGCCTTGCAGCATCGGGTAATCCCGCTGGGTGATGGCCGTAAACATGGACTCGCCGATGCCAGGCCAGCTGAAGATGACCTCGATCAGCAGGGCGCCGCCCACGATGTAGCCGAAATCCAGTGCGATCAGCGTGACCATCGGCAGCAGCGCATTACGCACGGCGTGCCGCCACACGATCCGCCGAACTGGCAGGCCCTTGGCTCGGGCGGTCAGCACGTAGTCCTCGCCGAGCGTCTCCAGCAAAGAGGACCTGACCACGAGCGTGTAGCTGCCGTAGGCCGTCAGCATCAGCGTGGCGGCCGGCAGGATCATGTGCTGCCCAATGTCGCCGAGGTGTTGCCAGAAGGGCTCTGGATAAAACACGCCCGCGTTGGGGTTGGTCATTCCCCCCACCGGCAAGCCGACTCCGGCGAACACGACGAGGAGCATCAGGCCGAGCCACTGGGTCGGGAAGGCGTAGGCGAATATCGCCAGGTTGGTGCTGATGTGATCGGCCGGCGAACCCCGTCGCCAGGCCGACAGCACGCCGGTGAACACGCCGACGACCACTGCGGCCAGCGTGCCGATCGTGACCATCGGGATGGTGTTCTTCAGGTCGGTCAGCAGCAGGTGACTGACCGGCTGCTGGTTACCGAACGAGATGCCCATATTCCCGTGCAGCAGTTGCTTGAGGTAGATGAGGTACTGCTCCCACTTGGGCTTGTCCAGCCCGAACTGGACCGTGAGAGCGTGACGCAACTGCGAGCTCGACTGCGGCACTCTGGCCAGGTTGCTCACCGCGTCGCCGGGCAGGACGCGGAACAGGAAGAAGTTGGTCGTGATCGCGACGAATATTGTCACGAGGGCGAAGAACCCTCGCTTGATCACATAGTCAGTGCGATGCACGGCCGCCTAGTCCTCCCGTCCGCGTCCTTGCCTGCCCGGTAATCGCAGCCCGGTCAGCCGGCTTGGTGCACGGTCTCGAACGGGATCTTGGACATGGAGTTCCAGGAGATGCCCGCGACCAGCGGCAGGTCGGCCCACTTAGTGCTGTGCGCCTCGATCGAGCTCGCGTAGTCGAGCACGAGGTACGGCTTGGCGGTCGCGATCATCTGCTGCATCTGGTAGACGACCTGCTGCCGCTGGGCGGGGTTAGTCGCCGCGCTCTGCGCCGCATACAGCTGGTCGTAGGCCTTGCTGCAGTATCCCGAGTCGTTCCAGACGGTCCACGACCCGCAGGTCAGCACAGAGAGCATGAAGTCAGGGTCGGCAAGCGGATACCAGTCCCACATCGAGAGCTCGAAGCTCTGGTAGTTGTTCGCCGTGATCGCGTTGTAGGCGGCCGATGCGTCCAGGACCTTGAGGGTCAGCTTGACGCCGATCTTGGCAAAGTCCGACTGAACGATCAAGAAGGACCGGTTACCGTAGCCGCTCGCGATGTCGCTCGACATGACCACGGTGTAGGACATCGGGTGGCCGTTAGCGATCCTGATGTTGTTCGGGCCCATCTTGTAGCCGGCCTGATCCAGTAGCTGGTTCGCCTTGGTCAGGTCGAACGGAGCTGACTTGACAGCCGGGTCATTCCAGTGTCCGGTGGCCGGCGGAATGATCGACCCCCCAGCCGTCCCGTGTCCGAGCAGCGAGGTGTTGATGATCGCCTGCCGGTCGATCGCGTAGTCGAAAGCCTGCCGCAGGAACGGGTTAAGAAGTTCCTTGTGGCTGGCGTCCTGCTTCGAGTTGGAGTTAATGATGAAGTCGTCGAACTGCACCCCAGGGCTCTCCGACACCACAAAATGCGAGCCCTTGAGCGTGGCCACCGACGTGGGCGGTACGACCTCGACGCCGTCGAGCTGACCGCTCTTCAGCGCCGTGACCTCGGCATCCGTGGTACCAAAGAACTGCAGCGCGAGTCCGTCGACGTGCGGCTTGGCGCCATAGAACTCCGGATTCCGCTTGAAGTCTGCAGCCACCTTCGGTGTGTACTTGACCAGCTCGAAGGGGCCGCCAGACACGATCGGAGCCGGATTCGTGAACGTCTTCAGCGCCTTGGCATCGCCAGTCGCGTACTTGGCCCAGATGTGCTCGGGCAGAATGGCGGTCTGCTGCATCTGCGCCAGCACGTTGCCGACCGGCCGTGAGTAAGTCAGCACCAGGGTGGTCGCGTTCGGGGCAGCCGCGGACTTCATGTGCGCGACGTATCCGGCCGAGTTGGCGGTCGGACCGGCCTGGAACTTGATGATGGTGTTCAAAGTCCACGCGGCATCAGCAGCAGTCAGCGGCTTACCGTCCGACCACTTCGCGTTGGGCTGGGTATGGAACGTCCACGTCAGGCCGTCCGGGGATTCCTGCCAGCTCCGGGCGAAGTCGGGCGCCCACTGGAGCTTCTGGTTGTACTGAACCAGCATCGGATAGATGTATTCGAAGGTCACGTACGCGTCGGCCTGGAACGCGATGAACGGGTTGAGCGAGTCAATGCTGGACGAGCTGCCGAGCCGGAATACGCCGCCGTTCTTGACCGCGCCGGCCGTGGTGCCGTTGCCGCACCCGGCCGCCGCTGCGGCGACCACCATCGCGACGGTGGCTAGCCCGGATAGGCGCCGCACGCGGCGCGAGGTGCCTGCTTCGTTCTTGGGACGGAGTCTCACGCTGCGCCACCTTCGTTCTCGGGGCGACGACGGCACTGGGCGTGCCGACACGTCGGCCGGCTGCTGGTCATCCGCCAGCATGCTGGCGGGTGAGGGGGTCTTGCCGATCGGGGTCTATAGCGGCCAGTTCGCCGGCTTCCACCTCATTGTGGCCCTGGCTGGCACTGAAAGCACTGATCAGGACAACCAATGTCCTGTCGTTGCATTTCACTGATCCGTTGTTCAAGTTGCGCGATGCTAGCACACGGCGGCCGGACGGCAAATGGATCAGCGGTGATGTTAAGGATACGAAACGGACACGATTGCATACGAGTCGCACACGCCCGGCCGGACCGGCCGGAGGCCGCTGTGTGTGCCGAAGTCCCGAGGCTGCGCCGCGGGTGGCACGCCTTCGCGCCAGGCGGCGATCAGGCTAGGCCGGCCGCGCCTTCGCTGATCCGGCCGGCCGCGACGAGCAGCTCGCGCACGCGCGCCGCAGGGAGACCCGGTGACGTATTGCCGTCACGGCCTGTGACCTTCGGTGCCGTGAGCATGCTGGTGAGCACTGCTTCCTCGGTGGCCTCCACCGCCGCATCGAAGAACGGGTCGAGCGCGGATCCGGTGACCGGAAGCACGCCTGGTGGCGCCGGCGTACCGCGCGGCGCCCGCAGCCCCGTCGCCAGCGCGAGGAAGATCTCCCCGCTGCCGTGGTGCGCGGTTGACCCGGTCCGGGCGAGCCCGAGCCCAGCGCGCCGCGCGAGCCGCCCGCACGCCTTCGGGTCGAGCGGCGCGTCCGTGACGATCACCGTGATGCAGGAACCAGCGGGCGGCCTCGCAGCCAGCCGCCGCCCGGCCATCTCCTCGGCTGGCGGCAGGAGTCGGCCGACCGGGACGCCGTCGACGGTCAGCCGCTGCTGATCACCGAAGTTCGTCAGCACCAGCACGCCGACCGTGTGCCCTGACGGGACGACGCGCGAGGCCGTGCCGATCCCGCCCTTGAAGCCGAGGCAGCTCATCCCGGTGCCCGCACCTACCGCGCCCTCGTCTGGCGCCCGGCGCACCGCGGCCGCGCCAGCCGCTCTGGCGGCTTCCCGCGCCACCTTCACGTCGGCCGCGCTGACCTGCATCCGCCGCGCGTCGGACAGGAAGCTGTCATCGCACTCAGCGACGATCGGGATGATCACGTCGTCAGTGCCGATGCGCGGATCCTCGCCTATCAGCAGCTCACACGCTGCGTCGTAGACCCGGCCTACCTGCATGGTGGAAGTGAGGAAGACCGGAGTCTCAGCCAGGCCCCACTCTGCGGTCGCGAGGAACCCGGTGCACTCGCCGGCCCCGTTCAGCACCGCGCCGCCCGCCGGGACCGGGCTGGCGAACATGTTCCCGCCCGGATCGATCACCGTCACGCCGGTCCGCGCCACACCGCGCCCGGCCGGCGGCGCCGGCTCGTCCCGCCACACCGTGACGTGCCCGACGCCAAGTCCTGGCACATCGGCGATCGAAGCGGTGGGACCGGTCGGCAGCACCCCTATCCTGATGCCCAGATCGCGGGCTCGGCTGCTTTGTCCATTCGATAGCCTCACCCGGCGAGCATGCCACGGAAGGGTTGGGCTGATGACTATCGAGGGTGGCGTGCTTGGTATGCCGGTGGTCTGGCACGAGGATTGCCTGCTGCATCAGCCGGGCGGCGAGGTCTGGCTGGGCTTGCGCGAGGACGGCACCGAGGTACCCGAGCGCGCCACCGTGATCCTCCGCAGCCTGACGGACGCGGGCGCCCGGATCACTCCGCCCGGTGCCCACGACGAGGACGCGCTGCTTGCCGTGCACGACCGCGCCCTGGTGGACCACCTCGCCACGATCTGGGCCGAGTGGGAGGCGGGCAGGTACGTGACTGAGTACGGCCGGGATCGCGTCGTGCCGTACGTCTTCCCCACCGCCGCCATGCTGGCCGGCCTGCCCGTCCGCCGGCCGGCTGCCACGCATGGGCGGGTCGGCCTGTACTGCTACGACACCATGACCCTCGTCGGGCCGGGCAGCTGGGAGGCGATCCGGGCCGCGGCCGACTGCGCCCGGACCGCGGCCGCGCTGATCTCAGCCGGCGCACAGGCCGCGTACGCCCTGTGCCGGCCACCCGGCCACCACGCGGGCCCGGCTGGGTACGGCGGCTCGTGCTATCTGAACAACGCAGCCGTGGCGGCGCAAGCGCTGCGGCAGGCCGGCGCGGACCGAGTCGCCGTGCTCGACATCGACGCCCACCACGGCAACGGCACGCAGGCGATCTTTTACGCTCGGCCCGACGTGTTCTACGGGAGCGTGCACGTCGATCCCGGCGCTGGCTGGTTCCCGCACTACATGGGCTTCGCCGATGAGCGCGGGAACGGGGCTGGCACCGCTGCCAACCGCAATGTCCCGCTGGCGCCTGGCAGTGGCGACGACGCCTGGCTCGACGCAGTCGGCCTGCTGTGCGACGACGCCCGGGCATTCGGTGCGCAGGCCATAGTGCTCTCGCTCGGCGTGGACGCTGCCGCCGCCGATCCCGAAAGCCCGCTTCAGGTCAGCGCCGACGGCTACCGGACGGCCGGCGAGCTCATCGGCGCGCTCGGGCCGGTCGCCGCGATCCAGGAAGGCGGTTACGACCTGCCATCCCTGGGTGAGTATGTGCTCGCGACGCTGACCGGGGTGGCAGCAGGCCGCGCCGCGGCCGGGCACGCCAGCCTGTGAACGCGCTCCTCGCGCTCGCCGCATCAGCCTTGTGGGGCACTTCAGACTTCGGTGGCGGCCTGATCTCGCGGCGGCTCGACGCGTCCGCCGCCGTGCTCATCTCGCAGGCAGTGGCGCTAGCGGGGCTGCTGGTCCTGCTCCCCTTCGTGCACCTGATGGCGGGACCGTACCTGCTGACCGGGGCCGCGGCCGGCGTGGTGGCTACGCTGTCGCTCGCGGCCTTCTACCGGTCCATGGCGACGGCGCCGATGTCCCTCGTCGCGCCCATTACTGCCGCAGGGTCGGCCATTCCGGTCCTCGTCGGCATCGCGCGGGGCGAGCACCTCAGCATCCCGCAGGTCGCGGGCATCGTGGTCACGCTGATCGGCATCGTGCTGGCATCGGGCCCAGAGTTCAGGTCCGGAGTCGCGGTGCGCCGGCAGGCTCTCTGGCTGGCCATCGGCGCCGCCGTCGGCTTCGGCGTCGCATATACGCTGCTCGCGCTCGCCGCCGGCCACGGCCTCTACGGCACCCTGCTGAGCCAGCGCATCGGCGGCCTCATCGTGCTCGGCCCGATCGTCCTGCGCTCCGGCGTTCTGCCTGGCCTTGGGCTATCAGCCCGGCGCCTCGCGGCCCTGGCCGCGATCGGCCTGACCGACATCGTGGCCAACGGGTCCTACGCGCTGGCCGCCAGCCGCGGCAATCTGTCCATCGCGGCGGTGCTCGCCTCGCTCTACCCCGTCGTGACAGCTTTGCTCGCCAGAACCCTCCTCTCCGAGCGGCTGCGGCGGGTCCAGAGCGTCGGAGTGATCACTGCCCTCGCTGGTGTACTCCTGCTGAGCTCCTAGCGGTACTGACCGGGACCGAGCCAGTCGCCGCTGCCGGAAACGGTGGGGTGACGGCCCAGATCGTGACAGTACCGTCTTGGTTGACCAGGCCAGTGATGTTGCGCAGGCCGTCCGTGGCCGGCGCCCAGGGCAGACCGGTCGCGGCGTTGTCGCCGGTCGGACGCCGGGCATGAAGTCCTAGCCGACAGGGGGTGATCCAGGACCCACGAGGACGTCCACGTCCGTGGCGCGCATCGGCTCACCGCACTGCGAGCAGCTCAGCTCGACGTGGCTGATCTGGCCGCAGGCGTGGTGCCGGTAGAGCACTGGCGGGCCCGCCTCGCCCGCCAGCCACCTATCTCCCCACCGGACCATGACGAGCAGCAGGTCGCATAGCTCGGTGCCCTGCTCCGTGAGCGCGTACTCGTAGCGTGGCGGCGCAGCCGAGTACTCCCGTCGCTCCAGCACGCCCTTGTCAACGAGCCATCGCAGTCGCTCGGCCAGCACCTTGCGAGAGATCCCGAGGCTCGCCTGGAGCTGCTCGAACCTGGTAATGCCGATGTAGATGTTGCGCAGCACAAGCGGTGACCATGGCTCGCCGATCACATCCATCGTCCGCGCGATCGAGCAGGCCATCGCGCCAAAGTCAGTCCGCTGCATGCGACCTAGTGTAGGGCAACCCCGTTCCCTTAAGGAACTTGAGGTGGTAGCGTCAGTCTCCTGACGGAACTTGCAGCCAGGGAGGCATCAATGAACAGGCCACCGGTCGTCTCGACGGAGGAGTGGCAGGCGGCCAGCGCCGCCCTCCTGGCGAAGGAGAAGGAGCTCACCCGCGCTCTCGACGCGCTGGCGGCGGAGCGCCGCCGGCTGCCGATGGTCGCGCTGGACGCACAGAAATACAGCTTCACGGCGCCGGACGGCGATCAGGTCGGCCTCACCGCGCTCTTCGACGGTCATCGCCAGCTGGTCGTCTATCACTTCATGCTCGAGCCGGGGCAGGACTGGATGTGCGGCGGGTGCTGCTCGTTCACCGACAACCTGCCCCAGCAGCAGTGGCATCTCAACGCGCGCGACACCCGGCTGATCCTGATGGCGCGGGCGCCGCAGCAGGAGCTCGAGGCGGTGCGGCGGCGGTTCGGCTGGAGCCTGCCCTTCTACTCGTCCCATGGGAGCGAGTTCAACGACGACATGGGCCTGACCGCCTTCGGCCTGAGCGTGCTGCTGCGCGATGGCGACCAGGTGTTCCGCTCGTACTTCACGACCGCGCGCGGTGTCGACCGGCTCAGGATGGATTTCAACCTGCTCGACCTCACGCCGCTCGGCCGGCAGGAAGCGTGGGAGGACTCGCCGGAGGGCTGGCCCCAGGACCCGACCATGTCCTGGATCCGCCTGCACGATGAGTACTGACGAGCGCCCGCTGGCCACCCCAGCCCTTGCACCTACGTCAACCTGAGTTGACAGCGAGATGTCGTCAACATACATTGACGACATGAGCAATGGAGTAATGCTGGCGGAGGCGGCCAGCGGGCAGGACCCGGCTACCGGCCTGCGAGCCGCGCGGTCCCTCCGCGAGCTGGCTGAGCGCCTCGAGGCGCTGCAGGTCCGGAACGCCAGGGAGCGTGGGTGGTCCTGGCAGGAGATCGCGGCGTTCCTCGGCGTCAGCAAGCAGGCGGTGCACAAGAAGTACGCCGGGCTGCTCGCTGGCCAGTTGGACGATTCGGGCGGTGGGCGCGGCCGGGGCCGCAGGCGCAGGGGAGATAGCGATGTTTGAGCGATTCGAGCCCGCCGCGCGGCAGGCCTTCGTTGACGCGCGGGACGAGGCGACCCGGGCTGGCCAGGACAAGATCCGCAGTGAGCACATGCTCGTCGGCCTGCTCAGGGAGCCGGGACCCGCGGCCGACGCACTGACCGCGGCAGGCCTCGAGCTCGAAGAACTGCGGGCCAGGCTGCCGCGCGGCGATGCTGATACTGGCGGCAGCCTGGACGCGGCGGCCTTGTCCTTGCTCGGTATCGACCTGGACTCCGTGCGGCGCGCGACGGATGCGGCGTTCGGGCCGGGAGCTATCGACCGGGTCGCCGTCCCGGGCCGACCGCGGCTACCCGTTGCCGACGATGCCAAGCAGTCGCTGGCATACGCGGTCCGCCAGGCTCAGCAGCTCGGCCAGCGGACCATCTCCTCTGGTCACATGCTGGTCGGCATCCTCGACCAGAAGCGCAACGGCGCACTGACCGTGCTCACCCAGGCGGGTGCCGACGTTGCGGCGCTGCGTGCTGACGTGATGCGGCGGATCACCGTCTAGCGGCTTCTCACGACGCGAGCAACGGCGACGGCCGCCGCACTCGGACTGGAGAGCGCGCCGGCCCCGCTCATCATCGCTCTAGCTGAGGCCACCCGCGAGGGCGACGATGACGCCGATGCAGGCCGCCCCGAGAAGCGTGGTGACGACGCCGCGCCGCAGCAAGAGGAGCCAGGCGGCGGCCGCTGCCAGCACCCCGACTTGCCAGAGCTGCGTCAGTCCGAGCCCTAGCGTCACGGCGGCGCCGGCGATGGCCCCGATGGCGGCGGGCCCCGCGCCGGACAAGAATGCCTGCGCCGCTGAGCTGCGGCGGAACTTGTCAAAATGCGGACCGCCCGCCAGCACGAAGACGAACGACGGCGCGAACGCGATCAGCACCGCCAGCAGGCCGCCCGCCAGTCCGGCGGCCGCGTAGCCGACGACGCCTACGGTCAGGACCACCGGACCGGGGGTGATCTGACCCAGCGCCACGGCGGTGAGGAACTGCGCCGTCGTCATCCAGTGATAGGTGTGCACGGCGTCGTGCTGCATCAGCGGGATGATGACGAATCCGCCGCCGAAGGACAGCGCGCCTACCTTCAGCGAGACCCAGGCAAGCGATCCGAGGACACCTGCGGTGACCCCCGCCTTCACCGCCAGGCCCGCCGTGATGGCGCCGCGGCGCTCAGCGCCCGCCGGCCGTGAGCCGGTCTGCGCGCGGTGGCGGCTAATCAGCCACTCCAGCAGGCCGCAGCCGAGGAGCACGGCCGCGAGGAGCTGGCCGGCCAGGTTGGCCGACACGCCGCCCGCCAGTAGGTAGCAGGCCCAGCGAACGCGGGCCGCAGTCACCCCGGCCCGGGCCGTCTCGCCGGCTCCCGTGTCTGGCCCGGCCGCGGCAGTCGGCCGCGCCGTCACGCTGGCTCGGCGCCAACTGGCCGGCGCCAGCCCGATCGCCGCCCCGACGGCTATGGCCGGCACCGCCGCTCCGGCCCCGGCTGCTGCACCTTGCACCCAGGTCGGCGCTGAGTGGGCGAGGAACAGCACCGACAGCGCCAAGATGATGATCAGACCGGGAACGATGAAGCACGCGCCGCCGACGATGGCACCCATCGGGCCGGCCAGCCGCCAGGCACAGAAGATCGCCAGTTGCGTCGAGGCCGGCCCTGGCAGCAGCGACGTCGCGGCGATGCCGTCCTCGAATTCGGACTCGGACAGCCACGAGTTGTGCTGGACACAGAGCCGGCGCAGCAGCGCGATGTGGGCCGGCGGCCCGCCGAAGCCGGTCATGCCGATCCGGACCCACTCGCGGGCAATGACGGCGAGCCCGACGTGCGGCGCTGGCGCCGGCGACTCGGACTGACTCGACGCTGACAACCGACCGTCGGGCATGACGCCATCATCGCCGCTGTCGCCTTTCGATCTGGCCAGCGGGCAGCAGCATGGCCGGTACCCGACAGAGAATGTCGGGCGGCCGCAGTCCGAGACGATCTGGACTCGGCTAGACCAGCCGGGCGCCCTGGCTGTCCACGCTCAGCGTGCGCACGTGCCAAGCCTCATCCGCCTCGCCAGCGATCAGGCTCACCTCGCCCGCTCCTGGTGAGGCGCCGGCCACGGTCAGGGCCAGAACCGACGGGCCCGCGCCCGACACGACGGCGGCGATCCCGGCGCCGCGCAGCCGGGTTATCAGAGTCGCGGTCGATGGCATGGCGGCGGCCCGGTATGGCTGGTGCAGGAAGTCCTCGGTGCCGTCGAGCAGCAGGTCCGGCCTGCCGGTGAGCGCGGCGATCAGCAGTGCCGCCCGGGCCGAGTTGGCTGCGGCGAGCGCATGCGGGATGCCGGCGGGCAGCACCTGACGCGCGGCCTCGGTCGCCAGCGGCACCGCGGGGACGCAGAGCACAGGCACGAGCTCCGGCAGCGGCGTAAGACGGGCCGCCCTTACCCCGGCCCACGTGTCGCCGAGCGCCGGGGTCCAGGAAATCGCCAGCCCGCCCGACAGGCACGCAGCGACGTTGTCCGGGTGCCCCTCGAGCTCGCTGGCTAGCTGCAGCAAATCATCGGGCGGAAGCGCCGCGGCCCCAGCGGCGCCGGCGAGCTCGCGCGCGGCGATCAATCCGGCGACGATAGCGGCCGCGGAGGAGCCAAGGCCGAAGCCCTGGGGAACCTCGTTCCAGCAGTCAAGGGCAAGGCCCGGCGGCTGGCCCCCGATAACAGTGAAGGCCGCCCGCATGGCACGGATGACCAGATGATTCTCGCCGCGTCCTACCTCGCCGGCGCCGATGCCGGTGACCTGCACCTCGACGCCATCGGGCCGTACCCTGGCCTGGATCGTGTCGTACAGGCTCAGCGCCAGGCCAAGGGAGTCAAAACCAGGACCGAGGTTCGCGCTGGTCGCCGGCACTCGCACGGTGACCGGCCCGGCGGCCCACGTCAGCACGACCGCCCCGTCGTAGCAAGCCGAGTCAACGCAGGCCGAGCCACAGCAGGCCGAGCCACAGCCTGCCGAGCCACCCGAGGCCAAGTCACAGCGGGCCGAGTCACCGCAGGCCGAGCGCCCCGGCGGCAGCCGCGACGTCGATGCCGACGGTCGCCGGCGGCGGGGCGCCCGCCACCGCAGTGTCGGGGTCCTTCAGGCCATGCCCGGTGATCGTGCACACCACCGTCGAGCCGGCCGGGACCTGGCCGGCGGCGCTCGCCACCAGCAGCCCGGCCACGCCGGCGGCGGAGGCAGGCTCGCCGAACACGCCCTCGCGCTGCGCCAGGAGCCGGTAAGCAGCGAGGATCTGCTCGTCGGTCACCGAGTCGATCAGGCCGCCGGACTCGGCTCGCGCTTCTTCTGCCAGATGCCAGGACGCCGGGTTGCCGATCCGGATAGCGGTGGCGATGGTGACCGGCTCGAGCACTGGCGCGCCGATGACGATCGGGGCAGCGCCCGCCGCCTGGAAGCCGAGCATCCGCGGCGTCTTCGTCGCCCGGCCTTCGGCCCGATATTCCTGGTAGCCAAGCCAGTAAGCGGCGATATTGCCGGCGTTGCCGACCGGCAGGCAGTGCACGTCCGGCGCGTCACCGAGTGCGTCGATCACCTCGAAGGATGCGGTCTTCTGACCCTGGAGCCGCTCCGGGTTGACCGAGTTCACCAGCGCGACCGGGTAGTCGGCAGCTAGCTTGCGTACCAGCTCAAGGCAGTCGTCGAAGTTGCCGTCGACCTGGAGCAGCCGGGCGCCGTGCGCGAGCGCCTGGGCCAGCTTGCCGAGCGCCACGCTGCCCTTCGGCACCAGGACGGCACAGGCGAGGCCGGCCCGGGCCGCGTACGCGGCTGCGCTGGCGCTGGTGTTGCCCGTCGACGCGCAGATGACCGTGTGCGCGCCGCGCGCTGCCGCCAGCGTCACCGCGACAGTCATGCCGCGGTCCTTGAATGACCCGGTCGGGTTGACGCCTTCGACTTTGAGGTAGACCGAGCAGCCTGTCAGTTCGGACAGCACCGGGGCGGGCAGCAGCGGCGTGCCGCCCTCGCCGAGCGTGACCACGCTGATGCCGTCAGGCACCGGCAGGCTGGCGCCGTACTCCGCGATGATCCCGCGCCACGGCGTCGGCCTGGTCATCGAGGCAGTCACCGGCACTCCCGGCGTCTGGCGGACGCGGACTGGTTCAGTCGGCGGGCGGTCACTCGCCCTCCAGGGCCTCGACGCGCATCACGCTGTCCACATTCCGCACGGCCTCCATGGCTCCGAGCACCGCGACCGTCTTGGCCAGGGCCGCTTCCCTGGCCGCGTGGGTCATGATGATCAGGTTCGCGTCCTCGCCGCGGCCTTCCTGCCGCATTGCCTTGATCGAGACGCCCTGCTGAGCAAACGCATCCGCCACCGGCGCGAGCACGCCGGGCCGGTCCGCGACGTCCAGCTGCACGTAGTAGCTGGTCCGCGCATCCCCGATCGGGACCAGCGGCAGCTGCGCGTAGGTCGAGGAGTCAGGCCCGCGCAGGCCGGCCAGCAAGTTCCTGGCGATGGCCACGGTGTCGCCGAGCACCGCACTCGCCGTCGGCTGGCCGCCGGCCCCCGCGCCGTAAAACATCAGCCGTCCCGCTGACACCGCCTCGACGAAGACGGCGTTGTACGCTTCGCGCACGGCGGCCAGCGGGTGAGTCCGCGGGATCATCGCCGGATACACCCGGGCCGAGATGCCGCCGTTGGAGCGCTCGCAGATCGCCAGCAGCTTGACCACGCAGCCCATCGACTGCGCGCTGGCAATGTCGGCCGCCGTGACCGACAGGATGCCCTCCCGGTAGACGTCGTCCGCGGTCACCTCGGTGTGGAAGGCGATGCTGGCCAGGATCGCGGCCTTGGACGCGGCGTCGAACCCGGCCACGTCCGCCGTCGGGTCAGCCTCGGCGTAGCCGAGTGCCTGCGCCTCCGCCAGTGCGGTGCTGAAATCCGCGCCGGAGGTATCCATCCGGTCCAGGATGAAGTTGGTCGTGCCGTTCACGATGCCGAGTACGCGCTTGACCTCGTCACCGGCCAGTGACTCGCGCAGTGCGCGCAGCAGCGGGATCGCGCCGGCCACCGCTGCCTCGTAGTACAGGTCGACGCCGGCCTGACTGGCGGTCTTGTGCAACATGGCCCGGTCGCCCGCGACCAGCGCCTTGTTGGCTGTGACGACCGGCTTGCCCGCGTTCAGCGCGGCGAGCAGCAAGGTCCTGGCCGGCTCGATGCCGCCGATCAGCTCGATCACGATGTCCACGTCCGGGCGGGTGACAAGGTCCAGCCCCTCGGTCGTGAGCAGCTCCGGGTTCACTGACACATCGCGAGGACGGCCGGGATCGCGCACGGCGACACCGACGATCTCCAGCGGCGCGCCCGCCCTGGCCGTCAGGTCGGCGGACTGCTCCGTCAGCAGCCGGTAGACCTGCGATCCGACCGAGCCACACCCGAGCAGCGCGACCTTGAGCGGCGCGCGATCGTACGCGCCGCGCATACCTGACTCCCCCATGACTGTTTCCCGCATGACACGCCAGCTCCCCTCACCTGGCCCCGGCGGGGGAAAGCCGTCAGCGCTGAGCTGACCTCGCTGACTGCCAGGGTTTGACCT
>DASXKI010000183.1:0-7998 GCA_036496945.1 Streptosporangiaceae bacterium | reverse complement strand
TCTCGGTTCAAGTTTCACGAGGGAAAGGTCGAGGAATTCAAGCGCTTGTCCGCGCAAGCCATCGACATCGTGCGTGCCAAGGACACCGGAACGCTGCAGTACGAGATCTACTTCAACGACGATCAGTCCGAGTGCGTCGTCTACGAGCGATACCGGGACTCCGATGCGGTCATCAAACACGGCGCGCAGGTTGGCGCCCTCATGGCGGCGATCTTTGCGACGGGATCGGTTTCCGGCGAACTCCTTGGTGAGCCGAGCGCCGAGCTCACCGCGATGACGGCAGGCAGCGGAGTCCCCGTCTTCAGGCCCTTCCTGTCCATGTAGAAACCGCTCGCCATCACCGGCGCGCGGAGGGGCCCAGCCGACACTCGCCATGCGAGCGCGTACTTCAGGACAGTGAACGAAAGGAGTTCGACATGAGTGACACGCTCGACTGGAATGCGAGCACTATCGCGGAGTTCCGAGCGAACGACGGCAGGGTCGGCGGGGTCTTCGAGGGCGCTCCGCTGGTCCTGGTGCATCACCGCGGCCGCAAGAGCAGGCGGATGCACGTCACCCCGGTGATGTACCTCCCGCACGACACCGAGCCAGACATCATCTACGTCTTCGCAACCAAGGGCGGAGCGCCCACCAACCCGGACTGGTACCACAACCTGACTGCTGCCGGTGACGGCAACGTCGAACGCGGAACCGAGACCTACACAGTGAACGTCCGCGAATTGACCGGCGCTGAACGTGACCGCATCTACGCCGAGCAAGCTCGGCGTTACCCGGGCTTTGCCGAGTACGAACGCCAGACTGCTGGAATCCGCACTATTCCTGTGCTCGAACTTAGGCGCGCGTAGCCCACATTCCACTAAGACTGGTCAGCGAGGTCCTGGTGATGTTCAAGAGCTCGCCCGCAGGCGTTCTTGAACCTTGACGGCAGTCACTATCGGGCCGTCGCTGGGAGCGGATGCTTGGCGCCCAATATGCCGTTGACCTGCGTCAAATGTTGACTGGCATCGGGGGTTGAGCCTTCCGGCAGCATCGCAGCCTACGGCAAGAGCAAGGTCGGCTTGCCCACCTGACGCGCATCGTCGACGTCGAGCTTCGCCCGCACGGATCCTGGTGAACGCGGTCGCGCCGCAATTGCTCGGCCCCCCCGCGAACCGGGGCCACGTTCCCGGCCGAGGTGCAGCGCAGGCGCCTCAGAGGAAGGCGGGCGGCATGGCACGACGAGCCGGCTGTCGTCGAGGCGAAAGTGGGCATCAGCCGGCCGCCCGAGCAGGTCTTCGACTACTGCAGTGACCCCGGCCGTGAGCCGGAATGGAACCCCATGATGAAAGCCAGCAAGAAGATCACCGACGGCCCGTGGGAATCGGATCCCGGTATGCGACCGAGTTCGTCAAAGGCCCGCCCATGGTTATGGAGTGTCGCGGCTACGAGCGCCCGTCTGCCTGGTCTCTGGTGGGCAGGTCATCGGCGTTGCAGGCGGGCGGCGGCGGTCGGGTGCTGCCAGCGGCCGATGGCTCGCATCTGATCATGCAGCATAGAGCTTGAGCCGCGCGGCCTCCTGCGGCTGGCGGCACCGCTGCTGCGCCACCGCATGAGGCCGATGCTCGAGCGCGACCTGGCCAACGCTCGGTAATTGCTTTATGTGACCAGATGCCGACCTTGCCATGCATCCAACGGCAGCTCGCGGAGCGACGCTCGTTCCACGAACCGTTCCACGCCGAGGATCCTGCGGAGGCCTACCTAGGAAGAAACCCCAGTTCACAACGGGTGCGCCGCCAGGGACTTGAACCCCGAACCCGCGGATTAAGAGCTCGGAATCTTTCATTCACTCGTGTCCAGGGTCGTCTATCTGCGCTGACCAGGACCGCCCTTGGACGCGGGTGAACGATGCTGGGCGAGCGTGAACTGCAACCAGAACTGCAACCGGCCCAGCGTGGACCTGTGCCTATTCTGTCCATCGAGTTCGCCGGTGCTCCCAGTGGCCGGATGTCACCGAGCCCGTGATGACCGGATCGCTGAAGGCCGCGACCTGGCGGATTGCCTCGGTGTAGTCGGGTGGCAGATTGGCCGCGAGCCCGGCTCGGGTGATCAGGCGCTGCCATTCGCGGTGCCTGTCCCGGCCCAGTGTCAGCAGCGTCTTGCTGATGGGGCGCAAGTCCACTCTGCGAAGGCGGCGGTGGCGGCGATGGCATGTGACAGGCTGGCAGCGTCGATGTCGTGGTGGCCGGCGAGCAGGAGGACGTCGGCGAAGTCCCGGTCGCGGGTGGTGGTGTCGCCGCGTGCCACGATGGTCACGAGCTTCTCGGCCAGAACGGCCTCGATCGGGTATGCCAGGAGCGGGAATGGCTCGCCGAGCAGCGCCGGGTACCTCACGACCGTCGGGGCCGGAGTGACTGGATCGCCGACGTTGACGTCGATACGCAGCGGCTGGCGAGCCCGGTCGACGCGGGCCGGCATGGCGACCCTGACCGCCGCGTAGAGGTCCTGCTCCCGGATCATCCTGGTCGTCATCTGGCTGGTCTCGTAGACGACGCCGTCATCGACGTCGACTGCAGCGATCTCGCGGACCAGCGCCGCGACTGCCGAAGGCTCGCTGGACGTGGTCTTGGCGAGCAGGTCGATGTCGCGTGTGGGGCGGCGCTGACCGAACGCGGACAGCAGCATTCCGCCCTTCAGGATCAGGCGGTCACGGTGCGCCGAGACCGACAGCCGGTACAGCAAGCGTTCCAGCACGTACAGGGTGAGCAGCTCGTCGGACGGCCGGCTCTCGCGTCGCGCGCGTGCCAGCAGGTCCAGGTAGACGCGGCCGGATGCGGTCGTTCGGCTGGGCCGGGTCATGACTGCAGTATCCGCAGGACCTCTGACAGTGGTCCCCAGGCGCGCAGGGGGCGGGCCACGTCGGCCAGCCGGGCCAGGCTGGGCCGGGACTGCAGGTATCGGCGCACGGCGGCGTAGGCGAGGTCGTCGCCGGTCAGGTGCCGGAGCCGGACAGCGTCGGCGACCGTGCGCTCGCGGTCGCTGACCCAGAACCGCTCGCCTGCCTCCGCGGTCACCTCGAGGCGGCCGATGGCGAAGGTGCCGGCGTGGAAGACGTGGACCTGTGTCGGCGGGTAGTCGATGACCGGCCGGTGCGACCCGGACGGCACCGCCAGATGCACCTGAGCGGGGATCTCGTCGCTGAGGTCCCAGTAGGCCAGCGCCGAGTTCAGGCAGATCATCCCCCGCGGCGCGCGGCCGCAGACCGCAACGAAGTCCACGTTGGACACGCCAGTTGCATCGGGCAGCTGGTACAGGCCCCGCGACAGCTCGAGGATCTCGCCCTGGTCCCGCAGCGCGTACAGGTCGCGCCAGGACACCCCGGCCGCGACGGCGTCCTTCGACCGGAACACCGGGCCGATCTCCCGGAGCGTGCTGAGCGCGCGCGGTTCTGCGGTCATGTATGAAATCCTACTACCATCATCATCAGCTATGCAGCTATTCATACACGCCGGCCGCGCCCGGCAGTCTCAGCCGGAAAGCTACCTGCCGGACGGAGCGCTCGGGGTCGGCGGGATCCGGCGGGGGTCGGGGAAGCCGAGGCTGGTGTAGCCAGGTGCGCGGCCTGCGAGGGTGTTGGCCAGCACGCCGGTCCGGGCGTCGTGGTAGTCGTGAACCTCGGCGGTGTCCTTGCCGGGATAGGGGCGCAGGATCCGCCCGGCGTACTGGACTAGGCGTCCTTTCCACCGGACCGGGCCGGCGAGGAACAGGGTGTCCAGGGCCGGGCAGTCGAAGCCTTCGCCGGCGTAGGGGCCGGTGGCCACGACGAGCAGCGGCTGTCCGCCGGGCTGGGGCTGCAGGCGTTCGAGTGCGGCGGCGCGGTTGCGGGCGCCCATGCCGCCGCGCAGCACCACCGAGTCATAACCCGATGCCTGCAGCGCCCGGGCGAGCTTGTCGAGGTGGCCACCCACTGGGTGAGCACCAGGCAGTGACGGCCCTGGGTCAGAGCGGCGGCGATGTCGGCGGCGACTTGGCGGGCGCGGTCGTCGTCGGCGGCCAGGTCCCGGTAGATCGCGGCCATCCCGCCCGGCGCCTGCGGGCTGGCGTCGCCGCTGTAGCAGTAGGAAGTCTCGTGCACGTGGAGGACCGGAACCGGCCGGGCCGCGCCGCCGGGCGACATGATGCCGGGCAGGGCCAGTTCGGGCCGGCCCAGGTCGGCGCCGCGGGGCGGGGTGATGGTGTGCCGTATCTCGCCGGTCTGCAAGTAGATGAGGTGATCGAGCTTGTCGCGCCGGTATGGGGTGGCGGTCAGGCCCAGCCAGCGGCGGGCGGGGATCTGGCGGACGGCGTCGGTGAATGCCGCAGCCGGGACGTGGTGGCATTCGTCGGCGACGACGAGGCCGTACCCGGCGGTCAGCTTGCCGACGTCCGGCCGCCGGGCGAGGGTCTGCAGTGTGGCGATGTCGATGGTGCCACGCAGCTTTGCCGGGCCGCCGCCCAGCTGCCCCGCCTTGACGTCGAGGAACTCGCTGACGCGGGCGCGCCACTGGTCGGCCAGGGTCTTGCGATCGACCAGGATCAGCGTCGATGTGCCGTGCGCGGCGATCAGCGCGCAGGCGACGACAGTCTTGCCCGCACCTGGGGGCGCGACCAGAACCGCGAGCTCGTGGCGGGCCAGCTCGTCGACGGCCTGGCGCTGGATGCTGGTCAGCGTCCCGGTAAAGGTGAGCTTCTGCCTGTTGCCCGCGGACCGCTCGTCGGCGATCTCCAGCCGACTGCCAGCTTCCTCCGCGAAGGACTCGACCTTGGCGGCCAGGCCTCGGGCAGGATCAGGCCGCCGTCGATCGTCTCCTCGAAACAGGACAGGAACCGGGGCACGCTCCAGGTCGAGGCACGCATGCGCTGCCGCTCGTCGAACACCGGGTTGCGCATCGACGCGGCGTGCCGCAGCGCGGTGGCCAGGCCGGGTGTCAGCTCGGCCTGCTCCACCCGGATGCCGGCACGGAGACGGGCATGGACGACCGGCGCTGGCACCGGCCGGGTCGCCGACGACACCGCGGCGGCCAGCCGCGTCACCTCCGAGCCGACCGCCACCCGGCCCGCCTGGCTGGCTGGCGGCGCGGTCGGCTTCGCGCGGGCTCATCCGGCCCAGCGACGACAGGTAGGCAAACTGGTCGGCGTAGGGTTCCAGCGTCCCCTGATCGAGGAACACGGTGCGGCCCTCGTCGCGGGCGGGCTTGAACAGCGGCGCGGCGATGAGGTTGCCGACACCGCCGGAGGGGAGCAGGTCCTGGGACGGGAACAGCCGGTCGTAGCTGGCCAGCTTCATCCGGCCGCGCAGCGCCATCGCCTCCCGCAACAGCCCGGTACCCAGCCGCCGCGCGGTCGCCGCCAGTACCGGGCGGCAAGCAACGTCGAGCTGCTGATATTCGATGGCGGGGAGCTGTCCGTGGCCTTGCCATCGCAGGCCGTGGTCGTCGCTCTTCCTGGCGGGCTGCGCGTGATCCCGGTGACGGGCCCGCTGCTGGCCGTGCTTTCCGCGGGCGAGCCGGATGACGACGATCGGGTCCGCCCAGGCTGGATCCTGAAACGGCGGGTCTGCCAGCTTGGGCGAGACCTTTCGTCTGGCCGCCAGGTCCTGCATGCGGCGGGTGAGACGTTCGGCGGACCCGGATGCCAGGAGGCCGTTGGCTGGCTCGACGGCCGGCCGGCCTACGGGCCGTCCGGCACTTGCGATTCCGAAGTGGACCGGGAAGAAGGTTACGACGTTGTCCCGCGCAGCAACAGCGCGATCAACGTCGGCCTGAGGTTGATGGGCGTGATGGCCGCCGGCGGACTCGACGAGTACGAAGCGGCCGGCTTGGCCAGCCATAGATCCACAGACGACTGGCTCGGGAGCTAGCCATCACCGAGCCATGGCCGCACAGCGGCAGGAGCGGGTGTTCGTCTCCATGCTGAGAGACGATGCGGATGGCCAGGCTGAGGCCTTTCGGGAAGCGGGGCTCGGGTGCTGTTAGTTCTGCGGCAGGGTGATGCGCGCCTTTAGCCACGGCACTGCGAAAGTCAGTAGATCAGCCAGCGCGTCGGCTGCATCGGCTCGCGTCGGCTCCCCGAACGATGCGCCACCACTTGTCAGCACCGCCTGCTACCGCCGGACATGAACGCCGTCGTACCCGGCTTCCCCTCCGGATGGTGTTCCGCGGAGTGTGCTGACAGCCCAGGCCACTCGCGTTTCGGGCACTGCCCATTTCAGAGTTGCGGTCGCGGTCTCAAGCTCGATCACGTTCATGAGACCGTGTTGGTGGCCGAACCTCAGGTTTAGGGCGACAGGGAAGGCTTCCCGCCACCTGGGTTCGCCGGTCACGTCGATGCTGCCGGTCCACCACCACCGGTACCTGCCGCGGCAGTCGAGGCGCCTGGGCGACACGTGTGCCATGACTCGGCGCCAGTGTCGTTGAGGGAATCCGGGCTGGCTGCCGCTGGTGACCTTAAGGTAGCCCGGAAGGAAGCCGGCCTGAACCTTGCGCTCCAGCCACCTGTGTTCTGCGTGGTCTGCTATCGCGCCCAGCAGGATGAGGGTCAGGGTAATCGCGACAGCGATCAGAAGGCCTTCCACGTTTTGGATGATAAGTCGGGGCTCCAGTGGCAGGCCAGGCCCATATCCACTTGGGCAGTCCGCAGGGCGCTACTTGACTCGGACGTCGTGACATGACCAGTAAGTCCACCGAGCTTGTCATTGACTGTGCCGACCCCGCCGGTCTCGCCCGGTTTTGGTGCTCGATCCTTGGCTACGAAGTGCAACCCGAAGACGAGGGAGCTGTCACCATTGGCTCCCCTCTGGTGCTGGGAGGCAAGAACCAACTTGGCCCAGTGCCACCGACGTTAACGTTTGCGCGCATGCCCGAAGCCACGGCGCTGACCTGGGGTAACGACCTTGACAGTCGCTTAGTACCAGACAGTTCCGTCCGCGGCAAGAGCGGCTGTTTCGCGGCGGCCTCGGCGATGCTGCAAACGTGGATGGACCTCGGATGGCCGCTGGCCCTCCTGCGGTTTTCTCCGCGGGGATCTACTCTCGATAGCGCAGCTAGTCTCAGCAACACGGTGAGGGACACATGAGCGGGGGCACCGGTGACCAGGCCCAATCGGGGACCGGGGTCAGCCCGCGTGAGCCGATTGGCGGCCTGCCGGGTCGCCGTCAGGGCCGCTTTGATGCGCCGCTCTACCCGTTCCAGCCGCAGCAGGCCTGGCTGCGGGGCACCGTGCTGATCGTCGAGTTCAACCACGAGTCGGCCGATTGTGATCTCGTCACCGCTGCACGCATCCGGATGCGGGGGCGACCAGTGCCCGTCTTCAACCGCGGCTGGGTGTTCGACGTCTTGTACGCCTACCAGGACGACAAAAGCACGCCAGCCCGGCTCGTGCTGGCCGGACCCGGCTGGTACATGCTGACGGGGAAGCAGTTCCGTCGACTCGCCGAGATCATCGGCGCCCGCCTTGATGCCGGCGAGCGGCCAGTGCGTGGGATCGTCCGGCGGCTGAACAAAATGGCCGACGAGCAGGACATCCCCTCGCAGCCACTGGACTGGAGCTTCCGCACCGACCCGCAAGGGCTGCGGCAGCAGAAGGAGCCGCAGTAGCGGCTGCGGAGCCTGCCAAACCGGGTCGGCAGAAGCCATTAGATGAGTGAGTCCGGGTCGCGAGCTGGACCGCATGCTTATGCAAGATCACTGGCGCGCCTGCAATTGATCTGAACCATCGGTCCACGGACTGGGCCAGGAGAACTTGCTCGGGTGAGTCCCAGACATGCTGCTCAGAAAGGTCAGGGTTCGAGGTCGGCCGCTCCTCGGCCGCTGAGTACGTCGAACGGGACCGAAGCCTGGTCGTGCACGATCTGCCAAGCGCCGTCGAGCTTCCGGAAGCAGAACGTGACCCGGACCCAGATGCCCTTGGTCGCCGTCCCGTTCATCAGCGTGCCGTGGAGCCGGCCGAAGCAGTGCCCGAACGCCACGTCATCGCCCACTGCGA
>DASXKI010000182.1:0-2980 GCA_036496945.1 Streptosporangiaceae bacterium | reverse complement strand
TCGCGCCCGCGCTGAGCGGGACGCTGCCTGATGAGTAGGAGAGCTCATGTCCGTCGTCGTAGTCGCCACCATCGTGCCGCTGGCCGAGCACCGGGACGAGGTCGTCGCCGCGTTCAAGGAGACGATCGAGCAGGTCCATGGCGAGGACGGGTGCGAGCTGTACGCACTGAACGAGGCGCCCGATCGGCTCATCATGATCGAGAAGTGGGCAAGCCCGGAGGCGCTGCGCGCGCATAGCAAGGGCGCGGCGCTGGCGGCGCTGAACCCGAAGCTGGCAGACAAGGTCGCTGGCGCGCCCGAGGTCATCGTGCTGCAGCAGGCGCCGGCCGGCGACGCGGCCAAGGGCGCGGTCTGACCGGGGGCTGACCTGCGCTGACCTCGGCTAAAACCGATTGCGCCCGGCCCCGGAGCACTGCTGGAGTGAGTGCCATGACCGGGATCACCAGCGCGATTACCAGCGCTGCCCTCGCTGCCTTCCGCAAGCAGGGCTTCGTGGTGATTCCCGGCGTGCTCGATGACCGGCAGCTGGCCTGCGGGCGGCGCACGGCCGCGGCCATGCTGACGGCGGAGCCACCGCCAGCCGGGCAGACGGGGCCGTACTTCCTGTGGCCGCGGTTCGCGCCAGCGGGGGAGGGCGGGCACGATCACGGCCTGCAGCGGTTCTACCGGGCGGCTGGCATCGGCGAGCTCGCGGCCGGGCTGCTGCGAGCGGACCTGCCGCCGAAGGAGCCCGAGTTCGCACAGCTCGCGGTCACTATCCCGCGGTGGCCGCACCGGCCCGGCGGCCCGCACGTCGACGGCATCAGCCCGCCGTCGCCTGATGGCACGCCGGGCACGTTCTCGCTGCTGGCGGGCGCCTGGCTGACCGATCACAGCGAGCCGGACCGTGGGAACCTCTGGGTATGGCCCGGGACGCACCTGAGGTTCGGCGCATACCTCGCTGCGCACGGCGCTGATGCGCTGGCGCGGCTGCATCCAGAGCCGTACCCGCCGATCGAGCTCGGCGAGGCGCAGCAGGTGACCGGTCCGGCTGGCAGCGTGCTGCTCGCGCATTACCTGCTCGCGCACAACATCGGCGGGCACGACGGCCCGGCAGGCGCGCCGATGCGCCAGGTCGTCTACTACCGGCTCCAGACCACCGGGCACCGCGGCCGCTGGCGCGAGGCCGTGACCGACCCGCTGAGCGAGTTCCGCGCGGCCTAGGGAAACCGCATGTTCAGCAGTGCAGGCCGTGCGGAGGAGCCTGATCTCGCGTGGCCTCGCTAAGATCGCCTGGGTCTGAGCGATTGGCGCCGTGGAGGAGAACGCGATGCGGGTCGACGGGCCGGATGGCTACTGGGTCAGCGACGACCCCGTACTGCTGGACGTCGTGCGGATTCACGCATGGCTGAGCGAGCAGAGCTACTGGGCACAGGGCCGCAGCTATGCGGTCACGGCCGCGGCCATCGAGCATTCACTCTCGGTAGGCCTGTACGCGCCCGACGGCACGCAGGCCGGCTACGCACGCCTAGTGACCGACAGCTCGACGTTCGCCTGGCTGTGCGACGTGTTCGTCGACACCGCGCACCGCGGGTATGGCCTCGGCAGCTTCCTGGTCGGGCAGACAGTTGGCCACCCGGCCGTCGCCAGCATCCGGCAGGTCCTGATGGCCGAGCCCGGCCGGACCATCTACCGCCGGTTCGGATTTGGCGATCTGCCGCGCACCGAGCGCTGGATGGAACGGCCGGGCGACTAGTCGAGTCGTTTCGGGTGAGCAGCAGCGAGCTTCAGGCACGGGCGGGGCCCTGCCTACCAGCACAGCTACGCCTGGTTCATCACCAGCAGCGACGGCCACCTACTACAGGTCGAAAAAACCCCTCAAGACCCGCCTGATCGCCGCTAGCTCCACCGGTGACACCGCACCAAGCTGGCGGCGAAGCCTCTGATAGGCAACGGCACGGGTGTCTTCCGGGCGCGCGAAGGACGGCAGCTTAGCCAGTCCCGAGGACTGCGACTCGATCGAGATTTGATGACGCAGTCCGCGATCCCGGCTGGTGACAGGGGTGACGAACACGACGGCATGCGGCAACGCGAGGTGCAGCGGGCCGGACACGATCACCGCTGGCCGGCGCCGGGCCTGTTCTGAACCTATGGCTGGGTCGAGGTCGATTAGCCAGACGTCCCCCGGACGCAGCGGCGCGCTCACTCGAAATCAGCCAGGCCGTCGCCGACCGTCTGATCCCACTCGGCCAGCTCATTGACGTAGTCGGACCACTGTTCGGGATCATCCTGCAGGCGGGCGTAGTCATCCTTAACGCCCTGCCAGAATCTGGCTTCCTCGGCTTGATCCAGCACCTTGGCGAGCGCGGCCTCCATCGTCGACTGCTCAGCGTCCGCGAGCTTCTTCAGCCGGTCGCGCAGCCGGCGCGCTGCTGCGGCAAGCCCGTCAGCGTGCGGGCCTGTCGCAGGTGGAGCTTGCCGCGAAGGCGGGCGTCACCCAAAGCGTCATCAGTGCCTATGAGTCCGGGCACCGCCAGCCCTCGCTGCCGACGCTCGCCGCGCTGATTGAGGCAGCCGGCTATGAGCTGACCGCGGCGGTGCGGCGGCATCCGGGTCGGCTGAGCCGACTCTCCGGGCCGGTCGGCCGCCGGGTCCGCCGTCGAAGGCACGACCTGGTTGCGGCGGCGGCCGCGCACGGCGTGCACGGGCTCGGCGTGTTCGGCAGTGTCGCTCGTGGCCAGGACCGGCACGATAGCGACGTGGACCTGCTCGCTGACCTGCCGCCGGGGATGAGCCTGTTCGGCCTGGCCCGGCTGCAAGCCGACCTCGAAGCCATCCTCGGCAGCCGCGTCGACCTTGTGGCCGCCGACCTCAAGCCGGACGTCCGCGCGCGCGTCGGCCGAGACCTGGTGCCGCTGTGAGCTACCGGGATCGGCAGCGGCTGGCTGACATACAAGCCGCCATCGACGCGATCGGCTCGCACCTGCAGCGCGGCACTCTG
>DASXKI010000181.1:0-3236 GCA_036496945.1 Streptosporangiaceae bacterium | reverse complement strand
ACTGCACAAGCAGAAGGGGCATCGGGGCCGGCTTGGTTTCCTGGCCTGGCACCCACGGCGGCATGGTCATGTCACCATCTTAGCACTCCGTGACCTCTTAAGGAGTTTGACCGGTCTCTTAGTGACTAGTAAACTGGATATACAAGTCACGAACTTGTCGCCGTACGGCCCCGTAGGCGGCCTGACCGGCCAGGAGGTGCAACGTCATGGTGATGCTGCTTGGGCTGGCTGCCGCCGTGCTCTACGGCACCGGCGACTTCCTCGGCGGCCTGGCCACCCGGAAGGTCCCGGTACTGGCGGTGCTGCTGCTCGCCCAGACGGCCGGAGTGATCGTCGCGCTGCCCGCCGCGGCGATGTGGCCGGGCCCGGCCAGCCTGGCCGGCCTGGCCTGGGGGACCGCCGCAGGGCTGATCGGCGGGATAGGCGTGATCATCTTCTACCGCGGCCTGGCGGCGGGGCCGATGAGCGTGGTCGCGCCGGTATCTGGGCTAGTGTCCACGGTCTTGCCGGTCGCGGTGGCGCTGGCCGAGGGCGAGCAGCCCGGCACCGGCGTCTACGCGGGCGCGCTCCTGTGCCTGGCCGCGGTCGTGCTGACCAGCTGCGCCGGTGACGACACGCCGGGCCGCAGCCCCCGGACGGCGCCGCGCCGCCGCCTGCCCGGCGCCGTCCGGGCCCTCGGCTACGGCATCGCATCGGGCATCTCATTCGGCCTGTTCTTCCTCCTGATCCGGAACGCCGGGCAGTCCGGGGAGCTGTGGCCGGTAGCGGCCGCGCGAATCGGCGAGCTCACGGTCGTCCTGGTCACCGCGGCAGTGCTGCGGCGCAGCCTGCGGCCGCGCGGCGTGCAGGGACGACTGCTCCTGGCGGCAGCCGCCGCGGGCGCGATCGACGTCACCGCGAACATCTGCTACGTCGCGGCGACCAGGACCGGCATGTTCGGCCTTGCCGTCGTGCTGGCCGCGCTCTACCCCGCAGCCACCGTGCTGCTGGCCAGGCTAGTGCTCGGCGAGCGGCTGCGCTGGGTCCAGCGGGCAGGCCTCGGCCTCGCCGCGATCGGCATCATCCTCGTCACAACATGAGCGCACGCCAGCAACACCCAAAGCCCCGCCCGCCCGATCGCTCTCGACAGCGGCCTCGCGTTCCGAGCCGGGTGACGCCGATAACATCCCGTGAACCACGGCAGCCTGGGTCGCAATGCCGATCGCCGAATATTTGCGTCGCCTACAACCGTAGGTTGCAGCTCAGGCTGTACGCAGATCTCCTGGTTCTGTCGCCTGGTCGTATTTTGTCGATGCTCCATGGTCGTTTGGACGATGCGACCGTTCGCGGGCCGGCTTAGCCGATCTACTCGCCGGGCTATGGTGCCTCAGGATCGGCGAGCCTGTCGAGCATGACACTGCATCAGGTCACAGCGGCATTGGCGACCAATTGGGCGTACCGAGGCCGAAGGCCGGCCCGTTCACCCTCCGGGCCGTGGCCGGTGCCATCGCCTCGGTTGCGCGGCCCGCCGAGGCCCGTCTGCGGGTGAACGTGGCGGGACGCAGGGGGTCGACGCGAAGTCCCGTGCTTCGTCGACGATGTGCCGCAGGCTGGCATCGACCATGCACGTGTTGGCGTCGAATCTCCGGAAGCGGGGAACGACGCTTGCTACGAGCCAACTCCAGCGGTCGTCGAAGCGGGTGATCCTCGGCCACGCTTGTGCACGCAGAGCGTGCCGGATTCCTCGCGTGAGCGAGTAGAGGTAGAACGAGGTGAAGGACGCGACCATCTGCCGCACTCCGCGCACCTCGAAGCTCGTGGCCGAGCCGACCGAGACGAGCCTGGCGAACGTGCGCGAGAGGCGATCGAAGTTGGGTTGCACCAAGGCGCGCTGCTCGTGCTCCAGAAGCTCGACGTTGCCCTCCCAGACGAGCTCATCGGCAGCCTGCCGGGCCGCCGCGGACGCCATCCCGTCCTCCAGGACACGACGTCCTTGGTCGATCGCCTCGAAGCCGGCCAGGACAGGTGCATAGTGGCGTTCCGCTTGCAGGAGAGCGCGCAGGCGTTCGATCCCATCTTCGGCAGTGACGTACGCGAGGTGAACCCAGAAAATGTCGTTGAAGATGACGTTGTTCGTCGCCCGGATCGTGTTCACATCCTCGGTCAGCAGCAGTTTCCGGCGCCCAAGGCTGTGCGGGATGTCCACGTAACCGGTGCGATCGGTGTCCAGCCGGAGCGGGAACAGCGCGAGCCGGACGTGGTGCGACGCGATGGCGGCCATCGCGGCCCACTTGAAACACGCGGGCTGGAGCTTGTACATCCAGGCATAGCGTGAGGAGATCTCCACGTTGCGGTGGAATGCGCAGCACGGGTCGCTCAGCAGACCGTCGGCCACGGCCTTCCACCCCGCGATCGTGTCCGGTGTTCTGCCCCGCGGAACGAGCTCGTGTGGCTCAGGGATGAGCTCGTCGGGCCGATGAGGCCGGCCAGCTGGCCGCTGCTCCTGACCACATGGTTCGCCGCTCGCCGGCGAGCAATCGGCCCTGAGCGCCGGTTCGGATGAATCCCGGCTGGCCGAAGACCGGACTCGGATAGCGGTAAAAGCCCTCGCCGCTCGCGACCGTGGCGGGTGGCGAGCTGGGGGGAGCGTCATGCTGGCATCGCTCTGGTCGAGCTCACCCGTCCCGGCGCTGGGCAGCTCCTGCCCCGGGGGGCCGGTGTGGCCGGGCACCGCGTAGCCAGGGTACTGCTCGTGCTTGTCGCGGGGGATGTCAGTCGTCATGGATGCCGCTTCGGTTGCTGTGCGTGCGGCGGACCCCCGGTTATGGGTGGCCGGTGCAGCCTTGCACGCCGGTTCCGGCGCTCACTCCGAACAGGACTTCCAGCACGCGTCGGCGTGGCGGCTCCAGGTGGGTTAGCGGGTCGGGCCGTGGTGCAGCGGTCGAGCGGTCGGCCGCGGGCGGGGGGCTGGCCGCCGGGGGATGGCTGTCACCAGGACGGTCCAGCTGAGGAGGGCGAGCACGGTGATCGTCTCGATGACGAGGGTTTCGGTGACGTAGGACGCCGAGATGGACTCCCGGAAGCCGAATAGGCCCACGCTGAGGCTGATGATGAGGGCGCCGAGGGTGGCGGCGGTATAGCCGGCCGCGAGCAGCCCGGCCAGCGGCCGGGGACAGGCCAGCAGCACGGCGGAGAGGGCGAACCCGGCTATCGCGTCGAGCAGGAACAGCGGCCCATTGACCGGGATGTGGCGGTAG
>DASXKI010000180.1:0-20092 GCA_036496945.1 Streptosporangiaceae bacterium | reverse complement strand
GTCATCTTGTGACTCAAATCACTTAGTGAGGCGCGTGGTGATGCGCTCACAGAACGTGATTCCCGGGGTCGGCGGCCGAAATTAGTGACCCAGGCGAGTGATCGCGCCGCGGGCGCGGCGCTGGGGCCGGTGTTGAGCATTGGGTGGCCCAGGCGGCGGCGCGGCGATGGCGCGGGCGCGGCGACGGCGCGGGCCTGTCGGACCGGCGCTCCTAGCCACCGCCGTGCTGGCCGCCTGCGGGGGCGGCTCAGGATCTGGCGGCGGGACCACGATCACCCTGCGCGTGGACCGTCGAGTCAGTCGTGCCGCGCGCCATCGATCGACACGGTGACCGGCCGTCAGGCGGCCCGGCGGCCAAGCCGCCCGGCGATTCGCGTGGTATGCACCATCCGGCGTGCAAGCAGCCCAACGCTTGCACCTCAGGTACGAATATTTCGTACCTGAGGTACATACGTTTCGCCTTACCGCGGAGTTGATGTCCTGTTTGTCCGGTCTGGGGCCCGCCAAAGCCATGATGCGTGGAGCAAACTCCGGCCCGGTGAGCCTCCGCAGTATGCCTCGGCGCTGGAGACTCGTTTGTACGCCAGCGAGGCCCGGGCGCGCGTGGTTCGGATGCCTGCGGCGGCCGCAGTGGCGGACTTTCGAACCGACGGCGGACGCCCGCGTGGGCTGTGCTGTGCGCGAGAGCGCTGCTGATACGGTTGTGTGGATAGACGTCCTTTAAGCCCCGTCCTGTGAGGCGGGAAAGGGGGTCCTTGTGACGCATTCGCTTCATCCAAGCGGCGCTGACGCAATCGCGGCGCCAGCTGGGCCGACCGGCCCGATTGCACCAGCCGGATCGACCGCACCGCCTATGGGCAAGACAGTTCTTGGCGCGGACGAGATCGGCCGCGCACTGACCAGGGTGGCGCACGAGATCCTCGAGCGCACGAACGGTGCTCGCGGCGTAGTCCTGCTCGGCATTCCGACCAGGGGTGTGCCGCTGGCGCGCCGCCTGGCCGCCAGGCTCGCCGAGGTCGAGGGACGCACCGTCCCCGCCGGCTCCCTGGACATCACCATGTACCGCGACGATCTGCGGTTGCGCCCGGCCAGAACACTCGGCCACACGGATGTCCCCGCTTCCGGGATCGACGACAAGATCGTCGTCCTGGTCGACGACGTGCTCTACTCGGGCCGGACCGTGCGAGCGGCCCTGGACGCGCTCGGCGACCTCGGCAGACCGCGGGCAGTCCAGCTGGCTGTGCTGGTGGACCGAGGGCACCGCGAGTTGCCCATCCGGGCCGACTACGTGGGCAAGAACCTGCCCACCTCCCAGCGCGAGATCGTCCAGGTGCTGCTGACCGAGACCGACGGCCAGGACGCCGTGGTCCTCGGGACGGAGGGCGGACGATGAACCGGCATCTGATCTCTGCGGCTGATCTGAGCCGCGACGACGCCCTGCTGATCCTCGACACCGCCGACGAGCTATCCCAGGTGTCCGACCGCCCGATCAGGAAGCTGCCGACGTTGCGTGGCCGCACCGTCGTCAACTTGTTCTACGAGGACTCGACCCGGACCAGGATCTCCTTCGAGGCCGCCGCCAAGCGGCTGTCCGCGGATGTCATCAACTTCTCCGCCAAGGGCTCGAGCGTCGCCAAGGGCGAGAGCCTCAAGGACACGGCGCTGACGCTGGAGGCGATGGGCGCGGACGCCGTCGTGATCCGGCACCCGGCCTCCGGTGCCCCGCCCCGGCTGGCCCGCTGGGTCCGCGGCAGCGTCGTGAACGCTGGCGACGGCACGCACGAGCATCCCACGCAGGCGCTGCTGGACGCCTTCACCATGCGGCGCAGGCTTGGCCGGCTGGATGGCCTGCGGGTCACTATCGTGGGCGACGTCCTGCACAGCCGCGTCGCCAGGTCGAATGTGCTGCTGCTGAACACGCTGGGCGCCGACGTGACGCTAGTCGCGCCGCCCACCCTGCTGCCGGTCGCGGTCTCGAGCTGGCCGTGCGACGTCAGCTACGACTTCTCGGCGGCGCTACCCAAGACCGACGTGGTCATGATGCTCCGTGTCCAGGCGGAGCGGATGAACGCCGCGTACTTCCCGACGGTGCGCGAATACAGCCGCCGGTACGGCCTGGACGCCAGCCGGATGGCGCTGCTGCCCGAGCACGCCATCGTCATGCACCCGGGCCCGATGAACCGTGGTGTGGAAATCGCGGCCGAGGTCGCGGACTCACCGCGCTCGACCATCGTCGAGCAGGTAGCGAACGGGGTCAGCGTCCGGATGGCAGTCCTCTACCTGCTTCTCGGCGGGGCCGAGCTGACAACGACAGCGCCCACCACGGCAGCGGCCACCACGAAAGCGTCCACCACGACAGCGTCCACCACGATGAAAGCGTCCACGACGTACCAGGCGGAGGTGACCACGTGACCGGCGAGCGCCAGGCATGGCTGATCAGGGGCGCGCGGCCGCTCGGCGGCGAGGCCATCGACCTGCTGCTCAATGACGGCATCATCACTGAGGCAGGTCCGGGCCTGAGCGGACCGGCAGGCGCGCAGGTGCTCGACGCGACCGGCCTGGTCGCGCTGCCTGGCCTCGTCGACCTGCACACGCACCTGCGCGAGCCAGGCCGCGAGGACGCCGAGACCGTGCAGACCGGGACCGAGGCGGCCGCCCTCGGCGGCTTCACAGCGGTGCACGCGATGGCGAACACCGATCCGGTCGCGGACACTGCCGGCGTCGTCGAGCAGATCTGGCGGCTCGGCAGGCACGCGGGCCTGTGTGACGTGCAGCCGGTCGGCGCGGTCACGGCGGGCCTGAATGGCAGCCGCCTCGCCGAGCTCGGGGCCATGGCCGACTCGGCCGCTCGGGTGCGGGTCTTCTCCGACGACGGCCGGTGCGTGTCCGACGCAGTGCTGATGCGGCGCGCCCTGGAGTACGTCAAGGCCTTCGACGGCGTCATCGCGCAGCACGCGCAGGAGCCCCGGCTGACCGAGGGCGCCCAGATCAACGAGGGCGAGGTCTCAGGCTTGCTCGGGCTGACCGGCTGGCCGGCAGTGGCCGAGGAGGCCATCATCGCCAGAGACTGCCTGCTGGCCGCGCACGTCGGCTCCGCGCTGCACGTCTGCCATGTGTCGACGGCAGGCTCGGTGGAGATCATCCGCTGGGCCAAATCCAAGGGCTGGCGCGTCACCGCCGAGGTAACCCCGCATCACCTCCTGCTGACCGACGAGCTGGCCGCCGGTTACGACCCGGTCTACAAGGTGAATCCGCCGCTGCGCACACGGGCCGACGTCGAAGCGCTGCGGGCCGGGCTGGCGGACGGCACCATCGACTGTGTGGCCACCGATCACGCGCCGCACCCGGTGGAAGACAAGGAAACCGAATGGCAGGCGGCCGCGTTCGGGATGACCGGACTGGAGACCGCCTTGCGGGTCGTGCACGTGGCCATGGTGCAGACCGGGCTGCTGGACTGGGCTGGCGTCGCTGACCGCATGTCGGCCCGGCCGGCGGCGATCGGCCGCCTGGACGGCAGCGGCTCCCTGGGAGGCAGCGGCTCGCTCGAGGCCGGCGGCGCGCCGCTGCACGGCCGGCCGCTCGAGCCCGGCTCCCCGGCGAACCTGGTCCTCTACGACCCGGCCGCCAGCAGCACAGTCGATCCGGCCATGCACGCCTCGCGTAGCCGCAACAGCCCGTTCGCCGGGGTGGAATTGCCCGGTCAGGTGGTCGCCACATTCTTGCGCGGCACGCCGACCGTGCTTGACGGGAAGCTGGCCCGATGACCACGGAAGCTCGTGCGATGAACTCGGCACCCGCCGGACCCGGGCGGCCCGCGATCCTGGTCCTGGAAGACGGCGTCACGTTCCACGGGACCAGCTTCGGCGCGGACGGCGAGACCTTCGGCGAGATGGTCTTCAACACCGGCATGACCGGCTACCAGGAAACGCTGACCGATCCGTCCTACGCGCGGCAGATCGTCGCGATGACCGCGCCCCACATCGGCAACACCGGCGTGAACGACGAGGACCCCGAGTCACGCCAGATCTGGGTGAGCGGCTACGTGGTGCGCGAGCCTGCCCGGCTGGCGTCCAGCTGGCGCGCACAGCGAAGCCTCACCAGCGAGCTCGCAGCCCAAGGCATCACCGGCATCGCCATGAAGGGCACCAGGGCCCTGACGCGGCACCTGCGTGATCAGGGCGCGATGCGGGCCGGGATCAGCGTGGCGACGGCGAGCCCGGCCGAGTTGCTGGAGCGAGTCCTGGCCAGCCCGCGAATGACCGGCGCCGACCTGGCGCGAGAGGTCTCGACGCCCGAGCCGTACACGGTGCGTCCGCCGGACGGCACCCCGGTGCGCTACCGCGTGGCGGCCGTGGACCTCGGCATCAAGACGGCCACGCCGCGAGCCATGGCGGCCCTTGGCTGCGAGGTGCATGTGCTGCCCGCTACGGCCACGACGGCCGAAATCCTGGCGGCGAGCCCGGACGGCGTGTTCTTCTCCAACGGCCCCGGCGATCCGGCGGCGATCGGCTACGCGGTGGACGCCATGCGCGGCGTCCTCGCGGCCGGCACGCCGGTGTTCGGGATCTGCCTCGGCAGCCAGGTCCTCGGCCGTGCGCTCGGCCTTGGCACCTACAAGCTGCGCTTCGGTCACCGCGGCGTGAACCAGCCCGTCCAGGACGTGCGCACCGGCAGGGTGCAGATCACCAGCCACAACCACGGCTTTGCCGTGGAGCTGCCCGGCGGCGCGGTCGGCGGCGAACGGGCAGGCGGCGTTTTCGATACCGACTTCGGGCCGGCCCAGGTCACGCACCTCAACCTGAACGACGGCGTCGTGGAGGGTCTGCGGCTGCTGGATGCGCCCGCGTTTAGCGTGCAATACCACCCCGAGGCCGCCCCGGGACCGCATGATGCATCGGGCCTGTTCACGGAGTTCTGCGAGCTGATGGAGGGTGCCCGATGATCAGGCCGGGAACGGGGCCGACGGACCTGGCTGCGCGCCGGAAGGGCCGCGGTGGAGGCGGGCCGCCCCGTTCCTGTTCAGATTGTGGTCTGTCCGGGGGTCAGCATGCCTAAGCGCGAGGACCTGAAGTCCGTGCTGGTCATCGGGTCGGGACCGATCATCATCGGGCAGGCGTGCGAGTTCGACTACTCCGGCACGCAGGCATGCCGGGTGCTGCGAGCCGAGGGCATCCGGGTCAGCCTGGTGAACTCGAATCCGGCCACGATCATGACTGATCCGGAGTTCGCCGATGCCACCTACGTCGAGCCGATCACGCCGGACGTGCTGGCGAAAGTGATAGCGAAGGAACGGCCGGACGCGATCCTGCCGACCCTCGGCGGTCAGACGGCGCTGAACGCCGCCGTCGCCCTACACGACAACGGCACCCTCGCCAAGTACGACGTCGAGCTCATCGGGGCCGGCATCGAGGCGATCAGGGCGGGGGAGGACCGCAGCCAGTTCAAGGAGCTCGTCATCGGCATCGGTGCCGAGGTGCCGCAGAGCCGGATCTGCCACACGCTGGAGGAGTGCCGCGCCGCCGCGGCCGAGCTGGGCTTCCCGGTTGTGGTCCGGCCGTCGTTCACCCTCGGCGGCACGGGGTCGGGCATTGCCCGGACCGCGCAGCAGCTCGACCGGATGGCGGGCGCCGGCCTGGACGCCAGCCCGGTGACCGAGGTCCTACTCGAGGAGTCGGTGCTCGGCTGGAAGGAGTTCGAGCTCGAGCTGATGCGTGACAGGAACGACAACGTCGTGATCGTCTGCTCGATCGAGAACATCGACCCGATGGGCGTGCACACCGGCGACTCGGTCACCGTCGCGCCGGCCATGACCCTGACCGACCGGGAGTACCAGCACATGCGCGACGTGGCCATCGCCACCGCGCGCGCAGTCGGAGTGGACACCGGCGGCTGCAACATCCAGTTCGCCGTGCACCCGCAGACCGGCCGCATGGTCGTCATCGAGATGAACCCGCGGGTATCGCGGTCCAGCGCGCTGGCGTCGAAAGCGACCGGATTCCCGATCGCGAAGATCGCGGCCCGGCTGGCGATCGGCTACACCCTGGATGAGATCCGCAACGACATCACCGGGGAGACTCCGGCCAGTTTCGAGCCGTCACTCGACTACGTCGTCGTGAAGGTGCCGCGGTTCGCGTTCGAGAAGTTCCCCGGCGCCGACCCGGTGCTGACCACGCACATGAAGTCCGTCGGCGAGGCGATGGCGATCGGCAGCAGCTTCGCCGAGGCGCTGCAGAAGGCGCAGCGGTCCCTGGAGCAGCCCGGCGCGTCGTTCAGCTGGGCGCAGCCGCCAGGGGACAAATCCGAGCTGCTGGCAGCGTGCGCGGTGCCGCACGACGGGCGGCTCGCGACCGTGCACCAGGCGCTGCGGGCGGGCGCCTCGGTGGCGGAGGTGTCGGCGGCCAGCTCGATCGACCCGTGGTTCATCGACCAGATCGCGGGGATCGAGGAGCACGCCCGCGGCATCCAGGACGACGGCATCGGCGTCGGCGGTCCTGCGACGGCGCGGGCGCTCGCGGCTGCCAAGTCGCTGGGATTCTCGGATCCGCAGCTCGGCCAGCTCACCGGCAAAACCGAGGAGCAGGTCCGCGAGCTGCGACAGTCGCTGGATGTGCGGCCGGTGTATCACACGGTCGACACGTGCGCGGCCGAGTTCGCCGCGCGCACGCCGTACCTGTACTCGACCTACGACATCGAGACCGAGGTCCCTGCCGGGGACAAGCCGAAGGTGATCATCCTCGGCAGCGGGCCGAACCGGATCGGGCAGGGGATCGAGTTCGACTACGCGTGCGTGCACGCGTCGTTCGCGCTGACCGAGGCTGGCTACGAGACCGTTATGGTCAACTGCAACCCGGAGACTGTCTCCACCGACTACGACACCTCAGGCCGCCTGTATTTCGAGCCGCTCACCCTCGAGGACGTACTCGAGGTCGTGCACGCGGAGCAGGCCACCGGGCCGATCGCAGGCGTGATCGTGCAGCTCGGCGGGCAGACGCCGCTGGGCCTGGCCCGGGCACTGGAGGCGGCGGGCGTGCCGGTGGTCGGGACATCGCCGTCGGCGATACACCTGGCAGAGGACCGCGGCGAGTTCGGGCGCGTGCTGGGGGCCGCCGGGCTGCTCGCGCCGCGGAACGGGATCGCCACGTCGGTAGCCGAGGCGGCGGCGGTGGCACACGAGATCGGCTACCCGGTGCTGGTCCGGCCCTCCTATGTGCTCGGCGGACGCGGCATGGAGATCGTGTACGACGACCTGTCGCTGGCCGAGTACGTGCGGCGGGCCACGGAAGCGTCGCCCGAGCATCCGGTCCTGATCGACAGGTTCCTCGACGACGCGATCGAGATCGATGTCGACGCCCTGTATGACGGCCGTGAGCTGTACCTCGGCGGGGTGATGGAGCACATCGAAGAGGCGGGAATCCACTCCGGCGACTCGGCCTGCGCGCTGCCGCCGATCACGCTGAGCCAGGAGTACATCGCGCTGATCCGGTCCTCGACCGAGGCGATCGCCCGCGGCGTCGGCGTGCTCGGCCTGCTGAACGTGCAGTATGCGCTCGCGGCCGGCATCCTGTACGTGCTCGAGGCCAACCCGCGGGCGTCGCGGACGGTGCCGTTCGTGTCGAAGGCGACCGCGGTGCCGCTGGCCAAGGCCGCCGCGCGGATCATGCTCGGTTCGTCGGTTGCCGCCCTGCGGGCGGAGGGGATGCTGCCGGCTACCGGCGATGGCGGCACGCTGCCGCTGGACGCGCCGATCGCGGTCAAGGAGGCGGTGCTGCCGTTCAACCGGTTCGCTGACGCGCAGGGGGAAGGGGTCGACACGGTCCTCGGACCGGAGATGCGCTCGACCGGCGAGGTCATGGGCATCGACGAGGTGTTCGGGACGGCGTACGCCAAGAGCCAGGCAGCGGCGTACGGGTCACTGCCGGTCAAGGGACGGGCGTTTGTCACCGTGGCCGCGAAGGACAAGCGGTCAATGATCTTTCCGGTCAAGCGGCTGGCCGACCTGGGTTTCGAGATCTGGGCTACCCAGGGAACTCAGGAGGTTCTGCGCCGGAACGGCGTTCATGCGACGATCGTCCGTAAGCACAGCGACGGCCGAGGGCCCGATGGCGAGCCAACGATCGTCGACCGGATCCTGGATGGTCAGGTCGACCTGATCGTCAACACGCCGTTCGGCGGACCGGGCCAGTCCGGATTCCGGCGGGACGGTTATGAGATCCGGACGGCTGCCGTTCGGCGCGCGATCCCGTGCATCACGACAATCCAGGGCTTGTGGGCAGCCGTGCAGGGCATCGAGGCCATTGACAAGGATGAGGTAGGCGTGCGATCGCTCCAGGAGCACGCGGCGCGCATACGCGGTGTGCCCGTGGCCGCAGACCGCGAAGCGCCTGGGTTGTCGGAGCGCGAAGCGTCCGGGGCGGCAGAGCGCGGAGCGTCCGGGGCGGCAGAGCCCGGAGCGGCCGGGGCGGCAGAGCGCGCAGCGCCCGGCGTGGCAGAGCGCGGGACGTCGTGACGCCGAGCGAGATGGACGCTCAGGCCGGTCCCGTGCAGGTGCGCGGGACCGTGCTCACCGTGCGCCGGGTCGATGCGTATTACGCGATGACGCTGGTCGCGCCGGCCATCGCGGCGCGCTTCAAGCCGGGCCAGTTCGTCACGCTGGCCGTCGGTGGCCCGGACTCCTCCATGCTCCTGAGCAGGGCGTTCTCCATTCACGAGGTGCGCCCGGATCACGGCGGCACGGTGGAATTCGTGTTCGCCGTGCACGGCCGCGGCACGCAATGGCTGGCCGAGCGGCGGGCCAGGGACGTGCTCGACGTCACGGGTCCGCTAGGCAAGCCTTTCCCGCTGCCGCGCGACCCGGCGAGCTGCCTGCTCATCGGCGGCGGCTACGGAAGCGCGCCGCTGTTCGCGCTGGCCTCCAAGCTGAAGGAGCGGCGCTGCGAGGTCGACTTCCTGCTCGGCGCGGGCACCGGGGACCGGGTGTTCGGCGCGCTCACGGCGCGCCGCACGGGGCGGTCGGCCACGATCACCACCGAGGACGGCTCACTCGGCTCCCGCGGCGTAGTCACGGACATGCTCGACCAGGTCATCCACGACGGGCGCACCGACGTGATCTACGCCTGCGGGCCGATGCAAATGCTGCGTCATGTCAACGGGCTAGCCCGCCGCTATGACATCCCGGTGCAGGCGGCCGTCGAGGAGGCAATGGCGTGCGGCGTCGGCGTTTGTATGACCTGCGTGCTGCCGGTGATCGGCTCGGACGGGATCACCCGGATGGTGCGGTCGTGCGTGGACGGCCCGGTGTTCCGCGGCGAGTCAGTGCGCTGGGACGACGTCGGCACGATCCCGTTCGACGCCTTCGGGGCGCCTGGCTGGGAGCCGCGGTCGCGGCGGGCAGCTCAGCTCCAGCGTCAGCCTGACCAAGACGCGAACGGGGCTGGCCCCGGATCTGCGGAAGCTGCCGGCACTGCGGACGGCGAGGCGGCCGGCCCGGCGCCGAGCAGCGGCCAGGCCGGAAGCAGCGGCCGGGCCGGAAAGGGACGCGGCGGGAGGCAGGGACATGCCAGTTGACCTGAGGACCAAGCTCGGTCACGTGGAACTGCCGAACCCGATCATGACGGCGTCTGGATGCGCCGGCGCCGGGCGCGAGCTGGCCCAGTTCATGGACGTGTCCAAGATCGGAGCGATTGTCACCAAATCGGTCATGCTCAGTCCGCGGTCCGGACGGCCGACGCCGCGGATGGCTGAGACGCCCAGCGGCATGCTGAACTCAATCGGGCTTCAGGGCCCTGGAATCGACGCGTTCCTGCAGCGTGACTTGCCCTGGCTGCTGTCCAGGGGAGCCCGCGCCGTGGTCTCGATCGCAGGCGGAACCGTGGCTGAGTATGCCGACCTCGCTGGCCGGCTGTCCGACGCGGCCGGGGTGACGGCGATCGAGGTCAACATCTCGTGCCCGAACGTGGAGCACCGGGGCCAGGTGTTCGCCTGTAGTCCGGATTCCTCGGCGGCAGTGATCGAGGCCGTCAGGGCCCGGGCCAGGTACGACATCCCGGTCTTCGCCAAACTGTCGCCCGACGTCACCGACATCGTGGCGATCGCCAAGTCCTGCGTATCGGCGGGCGCTGACGGCCTGTCGATGATCAACACGCTGCTCGGCATGGTGATCGACACCGACACGATGCAGCCGCATCTGGCTGGCCTGACGGGCGGGCTGTCCGGGCCGGCGATCAGGCCAGTAGCAGTGCGCTGCATCTGGCAGGTCCGCGAAGCGCTGCCCGGCGTCCCGATCATCGGCATGGGCGGCGTGCGGACAGGCCGGGACGCCCTCGAGCTGATCCTGGCTGGCGCTTCGATGGTCAGCGTGGGCACCACGATCTTCCACGATCCGTCGGCCTGCGCCCGGATCTTGCACGAGCTTGACGAGGAACTGACCGCCCGCGGGGTAGAGCGGCTTGCGGACGTCGTCGGGCTCGCCCACCAGGCTCGTGCCTTGAGCGGGCGGACGCTGAACCCGAACGCCAGAGTGAGGAGGAGCTGATGGCCGGCAACGCACCGATCGCCGTCGCGCTGGACGCACCGGACCTGGAGACCGCAGCCCGCTGGGCGGCGCTCGTGACGCCGCACGTCAGCACCGTGAAGGTCGGCCTCGAGCTGTACTTGCGATACGGCCCGGATGCTGTCGCCTCCGTCCGCGGCGCCAGCGGCGTACAGGTTTTTCTCGACCTCAAGCTGCACGACATCCCGGCCACGGTCGCGGGTGCGACCCGGGCAGTGGCGCGGCTGCGGCCAGCGCTCCTGACCGTGCACGCCGCTGCCGGCCCGGCGGCGATCCAGGCGGCAGCTGAGGCGGCACCGGGTACCCGAATCGTGGCGGTTACCGTCCTCACCTCGCTGGGAGAGGCTGACCTCAGCCGGATAGGGCTGGCCGGCCCTGTCAGCGACGCGGTCCGCAGGCTAGCGGCGCTTGCGGTCGACGCAGGGGCCCGCGGACTGGTCTGCTCGCCGCAGGAGGTCGCTGCGCTGCGGGCCGAGGTAGGTGACGACATCCTGCTCATCACGCCAGGCGTGCGGCCAGCAGGTGCCGAGGCGAACGACCAGGCGCGCATCGCAACGCCCGAGGAAGCGCTGCGGTCCGGAGCGGACCTGCTGGTGATCGGCAGGCCGATCACAGGCGCTGCCGACGCAGGCGCCGCAGCGGCCGCGATCGCGGCTTCGCTACGCCGTGTGGAGGCCCTGCGCGGCTAGCCTCGGCTGCCGTCCGCCCCTGTGCCGGTCCGCGCGGTGCCCGTCCGCGCGGTGCCGGTCCGCCCCAGGTGCCCGGCCGCCCTGTGCCCGGCCGCGCGGTGCCGGTCCTGGCCGGCGGCCGCTGCTGATGGCGCCGCTCGCGCCCGAACGTCGTCGTTGTGGCAACGCTGCGGAAACAGCGGCATCGGCGTCACAACCATGACGTAATGGGCGGGCGTACACCCCGTCACAACGATGACGTAATCGGCGGGCGTCCGCCCTTCACAACCGTGACGTAATCGGCGGCGGCCGACCGGGCGGCGAATGGCTCGGCCGGCCTCCGTCGTCGGGGGGCGGCGAGGCGGCCAGACCGACACGACTAGGGTGATCGGTACCGAAGAGCGGACCGATGGGGCCTTATTGATCCGCTGGTCAGGGGCCTGCGATGTGTCGCACCAAACCGAATTCCTTGCGCGACCTGCGGAAATACAACTACGCTGGGTGCACGGACTAGTACGGGGCGTCATATTGGCCAATTTGTGCAGCTGCAAACGGGGGTTCACGTTGCCGACCGGGGCGTAACTCGCTAGTTTCCCCTCGCGGAGCGACTTTTTCGATACGAAACCCGAGGTGACCTCGCGTGGCTCTTCCTCCACTTACTCCCGAGCAGCGGGCGGCGGCGCTTGAGAAGGCGGCCCAGGCCCGTAAGGACCGTGCGGAAGTAAAAAACAGGCTCAAGCATGGCTCGACGACTCTGCCTCAGGTCCTCAAGGAGGGCCAGACCGACGATGTCGTGGGCAAGATGAAAGTATCGGCGCTACTGGAGTCCATGCCGGGCGTTGGCAAGGTACGGGCGAAGCAGATCATGGAGCGGCTGGGCATTGCGGAGTCGCGGCGCGTTCGCGGCCTGGGCGCCAACCAGCGCAGTGCGCTGGAGACCGAGTTCGGTGGCGATATCTGAGTAACACTGACCGAGCCAGGGAGGGGACCGCGGGAAGCATGCTCGCAGCCGAGCCGCGCAGGCTGCGCCGCGGTGCCCCTGTCCCTGTGCAGCTGACCGTCCTGTCCGGACCGTCGGCGGTCGGCAAGAGCACTGTGGCCGCCCGACTGCGTAGCCAGTGCCCGTGGATCTGGCAGTCGGTGTCCGTCACGACCCGGCCACCGCGGCCCGGCGAAGTGAATGGCCGGGAATACTTCTTCGTCACCGACCAGGAATTCGAGACAATGGCCGGTCGCGGTGAATTGCTCGAATCGGCCCAATTCGCCGGCAACCGCTACGGCACCCCGCGGGCGCCTGTCCAGCAGCGGATCGACCAGGGCAAGCCCGCCTTGCTTGAGATCGACGTGGCCGGTGCCAGGCAGGTACGCGCCGCGGTGCCAGGGGCCCTGCTCATCTTCATGGCGCCGCCCTCCTGGGCGGAGCTGGAGCGCCGCCTCGTGGGGCGGAACACCGAGTCACCCGAGGCCATCAACCGCCGGCTGGCAGCCGCGCGCTCGGAGCTGGCGGCCAGCGACGAGTTCGACATCACGCTGGTTAATACATCTGTCAAGGACGTCTGCGACCAGCTGGTAGCCTTGATGCTGGCCCAGTATGGCGATACCGGGCCGGACCTTGCTTAGCAAGGCATCCACTCAGCAAGGAATGCACTGAGCAAGGCATCCACTGCACTCCAGATTCGGAAGGCACACGTTGGCAGCGACCCCGTCCACAGAAGGCATCATTAACCCGCCGATCGACGACCTTCTTCAGGTTGTGGACAGCAAGTACGGCCTCGTGATCATGGCGTCGAAGCGGGCGCGGCAGATCAACGCCTACTACGCCCAGCTCGGCGAGGGCCTGCTGGAGTACGTGGGTCCGCTGGTCGAGACCAGGGTACAGGAGAAGCCGCTATCGATCGCGCTGCGCGAGATCAGCGAGCGGCTGCTGAGCGGCGAGGCGCCCGAGGCCTGAGCCGGGCCTCGATCTGATCCAGCCCGCATGCTCAGCAAGTGAGCCCGGAGGGTGGCATGCGCATCGTCCTGGGCGTCGCGGCCGGGATCGCGGCCTACAAGGCCTGTGAACTGCTCCGGCTGCTCACCGAGTCTGGTCACCACGTCACAGTCGTGCCCACACCCGCTGCTCTCAACTTTGTCGGCGCCGCCACCTGGGAGGCGCTGTCCGGCCAGCCAGTGGCCGTGAGCCCATGGGAGTCCGTGCCCGAGGTCCCGCACGTCCGGCTCGGGCAGGAGGCCGACCTCGTCCTCGTAGCCCCGGCTACCGCCGACCTCATGGCGCGCGCCGCCGCGGGCATGTCCGACGACCTGCTGACAGCGGTGCTGCTCACCGCCCGCTGCCCGGTGATCTTCGCGCCCGCGATGCACACCGAGATGTGGGAGCATCCAGCCACCCGTGCGAACGTGGCAACCCTGCGCGAGCGCGGCTGCATCGTGCTGGATCCTGCCTCCGGCCGGCTCACCGGGCAGGACTCTGGCCCCGGCCGGCTGCCAGAGCCCGCCGAGTTGTATGCCACGGCGCAGCGCGTGCTGGCGAGGGGCGCGGCAGCGTTCGCGCCGGACCTGGCTGGGCGCGCCGTCGTGATATCCGCGGGTGGCACCAGGGAAGAGCTCGATCCAGTCCGCTACCTGGGCAACTGGTCATCAGGCAAGCAGGGCTACGCGCTCGCGCGCACGGCAGCGAGCCGGGGCGCGGCGGTCACGCTGGTAGCTGCCAACACCGACCTGGCCGACCCGGCCGGGGTCCGCGTGATCCGGGTCACGTCGGCAGCCGAGATGCGCGTCCAGATGCTCGCCGCGGCCGCTGAAGCCGACGCCATCGTCATGGCGGCCGCCGTCGCCGATTTCCGGCCGGCGGCCCGCAGCGACACCAAGATCAAGAAGGACGGCGCGCTGCCCGAGCCCATCGTCCTGGCGGAGAATCCCGACATCGTCCGAGACCTCGTCGCGGCGCGGCGGTCGCCGAGCCAGGTGATTGTCGCGTTCGCCGCCGAGACCGGAGACGTGCTGGCGAACGGACGCGCCAAGCTGGCGCGGAAGGGCTGCGACTTCCTGGTGGTTAATCAGGTAGGGAACGGGCTCGCGTTCGGAACTGCCGACAACGAGGCCACGGTGCTCAGCGCCGACGGCACCGAGGTCAAGCTGCCCCGTGCGCACAAGGACGAGATCGCCGACGCGATCTGGGATTTGGTGGCCGCTAGGCTCGGCGAGACGCATTAGCCGGAGGTCCGTCACGGCGCGGGATGTCCACCGGTACAATTCAGCCTTTGGGAGCCCGCGGTCGGCGTCAGCTCCATCATCAACTCAGCACAAAGAAAAGGTGTAGGTGTCTAGTGGCTCGTCGTCTCTTCACCTCCGAGTCCGTCACTGAGGGGCATCCCGACAAGATGGCGGACCAGATCAGCGATGCGATCCTGGACTCCATGCTCAAGGGTGATCACCGGAGCAGGGTCGCGGTCGAGACGCTCATCACGACCGGCCAGGTGCACGTGGCCGGCGAGGTGACGACCGACACCTATGTCGACATTCCCGGCATCATCCGGGAGAAGATCCTGGAGATCGGCTACGACTCCTCGGCGAAGGGCTTCGACGGATCGACCTGCGGCGTGCAAGTGTCGATTGGCTCGCAGTCCGCGGACATCGCCCTCGGGGTGGGAGACGCCGTTGAGTACCGGGAGGGTGAAGGCTCGGACGAGCTGGATCGCCAGGGGGCAGGCGACCAGGGCCTGATGTTCGGCTATGCCTGCCGCGATACCCAAGAGCTGATGCCGCTGCCGATCATGCTGGCGCACCGGCTGGCGAAGCGCCTGTCCGAGGTGCGCAAGAGCGGCGAGGTGCCGTACATCCGCCCGGACGGCAAGACCCAGGTCACCATCGAGTACGCGGGCGACCAGCCAGTCCGCCTCGACACGGTGGTCGTGTCGACCCAGCACGCGCCCGCCATCGACCTGGCCGGCATGCTGACCCCGGACATCCGCGAGCACGTGGTGGAGCCCGTGCTGGCTGGCCTGGAGCTGGACACCGCCGGGTACCGGCTCCTGGTCAATCCGACCGGCAGGTTCGAGATCGGCGGCCCCATGGGCGACGCCGGGCTGACCGGCCGCAAGATCATCATTGACACGTACGGCGGGATGGCTCGGCACGGCGGCGGCGCGCTCTCCGGCAAGGACCCTTCCAAGGTTGACCGCAGCGCCGCCTACGCGATGCGCTGGGTCGCCAAGAACGTCGTCGCGGCCGGCTTGGCCGACCGCTGCGAGGCGCAGGTGGCCTATGCGATCGGGAAGGCCAAGCCCGTCGGCCTGTTCGTCGAGTGCTTCGGTACAGAGCACGTGCCGGTGGAGCGGATCCAGGACGCGGTGCTCCAGGTCTTCGACCTCCGGCCGGCGGCCATCATCCGGGACCTGGACCTGCTCCGGCCGATCTACGCGCAGACGGCTGCCTACGGGCACTTCGGCCGCGAGGAGCCTGACTTCTCCTGGGAGCGGACGGACCGCGCCGAGGCGCTCAGGTCGGCAGTCGGCCACTGAGCCAACCGGCAGCGGAGCGACCTCTCTGGGCGGCATGCGTTGGCGTAGCCTCGACGGTAGGGTTATCGGCTAATTTGTAGTTATCCACATTGTGTTGTGGCATTGCCGTACCATCTTTACCGTTATCGAAGCCGATCCGAACCTGGCCTGGTGAGGGATGTCGTCTGAGATGTCGTCTGACAGGACCGGCGCGGTCGGCGAGGCCGCGGCCGCCGCAGAGCCCGCGAATGGCGCAGAGCCCGCGAATGGCGCAGTCACGGCCGATGCCGGCTCCGCTGACCGGGCATTCGCTGACGACGCGCAGCTAGCTGACCCGTGGTTCGGCGCCGGTCCCAAGGTCGATGCTGCTCCTGCCGACGCTGCTGATTTTCCCGACGCTGCTGGCGCGGAGACCGCTGGGTTGGCCGAGTGGTTCCTGCCGACAGGACGTGCCGGCCTGCTGCCCGACTCGATGACGGTCGCGTGGGATGACGACTCGGCCGCCGGTTCGCCGGCCGACCATGAGGCGCGGATACAAGCGGCCGGCGCACCTCCGTGGGCCGGTGAGACGGCCGATGCGTCGGCCAGCGCGCCCCCGCCCTGGGAGTCCGGGCCGTGGCCTGGTCCGGGCGGCCTCAGCTCGCGAGGCTCGGGCGTGCCCGGCGACGGTCAGGATGGGGCTGCCGGCTCGGCCATTAAAGCGGCCACGGACGGCAGCCGGGCAGGCAGCGCAGCCAGCGTGGCGCCACCCGGTGGTGGTGCCGGGCTGTACAGCGGGGCCGGGCCGCACCCAGGCGCCGACGGCGCTTCGCTGGCGGGGCAGGGCCGCTGGCCGGCGCGCACTGTCGTGACGGCCGGGCTGATACCACTCGTCGTTCCCGGCCTGGTGGTCGGTATCCTCAGCCTCCGGCAGCCTGGCGGCCGGCCGGCACGCAAAGCGTCGTGGCTGGCCATCGGTGCGTCGATCGCGTGGGCGGTGATCATCATCCTGATCGTCGCCGGGATTTCAGGCGGCTCCGCCGGCAGCTGTGGCGGTTACCCGGCTGCGGTCCATCAGGCGTACGAGAAGGCGATGACCGATCTGAGCGACCATGCGCCGGTATCAGTTCAGGCGGCGGATCTCGACACGGCCGCGAACAGGGCGAATGCCTCGGCGGCGGCGGCTGGCCAGATCAGCGTTCGCACGGCGCTATTTGTGCTGGCCAACGACATGGCGCAGGCGAGGGCCGACATCGTGGCACACCGCCCCGTTCCCGTTAGCCTTCGTCAGCATCTCGCCGCGGAAGCTGCCGCGCCGACCGGATCCTGCGCCAGCTGAGGCTCGCCTGCTCGCCGTGGCAGCCGGTCTGGCCGCCAAGGATGTCCGCACAGTGGCATGCGCACAGTGGCCTTGGCGTCGTGATCCTCTGATAGGACAGGAACGTGTCGGGTCAGGCGCCGCATACGGCGGGCAGGCGAGGAGCAGCGGGCCGCCCGGTGCGGGAACCGGCGGCCGAGCTTCCGGTTGCGCGGGTCGCGGTCGACATCTCGCTGCCGCACCTGGACCGGCCGTTCGACTATCTGGTACCGGAAGCGCTCGCGGCATCGGCCGTGCCTGGCAGCCAGGTGCGGGTCCGGTTCGCCGGACAGCTCGTGAGCGGATTCGTACTGGCGCGGGCGGCGGACAGTGATCATCCCGGCAAGCTCGGCTTCCTGGAACGTGTGGTAGCACCTGAGCCCGTGCTGACGCCGGAGATCGCGGGCCTTGCCAGGGCGGTCGCCGACCGGTACGGCGGCACGCTGGCCGACGTGCTGCGGCTGGCGATCCCGCCGAGGCACGCCAGGGCGAGCAAGACGCCGCCAGCTAACGCCGGGCTGGCGCCAGCCGGGGACGGCCTGGCGGTAGTGGACGATGGTGAAGCCGGGCCGGCGCGAGCCGGTGATAGCCCGTCGGCGGCCGCTGGCCTGTGGGACCGGTACCGGGCCGGGCGGTCGTTCCTCGCGGCGCTGGCGGCTGGCCGCAGCCCGCGTGCGGTCTGGTCGGCGCTGCCGGGACTTAGCTGGCCGGACGAGATCGCGCAGGCCGTAGCCGCGGTCGCGAGGTCTGACCGCGGTGCCGTCGTCGTGGTGCCTGATGCACGTGACCTGGCTCTCGTCGACGCCGCGCTGGGGCGCGAACTTGGGCCGGCCCGGCACGTCGTGCTGTCGGCCAGCCTGGGACCGGCGGAGCGATACCGGCGCTGGCTGGCTGTGGCGAGGGCCGAGGTCACGATCGTGGCCGGGACTCGGTCAGCGATGTTTGCCCCAGTGGCGAATCTTGGCCTGGTCGTGCTCTGGGACGAAGGGGATGACCTGCACGCCGAGCCGCGCGCGCCGTATCCGCACGCCAGGGAGGTACTGGCCCTGCGCGCCTATCAGGCGCACAGCGGCGCGCTCATCGGCGGCTTCGCCAGGACCGCCGAGGCGGCCTTGCTGGTCTCGAGCGGCTGGGCTCAGCCGCTGGCCGCAGACAGGACCACGGTCCGGCAGTACGCGCCGGCCGTGCAGCCGGCCGGCGGCGAGGCCGAGCTCGCCAGGGACGAAGCCGCAAGGTCAGCGCGGTTGCCCAGTATCGCGCTGCGGACAGCGCGGACGGCTCTCGCCGACGGCCCGGTGCTCGTCCAGGTACCCCGGCGCGGCTACCTGGCCGCTGTGGCGTGCGAGCGGTGCCATGCGCGGGCGCGATGCAGCTGTGGCGGCCCGGCGGAGCTGCCCGGCCCGCAAGCGCCGCTGCGTTGTGGCTGGTGCGGCTCGGCCATAGGCCGCAGTTGCCATAGCTGCGGCCACCAGGGACTGCGTGCCGTGATGACGGGTGCCCGGCGGACTGCCGAGGAGCTCGGCCGGGCGTTCAGTCCGCTGCCCGTGCTGACGTCTGGCGGCAGCCAGGTGCTCGACAGGGTGGGCGGTGACCCTGCCGTCGTTGTCGCGACTCCAGGCGCGGAGCCAATAGCCGACGGCGGGTACCGCGCTGCCATCCTGCTCGACGGCTGGGCCATGCTAGGCCTGGCCAGCCTGCGGGCGGCCGAGGAGGCGCTGCGACGGTGGCTGAACGCAGCCGCCCTGGTGCGATCCGCGGGCGACGGCGGCAGCATCGTGATCGTTGCCGACGGCAGCCAGCCGGCCGTGCAGGCGCTGATCCGCTGGGATCCGGCGACGTTCGCCGAGCGAGAGCTGGCAGAGCGCGACGAGCTGCGATTTCCGCCGGCTTCCCGGATGGCCTCGGTGGCTGGGCCGGCCGCTGCCGTCGACGCGCTGCTCGCGGTGGCCCAGCTGCCCGGTGATGCGGAAGTGCTTGGCCCGCTACTCGTGAGCGGGCAGCCTGCCCGGGATTCGGCTGGCCTAGCCGGGCTAGCTGGGCGAGCCAGGGACGGCAGCGCTGCTGGCGACTCCGATCACGATGGGGTCCGGTATCTGGTCCGAGTGCCCAGGTCAGAGGGCACGGAGCTAGCGCTCGCGCTGCGCGCGGCGCAAGCTGTCAGGACAGCGGCCAAGGAACCTGGCGCGCTGCGCGTCCAGCTCGACCCCGCAGCGCTGATCTGACTACGTTCCGTCTAGGCCGTAGGGTACTTGGGTGACCAACTCACCGGGCGGCCAGCAGCGGGGGCCAGCAGCGGGCCGGGACGCCTTTGGCGATTCCCGGCGCGAGCGCCCGCGGATGCCGCCGGTGCGGCTCGCACCGCGCGATGAGCTGGCCGCCGCGGCCAGGGTGGCGCCGCTGCTGCGCGCGGCTCGCGACCTGAGTCAGTGGGCCGCCCTGCACCCAGAGGTCGCAGTCAGCCAGGTCCTGGACGGCAGCGACGCGCGGGACGCCGCCGAGGCACTGGAACTCACCTTCGACGAACTGGACGCGGCCTGGCAGGTCGTAGCGGCCGCGAGCGAGGCCGCGCGCCTCGACCAGCCTGCGCCTGGCTCTGCGCCACTGGCCACCGCTAGCGCGGAGGACGTGCTGCGTGAGTGGGACGGCGCGCTCGCGGCCCTGCTCGCGGGCGAGGAACTGGACGGGCTGGCGACCGCGCTGTACACGGTGGGGGCGCCGGTCCGGATCGACGCGCTCTTCGACGCGTACTCGGCAGCGGCGGGCACGCGGCGGTTTCCCATCACCGGCACCGGCGTGACCGATCCCGGCGTGACCGATCCGGGCGCGACCGATCCGGGCGCGACCGATCCGGGCACGACCGATCCGGGGGCGACCGATCCGGGCACAACCGATCCCGGCACAACCGATCCCTGGGCGACCGATCCGGGCGTAGCCGGTGCGCACGCGGCCGACCCCCGCACCTCGGAGTCGCGCCTGGGCGGCATCGCCGACCCGTGGGGCGCCGCCCAGGCTGCCGCAGCGCGGGCGCGGGGACCGGCAC
>DASXKI010000179.1:0-8248 GCA_036496945.1 Streptosporangiaceae bacterium | reverse complement strand
TCGCGAGCTCGGGCCGGAGTACAGCGATGCGGTTGTTGCCGCCTTCATCGACCGAGTCGACCAGGCCGTGGCCGCGCGCGTCGAGGCTCGCCTAGCCGAGGAACGCTGGCAGCCTCCTGCCGTTCGCCAAGGTCGCCGCGCGTTGCTGAAGGGCGTGGCGCTCGGCGCCTGCGCGGGCGCGCTGGTGGCCGGCGTCAGCATCAGCCACACGCACCCCTTCATGTCGCACCGGATGGAGTTCATGAAGCCCGGCGACTTCCGGCAGGGCCCCGTCGAGTTCGGGCCAGGCCGCCAGAGAATTCTCAAGCTGCCGGCGCCCCAGCCACCCCCGCCCCCCCCGCCACCAGCGACCTAGCCGCCCGCTGATCCAGCCGCCGCTGATCCAGCCGCGGCGACCGAAAGGCCCCGCCGACCCTTCGGTCCGCCTACCCGGCCCCGGTTTGCTGACCTAGCCGCCCGCCGACCTGCGCGGCCACCGTAGGTCAGCCGTTAACATGCCCCGCGTCGCGTCGACCGGCGCCCGCCCCTGGAGGTTCTGCTGTGAGTGTCTTGCGCGTGCGCGGCCGCGGGCTGCCGACTGGCGAGCCCGTCGACTTGTACGCGGACGGGGATCGGTGGACCACCGACCCGGTTGCAGGGGCCGAGCTGGCCGGCGAGGGCTGGCTGCTGCCCGGTCTCGTCGACGCGCATACGCATCCGGGCGCCGAAGCGCCGGGCACGCCCTTCGACGAGCACATGCTGCGAGCCGACCTGCGCCAGCACGCCGCCGCCGGGGTGACGCTCATCCGATCGCCGGGGCTGGCTGGTCAGCCGCCCGACTGGTTCGGCGCCGACCCCGACCTGCCACGCTCAGTCCACGCTGGCCCGTGGTTCGCGCAGGACGGGCAGTTCTTCGACGGGTGGGGCCGACGCCCGAGCCACGCCGAATTGCCAGCCCTCGCTGCCGAGCAGGCCCGCCGAACCGGCTGGGCCAAGCTGATCGGCGACTGGCGCGCCGAGGACGAGTCAATCCCGGCCGACGTCCTGGCCGCTGTCGTCGCCGCGGTGCACAGCGCCGGCGGGCGAGTGGCCGTGCACGCCAACTACATGCAGACGAGCAAGTCGGCGGTAGAGGCGGGAGTCGACTCCATCGAGCACGGCATGCGGCTCGACCCGGATCTCCTGCCGCAAATGGCCGCGGCAGGCATCGCGCTGACGCCGACCCTGTCGGTGATCGAGGCGCAGCTAACCGACGCCGGCGATCGCGTTGATGGATTCGAGGCGGCGGTACAGGCACACCGCATGCTGATCGTGGAAGCCGCGGAGGCAGGCGTGACGCTGCTCGCCGGCACGGACTCCCGCCCGCATGGCCGGATCACCGATGAGGTTAGCGCGCTCGTCGCCGCTGGCCTCCGCCCGCACGACGCGCTGGCCGCAGCATCCTGGGCCGCGCGCTCCTACCTCGGCTGGGCCGGATTGGAGCCTGGCGCGCCGGCCGATGCCGTCGTCTATGACGCTGATCCGCGGGCCGATCTCAGTCAGCTGGCCAGCCCGGCCGCCGTCATCTTGCGCGGCAGGCTCGTGTACCGCCGGGCATAACTCCATCTGATCTCCACCCGCCTGCGCCGCCGCGTCGCTACCCTCGGGATATTTCCCCCGAGCGCCAGCTGGTCAGCTGGAGGAGGACACATGAAGAAATCCGCAGTTGCGGGCGCCGCGACCATTCTTGCCGGCCTGATCGCGGCGGTGGTTGCGCTGCCCGCGCAGGCCGCCACTACCACGCCCAGTGCCTGCTCGACACACTGGGGCACAGGGCCACGGGACAAGGCGCTGATGGTGCAGAACAAGGTGCGCACCGTCCGCGCGGGTCAGCACGCCTGCTTCGATCGGCTCGTCGTCGATCTGGGCGTCGGTCGCGCGCCGGGCTACCACGTCAGCTACGTGCGTGCCTTCCACGCAGACGGCTCCGGCAAACTCGTGCGGACCAGTGGCCAGGCAAAGCTGCTCGTCGTCGTCAGAGCGCCGGCCGCCCTGAGTTTCAACGCCACTAACCGGCACCTCGTCAGCGTCGCTGGCTTCGCCGAGTTCCGCCAGGTGGCCGGCCTTGGCAGCTTCGAGGGCATCACTTCGATGGGCCTCGGGCTAAAGGCCAAGGAGCCATTTCGCGTTTTCGAGTTCAGGACCGCTAGCCACAAGGTCGAATTGGTTATCGACGTCGCTCACCCGTGATGTAACTCACCACCGACAGGCCGCCGCTGGGGCGCAAAGGAGCGTGCCCCAGCCGCGGCGCACGCAGATCAGGCGGACTCAGATCAGGCGGACTCAGGAGCTGAGCGCAGCAGCAAGCGCGCGGCCAGTTCGAGATGTGAGGCCACGTCGTTGGCCGAAGCTCGCCGGGTCACCCACGCAACCAGGTTCGACAGCCAGACATCGCCGATGACCCTCGCGATCGCCCGCTCGTCCGCACTTGGCTCGCCCTCGTGCATCGCCTTGGTGAGCATGTCTTCCATCAGCTGCGCGACAGTGTTTACTTCGGCGGCTGCGCTCGGATCCGCGAACATGAATGCCCTTGTCATGGCTTCGGTCAGCAACGGCTCGCGCTGCATGGACCTGGTGACGCGGCCGAGGACGTACAGCATCCGGTCGTAGGCGGTGTCGCCGGGCACCGGCGCGCGATCGAGCCGTTCCTGGGCCCGCTCGAATTCCCTGGCGAGGCCGGACACCAGCAGGTGAATCTTGGAAGGGAAGTACCGGTACAGCGTGCCGAGGGCGACATCAGCCCGCTCGGCCACCGTCCGCATCTGCACCGCCTCGTACCCACCCTTGGACGCGAGCGCGAGGGTGGCGTCGAGGATGCGCTTGCGGCGCTCGCGCTGCGCGGCAGAGCCGAGTTCGGCCTCCGCCGGCCCGGACGTAGCCGACTCCGACCCAGCCGACCCCGCCCCAGCCGGCCCGGACGCAGCCGGTTCAGCGCTGCCGCTGTTACGTGTTCTCGGCGCTGCCATCCCGGCCTTTCGTCCTCACTCCAGCAGACCCGCGCCCCGACCCGGCGCCGCCAACACTGCGTCCTGCCTGCTAGATCACTATCTCCGCCGCGGTCAGCCTAGCAACGAGCTCGTCTCGGGCCTGGTCCGCACGCTGCCCGCACATGGCGGCAAGCACCCTGGCCCACTACAGGTATAACGTGTTCTAATTTTGACTGCCAAGGAAACAGGAGGACGAGTTGCCGATCGCGAACACCGACGAGCAGCTTGCGCTCCAGGCCTCGATCCGCGAATGGGCCAAGCGTGCCCGGTCCATCGACCTTGTCCGCGGCCTCGAGCCCGGCACAGGCCCAGGCCCAGGCCCAGGGACCGGCACAGGCCCAGCCACAGCCACGGGCCCAGGGACGGGCACAGGCATCGGCGCAGAACCCGGCACAGGCAGCGACGGCCAGGCGGCCGAGCGCTGGTCCAGCCTGGCCGATCTCGGCGTCTTCGCCATCGGTCTGCCGGCCGAGGCGGGCGGCGCCGGCGGTGCACCTGAACTTGCCGCCGCGCTAGCCCAGCTCACCGAGTCCCTCGTGCCCGGCCCGATCCTGCCGACGCTGCTGGCCGGGCTATCGCTGGCCCGCTGCCAGGGCCCGCCTGGGCCAGCAGAGGCGCTGCGGCTGCTCGCGGCTGGCACGGCTTCTGTCGCGGTGGCGCTGGAGCCCGGCACGGTCACGGCAATTCGGCGGGCCGACGGCTCGGTCGAGCTGTCCGGGCGCGCTGGCCCGGTGGTTGGCGGCGGCACCACCACGCACCTGCTGATCGGCGCGGCGACGCGAGCATCCGATCCGGCGCTAGGCCCAGCTGACCGGACCGGCGCTGACGGCGTCTGGTGCCTGCTGCCGGCCGATCATCTCGGCGTCACGCTGACCGCCAGAGCCCCGGCCGACTTTTCCCGGTCACTGGCTGACGTCGAGCTGACGGCCGCGACGGCGAGCCCGGCGCAGATCCTGACCGGCGTCGGCATCGGGGATGTCCGCGACCTGGCTGCTGCCCTATTTTCCGTCGAGGCTGCGGCCGTGGCGAGCTGGTGCTCCCGCACCGCCGCGGAGTACGCCGCGATCCGGCATCAGTTCGGCCGCCCGATCGGCTCGTTCCAGGCCGTCAAGCACCTATGCGCGAGCATGCTCTGCCGCAGCGAGACCGCAGCCGTGCTCGCCTGGGACGCGGCTCGCGCGATCGACGATGCGCCCGCCGAGCTGCCGCTGATCGCGGCCGCCGCGGCTGCCTTCAACCTGGACGCGGCCGTCGATATCGCCAAGGACTGCATCCAGGTACTCGGCGGCGTCGGCTTCACCTGGGAGCACGATGCGCATCTGTACTTGCGGCGGGCGCTGGCGCTGCGCCAGCTTCTCGGCGGCGCGGCGCTCTGGCGCGACAGGGCTGCGCGGCTAGCGGCCGCCGGCGCGCGCCGCCAGCTCACGCTCGCAGACGGGGGCGAGCTGGGTGACGAGCTCATTGCCGTGCGGGCCGCGGCCAGCGAGCAGGCTGCCCGGATCGCCGCGCTGCCTGCCGCTGAGCAGCGGCCTGTGCTCGCAGATTCCGGCTACGCCGCGCCGGCCTGGCCGCGGCCCTACGGACTGGCCGCTTCGGCTGCCGCGCGCCTGATCATCGATGACGAGCTCAGCCGGGCCGGGCTAGCCAGGCCGGATATCGTCATCGGCGGCTGGGCTGTCCCGGCGATCTTCGGCCACGGCACCAGCGCCCAGGCCAGCAGGTTCGCGGGGCCGACGCTGCGTGGCGAGATCACGTGGTGTCAGCTATTCAGCGAGCCCGAGGCGGGCTCGGATCTGGCTGCACTGCGGACCAGGGCGGAGCGGGCCGACGGCGGCTGGCTGCTCACTGGCCAGAAGGTGTGGACATCCCTGGCCCGGCAGGCCGACTGGGCGATCTGCCTGGCGCGTACTGATGCCAGCGTGCCCAAGCACAAGGGCCTGACCTATTTTCTCGTCAAGATGGACAGCCCCGGGATCGACATCCGGCCGCTGCGCGAGATCACCGGCCGGGAAATGTTCAACCAGATCTTCCTGGATCAGGTCTTCGTGCCGGACGACTGCGTAGTCGGCGCGCCCGGCGATGGCTGGCGGGCAGCCCGGACGACCCTCGCCTCGGAGCGGATCGCGATGGGGACCGACTCCTCTGTCGGCGAAGCGGTCGAGCAGCTGCTGGCGCTGGCCGCGCGCTCCGGCTCCGACGCCGACCCGATTGTCCGGCAGCGGCTCGGCGCGCTTGTCGCCACGGGCATGGCCGTCTCGCTGCTGGACCTGCAAGCCGTCATCGCCCAGCTGCGCGGCGGCGATCCCGGCCCGCTCGCGGCCGTGCGAAAGCTCGTAGGGGTCAGCCACCGGCAGTCGGTTGCGGAGACAGCGCTGGAACTGACTGGGCCAGCGGGCGCGGCAGCGGACGGGGAGTCCGCCGAGGTGCTTCAGGAGTTCTTGCTCACCCGGTGCCTGAGCATCGCCGGGGGCACCACGCAGATCCTGCTGTCGGTGATCGCCGAGCGCTTGCTCGGACTGCCCCGCGAGGAGGCGCGCTAGATGGATTTCACCTTCAGCGAGGCCGATATCGAGGCGTCCAGGCTAGCCGCGCGGTTGCTCAGCGCGCCAGGCCGGGATGGCGCGGCAGCCGGAGCGGGCGGCGTGGGCGCAGATCTTGACAGCTCGCTGTGGAAGGAGCTGGGCCAGTCCGGGCTGCTGTCGCTCGCGCTCCCGGCCGAGCTTGGCGGGGACGAGCTGGGCATCCAGGCGACGGCGGCCGTGCTGACCGAGGTCGGCAGGCACGCGGCCCGGATCCCGGCTCTCGCCACGCTGGCGCTCGGCGTGCTGCCAGTGGTCAGGTCGGCCGACCCGAGGCTGAAGAGTCGGCTGCTCAGCGGCGTCGCCGCTGGCGAGACGATCCTCACCGCCGCGGTCCGGGAGCCATCTCATCCGATGCCGCAGCGGCCCGCGACCACGGCATCGCTGATCGGCAAGTCCGGTACCGTCTCCGGCGTCAAGGTCGGCGTGCCATATGCGGCTGCGGCCAGCTGGATCCTGGTCCCGGCCAGCACGCCGTCCGGCGACACTGTCGTCGCGGTCGTCGAGCCCGACGCCGATGGCCTGGCCTGTCAGCGGACGCGCAGCTCATCAGGCCTGCCGGAGTACACCCTGCGGCTAGCCGACAGCCCGGTCCTGGCAGTGCTGGACGGCTGCAGCGTCGGCGACCTGTACCGGCTCGCGTTGGCCGGCGCGTGCGCGGTCGCCGACGGCGTGCTGGCTGGCGCGCTCGACCTCACCACCGAGCACGTACGGCGTCGCGAGCAGTTCGGCCGGCCGCTAGCGACGTTCCAGGCGGTCGCGCAGCAGATCGCCGACGTGTACGCGGCCGCGCGCACGCTGCACCTGGCCACCGTGTCGGCGTGCTGGCAGCTCGACACCGGCCGGGACGCCGGCCGGGACGTCGACGTGGCCGCTTACTGGCTGGCCGAGCATGGCCCGGTCGCGCTGCGTACCTGTCATCACCTGCACGGCGGCCTCGGCATGGACGTGACTTATCCGCTGCCGCGGTACTCGGCTCTGATGACCGACCTGGTCGCCTTCGTGGGCGGCGCTTCCGACCGGCTTGACCGGCTCGGCGCGCGGGAAGCGGCGGGTGCCTGATGTTCCTCGAGCTGACCGACGAGCAGCGCGCACTGCGCGACGACCTGCGCGCCTACTTCGCGACATTGATCGCCCCGGCCGAGCGCGAGGCGATGCTGACGCAGCGGCACGGCACCATCTACCGGGACGTGGTCCGCCGGATGGGCCGCGACGGCCGGCTCGGCGTCGGCTGGCCCGTCGAATACGGCGGCCACGGCCTCGGCCAGATCGAGCAGCAGATCTTCGTCAACGAGGCGGCGCTCGCTGACGTGCCGCTGCCTGCGGTCACGCTCCAGACCGTCGGGCCGACGCTGATGGCGCACGGTACGCCGGAGCAGAAGGACTTCTTCCTGCCCAAGATCCTGACCGGCGAGCTGCATTTCGCCATCGGATACACCGAGCCGGAGGCCGGCACGGACCTGGCCTCGTTGCGCACCAGGGCCGTGCTCGACGGCGACCAGTACGTTGTCAACGGCCAGAAGATCTTCACCACCGGCGGGCACGACGCCGACTACATCTGGCTGGCCTGCCGCACCGATCCCGATGCGCCCAAGCACAAGGGCCTGTCGATCCTCATTGTGGACACCAGCGATCCGGGCTATTCCTGGACGCCGATTATCACTCACGACGGGGCGCACCACGTGAACGCCACCTACTACGCGGACGTGCGGGTGCCGGTCACTATGCGCGTCGGAGAGGAAAACGCGGGGTGGCGCCTGATCACTGCGCAGCTCAACCACGAGCGGGTGATGCTGGGTCCGGCAGGCCGGCTTGGCGTCCTGCATCAGCGCGTGCGTGACTGGGCCGCGACGCAGCCAGGACCAGACGGCCGCCCGGTGCTCGACCAGCCAGACGTGCGCCGGGCGCTAGCCAGGGCGAGCGCGGCCGAGCGAGTTAACGAGCTGCTCAACTGGCAGGTGGCCGTCACCGAGGCTGTCGACATCGCCGACGCCTCGGTCACGAAGGTTTTCGGTTCCGAGCAAGCTCAGTGGATCGGCGCCGAGCTGGCCGAGGTCGTCAGCCGCCACGGCGACCTCGCCGACGAGCGAACAGCTGACCTGGCCCGGTGGCTGGACGTGCAGAACAAGCGCAACACCGTGATGACATTCGGCGGAGGAGTCAACGAGGTGCAGCGGGAGCTGATCGCGATGGCGGGCCTGAAGCTGCCACGGGTACCGCGATGACGGACGACGACGTCAGCGCGGCGATCCTGGCAGCGGCCGACAAGGTCCGGGCAGCGGGGCCTGGCGCGCCACGGCTGGCCAGGGATCCGGTGAACCTGCCGGCTATCCGCACCTGGACCGATGCCATCGGCGACACCAACCCGGTGTATACCGATGCCGAGTTCGCGGCTCGCTCGGCACACGGCCAGCTGGTGGCGCCGCCTGCGATGGTGCAGGTCTGGACCATGCCGGGGCTGCAACCGCCGCCGGCCGATGACGGTGCCGATCCGCTCGGGCAGATGATGCGGACGCTGGAGGAGGCGGGGTATCCGTCGGTAGTGGCGACCAACTGCGCCCAGACCTATCACCGCTACCTGCGGCACGGTGAGCTGCTCAGCCTGCGCGCCGAACTGACCGGCGTGGCCGGCCCCAAGCGCACCGCGCTCGGCGAGGGCTGGTT
>DASXKI010000178.1:0-5218 GCA_036496945.1 Streptosporangiaceae bacterium | reverse complement strand
GTCACGGCGCTCCGACCGCGCAGCCACGCGCCGCCCAGGTTGGCGGCCACCTGGCTTGGCCTGTCATAGTGGCCGCCGTGGGGATTGCGGACGTGCACGGCACACCGGAGCAGCGCACCGCGCAGTTGCTGCGCTGGCAGGCAGACGCCTGCCGGGAACTCGGCAGCCCGCTTTACGGCGACCTGCTCCTGCGTGCCGCGCAAGACCTCCTGACAGGCGGGCCAACCGCCGAGGTCTTGCGTGGGCATCTCGCCGACCGACTCCCGAGCGTGCTCGCGCTGCGGCTGCTCGGCGGCGCGCATGCGCTCGCGCTATCTGGCCGTGCTCCGCAGCTGGCAGCTTTCTACCCCAGCGCCGGCGGCACCGCCGATCCCGAGCCAGGCAGTCCGCGGGCCTGGGCAGCACTCCGGCAGACCTTCGCCGAGCAGGGCGACGTGATCCGCACGTGGCTTGACCACCCGCCGCAGACCAACGAGGTCGGCCGGGCCGCCGCGCTCCTCGGCGGGCTCCTGCACATCACTGCCGAGCAGAACTTGCCCATCCGGCTGATCGAGGTCGGCGCGAGCGCCGGGCTCAACCTGCGTGCCGACCGTTTCTACGTGCCCGGTGACGCCGGCTGCTACGGCAATCCGGACTCACCGGTAGTTCTGTCGGGCGGCTGGCAGGGCCAACCTCCGCCGAACGGCCACATCGAGGTGACCGAGCGGATCGGCGGGGACCTGTCGCCTGTCGATCCGACCACGCCGGAAGGCAGGCTCCGGCTGACCGCTTACGTGTGGCCCGACCAGGCCGACCGGCTCAGCAGGCTGCGCGGCGCCTTCACCCTCGCCGCTGAGGTGCCGGCTGAACTGCGGGCCGAATCCGCGTCGGCGACCCTGGCACGCACGAACCTGGTGCCGGGCACCTGGACTGTGATCTGGCACTCGATCTTCCGGCAGTACCTCAGCGAGCCCCAGCGAGCGGAGCTTGCCAGCGGAGTCGCCGGGCTCGGGACAGCCGCCACGTCGGCGGCCCGCTTCGCCTATCTCTACCTGGAGCAGTCTCGTGCCGGGGGCTGTCCGGTCGTGCTGGTGACCTGGCCGGGCGGGCTCCGGCGGATCCTCGGGTCCGCGCCCGCGCACGGCTTGCCGGTGCACTGGGACGCTTAGCTCTGATCCGGGAACTTCCCTGGCGAGCTACGTTCGACGCGGCCATCGCCGCCCTCGTCCAGCAGCGTTGCGAGCTCGCGTTCCAGTCCGCTGGTGCCGACGTCGACGATGCGCATGGGCAGGCCGAACTGCGCGGCGATGGCCGCAGCCCGGCTATCCAGCTCCGCGTCACGCTCCTGCGCCAGCCAGACCAGCCTGCGGTAGTGCCCGAAGTAGTCAGTCCACAGCTGTGGATGCCGGTCAAGGCCGAGCCCGGCGAGCACCGTGCGCTCGAAGCTCCGCACCAGGTAATCGGTCAGCAGGTACGTGCCAGGCTCACGCTCGAGCAGCGAACGGACCCGCTCGGCGCCGCCTAGCACGTCGTAGCAGTGCAGCCCGGCCAGCCGGCTGATGTGGAGCTCGGCGCACAGCTCGTCAAGCGCTCCATAGGTCCCGCAGTCAGCGTAGCCGAGCGCTACCCGCAGGCCCCGCCCGCGCAGGCTGCGCGCCAGGTCCGTCACGGCGGGGGCAATCCGCTCCGGCCTGTTGTGGAGCGACGCGGGCAGCGGGTGCACCTCAACCGGCCAGCGGCGACGTGCGGCGATGTCACGGACGTGGCCGGCCAGCGCACCGCAGGCGATCACGGCGAGTGTTGGCACCTGTTCCTCAGGACCGGAACGGGGTGCACTCTCAGCTCCGCCGTCACGACGGGAACTGGAGTTGCTCGACGAACGCGTCGTTGAAGCCTTCCCGGTCTGACAGCTCGACATATCTCACCTCCTCCAGCAGGGCCAGCGCTGCGGCGCGCTCACGGACCGACAGCAGCGCCATCTTGGCGCCCTCACCGGCCACGTTGCCCGCGCTGACGACGCGCAGCACCGGCAGCCTCGGCACGAGCCCGAGCGCGATCGCGCTCGTCGGGGACAGATAGCTCCCGAACGACCCGGCCAGCAGCACCTGCTGGATGTCGGACGCCGTCAAGCCTGCCTCGTCGAGTAGCACCTGCCAGCCGGTCGCGATCGCGGCCTTGGCGAACTGGAGCTCTCGCACGTCGCGCTGAGACAGGTAGATCGAGTCGGATACGTCGCCTGGCTCGCCGTGCCAGTGCAGGACGAAGACGCGCTCCTGCCCCAGCATGGTCAATCGCGGTGCGAGGGCAGGCGCAAGCGCGGCGGCTGCCTCCTCGGATACCAGCCGGCCGCTGTGATCCAGCAGGCCGGCCTTGATCAGGCTCGCGACCGCGTCGACGAGACCGGAGCCGCAGAGCCCGGCTGGCCCGGTGTCCCCGATCACCGTCAGCGCCAGCCCGTCCGGGGTGATGGACACGGCCTCGATGGCGCCATCCGCCGCCCGCATCCCGCACCGGATAGCCGCGCCCTCGAAGGCAGGCCCGGCCGGCGCGGCGGTAGCCAGCAGCCAGTCGCGGTTGCCGAGCACGATTTCGCAGTTCGTGCCGATGTCGATGAACAGTCTCGTCCTGGCGTCACGATTCATGCCGGATGCGAGCAGTCCCGCAGTGATGTCGCCGCCGACGTACGCGCCGAACGCCGGGAACATGAAGGCCCGTGCCCGCGGATGCGCAGGCACGCGCAAGTCGGCGGCGAGGACCTCCGGCAGCTGGCGGGCGGCCATGATGAACGGGGCGACGCCGAGCGGCTCGGGATCGATGCCGAGCGCGATGTGGGTCATTGTCGCGTTCCCCGCGACCGCGATCTCGGCGACGTCGGCAGGGTCCGCCCCGGCCTGGTCGCAGACCTCGCCGGCCAGCTCTGCAAGCGTCTCGTGCGCGAGCCGGCCGAGCGTGTCCAGCGCGGCCGGGTCCAGCATCGTCGCGCTGATCCGGGTGATGACGTCGGCGCCGAACGGCTGCTGCTTGTTGAGCATCGAGGCCACGGCGAGCGGCGTCCCGGTACCGAGGTCGAGCAGCGTGGCGACGACAGTCGTCGTGCCGAGGTCAAAAGCGATACCCAGCAGCCGGCCGGTCGTGTCCCCAGGCTGCACGTCGATGAGCACGTCGTCGACGATCACCGCGGTCACCTTGAAGTCCGCCGCCCGCAGCCGCTGGCCGAGTCCCCGCAGGACCGACAGGTCCACGCGCAGCTCAAGGTCGTCCAGGCCCGCGAGGATCCGCTCGATGTCGGTCTGCTGGTCAGACAGGGAAGGCTCGGCGAGCTCCAGGTACCGCTTCTGCGCGGCTGGCCGGAGGATGACCTGACGGCCTACGCCGACCGTCGCCGCCTTCGGGCGTGTCATCAGCGGCGGCACCTCGACCTGCACGTCGGTGTCCGCCAGCGTCCGGCAGGCCAGCCGCCAGCCTGCTCGCAGCTCGTCGGCGGAGAACGCCCGCGCGTCGAGCGACGAGGCCGGCACGTCGTTGCTCAGTATCTTGATCTTGCATTTCTTGCACGTGCCGTGGCCGCCGCAGGTGGAGTCGATCGCGATGCCGTTCCAGCTTGCGGCGTCGAACAGGGAAACACCCGGCGGCACCCGGACCCGCAGGCCGGCCGGCAGGAAGTGCAGCTCCACCCTGGCCGGCGCGCCGGTGAGGTGGGCCGCGGTCGCCTGAGTCACGGCGCGCCCGTGCTGGCTGCCGCAGTCGTGTTCGCCGCCGCTGCGTTCGCCGCCTGCCGGGCCCGGTGCGCTGCTATCCAGGCTGCACCCCATGGATCCCGGCTGGTCAGCAGGTCCGCGGCCTTGACCGCACGCACGAGCTGGTCCGAACGAGCGTCCATGATGGCGCTGGTGAGGCCGCTGGCGATTGCCATCGGCAGGAACGCTGCGCCGATGGAGCCGCGGTCCGGCATGCCGAACGAGACGTTGGACGCGCCGAGCGTCATGTTGACGCCGAGCTCCTCGCGCAGCAGTGCGATCGTCTCCAGGGTGCGCAAGACGAGCGAGGTGTCGGCGCCGATGGGCATGGCGAGCGGATCGAACACGATATCCGCCAGCGCGATGCCGTACGTGCCGGTCGCGACGTCGACGATCTTGCGCGCCAGCTCCAGCCGGCGCTCCGGCTCCTCGGGGATCTCCTCCTCGTCGTTGGGCAGCGCGATCACGGCGGCGCCGTAGCGCTTGACCAGCGGCAAGATGGCCGCCATTCGGTCGTCCTCGGCGGTGACGGAGTTGACCAGCGCCTTGCCCTGGTAGGTCGCCAGGCCGGCTTCGAGGACCTCGATGATCGAAGAGTCCAGGCACAGCGGCAGGTCGCACCGCGACTGGATCAGCTGGACGGCGTGGACCATCAGCTCGGCCTCGTCGGCCAGCGGCGTGCCCATGTTGACGTCAAGCATCATCGCGCCGCCAGCGACCTGCTGGGCTACGTCGATCTCGATCCTGGACAAGTCACCGCGTCGCAGCTGGTCCTGAAAGAGCTTCCGCCCGGTGGGATTGATCCGCTCGCCGATGATGCAGAACGGGTTGTCCCCGCCGATCCGCAGCTCCCGCGTCGCCGACGACAGGATGGTTTCCATGACGGCGCCCGACTCAGGCCGGGGCGACGGCGCGCCGCCGCCGGATCAGTTCCTTGGCGCGCACGACGGCGGCGGACGCGTCCGACGCGTACCCGTCGGCACCGACGACGTCCGCGTACTCCTGGGTGACCGGCGCGCCGCCGACCATCACGATGACCTGATCGCGCATGCCCGCCTTCACCAGCGCGTTGATGTTGGCCTTGAACATCGGCATCGTCGTGGTCAGGAACGCGGAGAACCCGACGATGTCTGGCTGATGCTCGCGGATAGCGTCCAGGAACTTCTCGGGAGCCACCTGGACACCGAGGTCGATTACCTCGAAGCCAGCGCCCTCGAACATGATGTTGACGAGGTTCTTGCCGATGTCGTGCACGTCGCCCTTGACCGTGCCCATGACGATCTTGCCGATCGTCTGCGCGCCAGTCTCGGCCAGCAACGGCCTGAGGATCGTAAGCGCGCCGGCCATCGCTTTGCCCGCGATCAGCATCTCCGGCACGAAGAAGTCGCCGCGCTCGAAGCGCGCGCCGACCTCCTCCAGTGACGGGATCAGCGCCTCGTACAGCAGTGTCTCCGGCCCGAGTCCCAGCTCGAGCCCCTGACGGGTAAGGCTGAGCACCTCAG
>DASXKI010000177.1:0-3252 GCA_036496945.1 Streptosporangiaceae bacterium | reverse complement strand
GCCCTCGGCCATCTTGCCGAGGATGTCCTGCAGGCCAGGCCACTCGGACGCCAGCTGGCGGGCGCGGTCGCGGACGGTGGGTGTCAGCAGCAGCTCGCGGCACGGCGGTGCCCACAGTCCGTCCTCAGCGGTCGCCAGGCTGCGCTGGTCCGCTGCCCTGAAGTAGCGGATCTCCTCGACGTCGTCGCCCCAGAACTCCACCCGCAGCGGATGCTCCTCGGTCGGCGGGAACACGTCGAGCAGGCCGCCGCGCACCGCGATCTCGCCGCGCCGCTCGACCATCTCGACACGCGCGTAGCCGATGTCGACAAGCTGGATGATCGTGTCGTCCATGCTTGCGCTCTGGCCAGCGGACAGCTTCACCGGCGTCAGCTCGCCAAGGCCGCTCACCATCGGCTGGAGCAGGCTGCGGACCGGGGTCGTGACAACCCGAAGCGGTCCAGACCGCACGTCAGACGAATCGGGATGAGCTAGCCGGCGCAGGACCGCGAGCCGCTGGCCGGAGGTGTCCGACCGGGGCGACAGGCGCTCGTGCGGCAGCGTCTCCCAGGCCGGGAAGTACCCGACCTGGTCCTGGCCGAGCAGCGACCCGAGGGCGGCCGCCAGCTCCTCGGCCTCGCGCGCGGTCGCGGTCACCGCGAGCGTGACCGTGCCACGGGAGCCGTCGGCCCCATCAGGACCGGCCGCGCCGTCGGGACCTGTCCCATCTGGACGTGCGCCATCTGAACCTGCGCCAACTGGACCTGCGCGATCTGGATCTGCGCCAGCGAGGGCCGCGACGAGCAGCGGGCGGAGTGAGGACGGCGCGATCAGGTCGCCGCCGAGCGCTGGCAGCTCGGCGGCCTGGTCGAGCGCGCGGCGTAGGTCAGGGTCGGCGGTGACGACTGGCAGGAGACCGGAGAGGCTCATTGCGTCCCTACATAGGCAGCACGAAAGGCCCGCTCCGGGTGACAGCGGGCTACTGGCGACAGGCCAGCAGGCCGACTGCATCAGCACGGCGGCGGGATATTACTAGCTTACCGGTCGCAGGCGCCGCCGGCTCGCCACAACGGGCCCAGCCGGGCCGCAGGCAGCCGGCCCGAGACTGGCTTGAGGGTGAATCTACGGTACGTAGCGTATCCGTACCGCTACGCTAAGGCATTGTGGCACGAGTTCACGGGATCGCAGGGCTCGACACCGCGACGCAAGGCCCTGGTCAGCATGGCAAGCACAGATCGGCGTCCTCGGCCGGCCGGCGGGCCGCACAGGCACGCCAGGGCCGGGTTGCGGACGCCGACCAGGACGCGGTCTTCACCAAGTTCGCCGCCGACTACGCCGCCGAGCATCCTGGCCGCGCGATCGCCCTCCTGCAAGCGGGCTGCGCCACGGCCGGGCCAGAGCTGGACCTGGCTGCTCTGCTCGCGACCGCGCCGGAGGTGGTCATCAGCCGGATCGACGAGGACAGCCCCATCGTGCGCGCGGTCGTAGCCAGCCGGCCAGATCTGAGCGGCGCCACGCTGGCGGAACTCAGGACGCTCGCGCTCGCACCGCGCTCCGTCGACCTCGTGCAATGCTCGATGCTGCTGCACCGCATCCGAAACGCCGAGCTGGTACTGGACCGCCTGGTCGCAGCGCTGCGCCCGGGCGGGCTACTGCTCCTTCGCACAGTCGACGGGGAGACAGCAGCCGGCTTCCTCGACCGGAGGCTGCCGGAGTTCGCCCGGGCACTGGCCTGGGGAGCGGCACAGCCCGGTCTGCCGGGCCCGTTCCCGGCATGCTACGAGCCCATCGCGTCCGGCCGCGGCATCGAGGCGTTCGTGGTCAGGCACGGGCTCGCGATCGCTCACCGCCAGATGTGCAGCGGCGCAGGCCGCGCCGGTCGGCCGAATCGGCTCCCCGCGGCGCAGCGCCTGGTGACCTGGCTGTCCCGCGGCCGCCTGGACGCCAGCTACGACGAGCTGCGCTACGTCATCCGCAAGCCGGAAGACCGGTACGCCAGGGTCTTGTCCCGGTAAGTGCCCGGTGCGCCCGGTGGGCGCTCTCGGGCGCTTCAGGCGCCCGCATCGCGTGTAGCCTCGGGCATGCCAGGCTCGGGCCGTTCCGGGCCGACGACTGGGCGACGGAGGAGATTGTGACCGCTGAGGCGCGGGCCGGCGTGTCCCCAGCCGAGCTCAGCTCCCTGCCGGCCTGCACGCTCACCGCGAGTCAGCTTGGTGATCTCGAGCTGCTGCTGTCAGGCGCGCTCGCGCCGCTGACCGGCTTCATGCCGGTAGCGGACGCCGTCGCCGTGGCCGATAGGTGGCGACTGGCGGATGGCACCCCGTTCCCGGTCCCGATCACCCTGGACGTGCCGGCCAGCGTCTTGCCTACGGACGCCGCGCTCGACCGGATCTTGCTGTCGGATCCGGAGGGCACGCCGATCGCCGTGCTGACGGTCGAAGAACGCACTGCGCTCAGCGACCGGGCCGGAATGGTGCGGCTGGCCGGCCCGGTGTCGGCGAACCGGCCGCCCGAGCACGGGCCCTTCCGGCGGCTGATGCTGAGCCCGGCGACGGCGCGAGCCGAGCTCGGCGACGGGCCAGTCCTGGCGTTCGCCACCAGGGGGCCGCTGTCCAGCCGCCAGATCGGCCAGATCCGGCACCTGGCGGGCCAGCTCAAGGCGCGCGTCCTCATCCTGCCGCTCGTCAGCGGGCACGCCGCGGTCGTCGGCTCGCCGCAGGCCCTGATCAGATCCGTACTCGCAGCGATGCCGAGCCTGCCGGCGGACTCACTGCTCGTGCCGGTTCCGCTGCCGGCGCACGCTGAAGCGCCCGCCAGCCAGGCAGGCCGGGCCCGCGAGCTGGCCGTGACGGCCCGAGTCGCGGCAGCTTACGGCGCGACTCACCTGATGGCCGACGGGACCGTGCCCACGGCCGACCTGCCCACGGCCGACCTGCCCACGGCCGACGTGCCGAGGGCGGACCTGCCCACGGCCGACGCGGACCGGATGGCCGACTTGCCCACGGCCGGCGCGGACCTGGCGGCCAGCCTGACGACGGCCGACGTCCTGCCGGCCGGTCCGGATCTGAGGGCTTGCGCGCGCATCCCCATCCTGCCCTCCGGCGACTGGGCCTACGACCGGCGCGCGGAGGTCTGGCGGCCGCACGCGCTGATCGAAGCCGGCACTGAATGGGAAGACCTGTCCGCTGACCAGCTCGGCGATCTGCTCGACGCCGGCAGCGAGATCCCGCACTGGGCGGTCCCGGCGGCGGTCGCGCGCGAGCTGCGCCGGGT
>DASXKI010000176.1:0-3777 GCA_036496945.1 Streptosporangiaceae bacterium | reverse complement strand
TAGCGCCGTAGCGTGCGCTGTCAGCGGCCTCATCCCAGATCATCGTCGCACTGACCGGTGAACAAGAAGTGACTCATCCCCATTCGCCGGCCGAAGCTGATATTCGGGCACGCACAGGGGAAGGTCGTCATCACCATGTGCGTGCCACCTTCATGACTCCGTCGGCGCGGGGCGCATCATCGGGTGAGCCGCGCCAGGAGCAGCTCGAGGTCGACAATCGCGAACCGCACGGATGAGTCGCTGCAGCCGTACGGCAGGGCGATCGCGCCGCCGTGCAGCATCGCGCCGCAGGAGTAGACGACGTTGGGCACGTAACCCGTGCGTTCCGGTCCCTCGGCGACCAGCAGCGGCTCGGGCAGCGCTGCGATCAGGCGCTCGGGTTCCTCGAGGTCGAGCAGGGCGACGCCGATGGCGTACTCCCGCATAGGCCCGACGCCGTGGGTGAAGACAAGCCAGCCCATCGGGGTCTCGATCGGCGACCCGCAGTTGCCGAGCTGGATCAGTTCCCAGGGCTGCGCGGGCCCCTGGATCGAGACAGCCTCGCCCCAGCGGCGGCCGTCGTCGGAGTAGGCAATCGCGTTGCTCTCCCTGTCCCAGCGGGAGAGCGCGGCGTAGCGGCCATCGATGCGACGGGGAAACAGCGCCATGCCCTTATTCCTGGCCGACGGACCGGTCAGCGGACAGACGGAGAACGTGCGGAAGTCCGTGGTCTCCAGGAGGTGCGGCGCGACCTGCGAGCCGTCGAAGGCCGTGTAGGTCGCGTAGTACGTGACGCCGTCGCCATCGGCGAACCGCACGAACCTCGCGTCCTCCATGCCGTGGCTCTCGGCGGGAGCGGCGGGCCACAGCACTCGCTCGGACACGGCGCTGTGCTTGTCAAACTCCACCGTGTACCGCGAAAGATCACGATCACCGGGAACGGGGTGCGTGCAGCCGGTGTCGAGGAACCCTCCGGGCGGGTCCAGGCGAATGCCAGAATCTGCGCCCATCGTGCCGGTCCGGAACTCGATGCTCGACAGATGACCTTCGCCTACGGCGCGCAGGCTCATAATGAACCGGACGTCGCCGGGCTCACAGCCTGCCTGGTCAGGATGCTCGACCATCGACGGGTTGAACAGGGCCGCCGCCTCCGGCGCATACTCCTGCGTGAAACACGCCCCGATCAGCTGCCGTCCCACGCTCCCGGCGGTGATCTCGCGGCCGAGCCGGTCCGCGACCAGCTGGAAGTTGCGCTCGAGCGTCGCGATCAGATCGCGATGCCGGCCGGTGAATCGGGCCAGCGTCCGAGCCAGGGTTCTCTCCGCCACCGTGTCACTCAAGTCAAGGACGCGGTCGATCACGACCTGCGCGCGTGATTCGCCCTGGATCAGGGTTTCCTCGCCGGGCACGAACAGCCGGCAGAACGTGCGTGCGGCATCTGGCTTCAGCCAGTGCGGACTACGGACCAGGAGGCCACCCTCGGACGGGGCGTCGGTCATCGCGGCGCCGGGGACAGGCGACGACCGAGCTGGAGAACGGAGATCATCGCCAGCGTCGACTCCGCGCCCTGGTTCCGGCTGCGGCTATTGCTGCTCAGACCGTCGCAGCCGCCGCCGGTCCGGTCGTCGAGAAGCGGGATCTTCGCGTCGTTGTGGCCGAGGAACCAGGCGATGCTCAGTTCTACGCCGGTCAGCCAGCTGCTGTCCCCGGTGACCGTCGCGGCACGCATGCACGCATCGGCCAGCGCGGCCACCTCGATGGGCTGCTGGTCGAACCCAGGGCGATCCTCCCCCGGGCCCCAGCCGCCGACCGGGACAACGGACAGATGGCCGTCTCGGGTCTCCACGGTCAGCAGCCACTCGAGCATGCGCAGGCCGTCCCGCAGCACCCGGTCAGACCCGAGTTTCCAGCCTGCCACGACGACCGCCTCGGCGATCGCCGCGTTGGCGTAGCTGAGCCTGGCGGCCGGCCACGGCCAGTCGGGCTTGGCCGGCGGCGCGCCGATGATCTCGGTGGCCTTCTGGAGCAGGGCCAGCGCACCCGGATGGTCGGGCCAGCTCTCGAGTATCTCGGCGGCGCCGAGCGCGGCAAACGCCATGGCGTGCGGCCAGGGCGAGGAGACCTGGGCGCCGCGGCTGAACCGGGTCAGTGACTCCTCGCGGATCCCGGCCGTCGGGCCCCGCGCGGCACCGGTGCCAAAGCCCCACAGGGCGCGGCCCCAGCAGTCCTCTGTGCCGGGCTTGTCGTGCCACCGCCGGTCGTAACCGAGCCGATTGCGGATTCTGCCGTCGAGCGCCTGCGCCTGAGCGAGGAAGTACAGATACCGGCGCCCCAGGGTGATGAGATCCGGTGGAGGCGACTGCTCCCGGCAGACCACGACCAGGCCGCGGGCAACGTCGTCGACGCAGTAGCCGTGCTCGTGGCGGGGCACGATTCCCTCGGCGTGCTCCAGCAGGCCGATATGGTCCGACATTCGCTGCAAGTGCCGGAAGGGCGGGTCGGGGTAACTCATATCGGCGCTCCCGCCCGCTCGACGGTCAGGGCCGAGGCGAGCTCTCGATAGGAGCGTGCGACAGCTGGCCACAGCAGCTGCGGCGCCAGGTCGGCCGAGCGGCGGCTCATCCGCGCCGCCAGGCCGGGCACGGTGAGGACGCGCTCCAGCGCGTGTGCGATGCCGGCTGGGTCCTGCCGGTCGACTAGCAGGCCCGCGCCGCCGCCGAGTAGCTCGACGGCATGCGGGAAGCAGGTCGACACCACCGGCTTGCCAGCGGTCACTGCCTCGATCAGCACCCCGGAAGTGACCTGCTCGAGTGAGTCGTAGGGCAGCAGCACGACGTCTGCGGCGTGAATGAGGCGTGCGAGGGCGCCAGCGGCCAGGAACCGGCCATCGAAGTGCACGCGATCGGCCACGTTCCTGGTCCGTGCCCGTGCCTCAAGCGCCCGGCGGTACGCCTCGCCCTCACGGTCCAGCACGCGCGGATGCGTCTGACCGGCCACCTGGTAGTCAGCGGTCAGCCCGCGGCTAGCCAGCATCCCCATCGCGTCGATCGCGTGCTCGATTCCCTTGCCGGGTCCGAGCAGGCCCCAGGTCAGCACCGTGGGCCGACGGGCGACCGGCGTCGACGCTGCCAGTACTCGATTGTCGTGCGCGCCGTGCGGTATGACGACGACCTTCTCCGCGCTCGTGCCGTAGATATCGAGCAGACGCGATCTGGCCGTCTGCGTCATCGTGACGACGGCACTGGCCGCGTCGATCACCCCGTCCAGGATCGCGCGCTGGCGCGGCGTCGGATGTGCCAGCACCGTATGCAGCACCACGATCGTCGGTACGTACAGGGCTTCGAGCAACGAGACGACGTCCTGGCCGTCAGGACCGCCATAGATGCCGTACTCGTGCTGCACGATCACGACATCGGAGCTGTTGAGTACGTCGGCTGCTGCCACGGCGCTCCCGACGGAGCCCGCGACCAGGTTCTGCATGACCTCAGCCGAGGAGCGCGGCGCGGGCTCGTCGAGCACCCGGACGACGGCGACGCTGTCGCCCGGCTGGGGCAAGTGCGTGAGCAGGGCAGCGGTGAATGTCGCCAGCCCGCACTGCGTAGGCGGATAGGTGCTGAGCAGCGCGTACGCCGTCGGCATTAAGCAACTCCGAGGCTGGCTCAGATGGCCTCGCGTGCCCGCCGACGTCCCGGGCAGTGGCTGAGCGTCCCCCGCGGCCTCGCGAAGTGAACGCCTAGCCAGGATAGCGGAGAACCGGCAGGAAGTTCGCCGGAGCCGCTGCCGCCCGGACCTAGCGAC
>DASXKI010000175.1:0-4669 GCA_036496945.1 Streptosporangiaceae bacterium | reverse complement strand
GCTGGGCGCTTCCGTCTGCAGGAGCTTCAGAGCGATGCGCGGGCTCCGCACGGTGACAGCGGCGGTATGCGGCGGATATTGGCGTGCCCGGCAAACCGGGGCAAGCCAGGCTCAATCCTTCGACCCCGGTCGCGTACGGATGGTCGTAATGGATTCGGTGGCCATTGCTGGTGGCGGCGCTGAAGCGCATCAGCTTCGGGTTTGGACCGCGACCACGCCGAAGGCGCCGCCCCTGGCGCCCGACTTCGGCGTCACCAAGAGGACCGTGTCCTCGCGGTGCACTCGCTGGCCGACGATCGGCGGCCTCAAGAGCTCGACCGAGCCACCTGCGAGCATCCGCCGGGACTTTCCAGCGTCCGGATGCGGCGGCCCGGCCGGGTCGGATTTAGGCTGCCGGGCGGGAGGGCGATCGTGGGGCAGCGGCCGAGACGCAGGTGATCGTCTTGGCTGTCCACAGCGGCGCGACAATGCCGGTGATGCCCAGTATTTATGCACCTCAGGATGAACATCGAGGGTGAGGCGTCATCCTCAGGAACGATCTTCCGCGACCTTCGCGAAAGTCACCGGCCTGCGTCCGTAGGGTTTGCCCATGGTTATGGAACAGGCGACGTACCGAGCTGGGGAGCGCCCAGGCGGCCCGCTCGCCGTATCGACAGCCGGACTTACCAAGCGCTTCGGCAACCGCACCGTCGTCGACGACGTCGCGCTCGCCATTCCCTCCGGCTCCGTGTGCGGGTTCGTGGGACCGAACGGCGCCGGCAAGACCACCACGATCCGCATGCTGCTCGGCCTTGTCCGCCCGACCGCCGGCAACGGAGTCATCCTCGGCGGCGACCTCACCGAGCCCGCCGGCTACCTGGGCAAGGTCGGCGCACTCATCGAGTCGCCTGCCTTCTACCCGCAGCTGAGCGGGCGCGACAACCTCAACGCGCTCGCCCGGCTCGGCCGGATCCCGCTGACCGCGGTCGACCCGGTCCTCGAGCGCTCGGGCCTGCTCGCCCGGGCAGGGGACAAGTACCGCTCGTACTCGCTCGGGATGAAGCAGCGGCTCGGTATCGCTGCGGCCATGCTGGCCGACCCAGAACTGCTCATCCTCGACGAGCCGACGAACGGCCTCGACCCGGCCGGAATCGTTGAGATGCGCGGCCTGATCAGGTCGTTCGCCGATGACGGGATCACCGTCCTCGTCTCCAGCCACCTGATCTCCGAGATCGAGCAGATCTGCGACTACGTGGTCATGATCCGGGCGGGACGGCTTGTGCACCAGGGCCCGGTCAGCGAGCTGCGGGCCAGCCAGCAGCCGGGCTTCGTGATCGCACCGGAGCACGACACGGACCGTGACCTGCTGGTCAAGCTGCTATACCAGGCCGGGTGCACGGTCACTCCGGGGCCGTCCGATGCCTCGATGCTGGTCGAGACGTCCGGTCTCGCCGCCGCCGAGCTGAACCGGCTGGCGGCCAGCGGCGGGATCACCCTGCGTCAGCTCAGCGAGCAGACACGCAGCCTTGAGCGGGCGTTTTTCGCACTGACGGGTACCGCCTCGGCCGACGTGCCGGCCGGGCAGGAAATGGGAGCGATCAGATGATCTGGGCAGCGTTTACCAGCGAATGGACGAAGCTGCGGCGCCGGACGTTGTTCCTGTCGACCTTCCTCGGGCTGGCCGGGGCGGCCTCGCTCTTCGTGATCTTGTTGTTCTCGCAGGCAACCGCGACTGGCGGGATCGTGTCGCTGCATCAGCTGGCCAAGCCGAACGGGCTGGTCATCGGCGTGGCGCGGGCCTCGATGCTGCTCGGCGTGGTGGCCTTCGGCATCGCCGCCTCGCAGGTGGCCAGCGAGTACAGCCTCGGCACGCTACGCCAGCTGCTGGTCCGTCAGCCACGCCGGGCGGTGCTGCTGACGGGCAAGATGCTCGCCACTGCCAGCTTCCTGGTCCTCGCGCTGTGCTTCGCCGCGGTCATCGCCCTGATCGTGGCGGTCGCCGCGGCGCACAGCCGGAGCGTCCCGACGAGCGCCTGGTTCACCGGGACGGGGCTCGGCGACCTGTTCCGCGAGCTCGGCGACCTGACCCTCGGCGTGATCGGCTACAGCGTGCTCGGAATGGCGCTCGGCCAGTTCGTGCGGTCGGCCGTGTTCGCGGTCATCGTCGGTTTCGCCTGGCTGATCGCCGTCGAGAACATCATCACCCGCATCGTGCCGAGCACCGAGCAGTGGCTGCCGGGCGCGTCGATCATGGCGGTGGCGTCCGGTGGCGTCGAGGGCGTCAGCTACTCCCGCGGCCTGATCCTCGGCGCCGTTTACATCGTCGCGGCGATCGCGGCGGCGATGACGGTCTTTCTCCGCAGCGACGTAACCGCCTAGCAGGCCGCGGCAGGGATGCGCCATTGGCGGGCAGCCTGGCGGCTGCCCGCCAAGCTTTCAGGGCGTGTCCCGCTCCGTCCAGCCGGCCATTCCCGGCCGCACCAGCCCGGACTCGTACGCCAGAACCACGATCTGCACCCGGTCCCGCAGTCCGAGCTTGGCCAGGATCCGGCCGACGTGCGACTTCACGGTGGTCTCGGAAACGTACAGTGCGGCGGCGATCTCGGTGTTAGACAGTCCCTGCGCCACGGCGGCCAGCACCTTACGCTCGCGTTCGGTCAGGGCGGAGAGCCGCGGATAGCGGCTGGCCTGCTGGGCATCGGACACCGGGAGCACCGGCGCATACTCCTCGAGCAGGCGGCGGGTCACCCGGGGCGAGACGACGGCATCGCCCGACGCCACGGTCCGGATGGCGGCGACAAGCTCGCCCGGGCGCGCGTCTTTCAGCAGGAAGCCGCTGGCGCCCGCCCGCAACGCGCCGAAGGCATACTCGTCGACGTCGAAGGTGGTGAGCACGAGCACGCGCACGCCGGGCTCGCTCGCCGTGATCAGCCGGGTCGCCTCGATCCCGTCGGTGCCCGGCATCCGGATGTCCATCAGTACGACGTCGGGCTGGCAGCGGCGGGCGAGATCGACGGCCTCGGCACCGTCGCCGGCCTCTCCCGCGACCGTCAGGCCGTCCTGCGCCTCTAGGATCATCCTGAAGCCCCGGCGCAGCAGCGGCTGGTCGTCCGCCAGCAGCACAGAGATCACGCTGTACCGCCTGCGGCCTGCGCGCAGCGCAGGGTCGCCGAGACGGCCCAGCCGCCACCGGGAGCCGGGCCGGCCAGCAGGGTGCCCTCGTGCAGCGCCGCCCGCTCCCGCATCCCGGCGATTCCGCGGCCCAGCTGGCCTTCCGCCCCGGGCTGCGGGGAGGCAGTGCCGTCGTCGCTGACATTCACGTGCACCCGGGGAGCGTCGTAGCCGACCGTGACCGACGCGCGGGCGGCCGTCGCGTGCCGGATCGTGTTAGTCAGCGCCTCCTGGACGATGCGGTACACGCTCAGCCCGGCCGCGGCGCCGAGCGGGAACGGCGTGCCCTCGATGACGAGGTCGACCGCCAGCCCGGTGGCCCGGATCCGCTCCGCCAGCGGGCCGAGCCCGGCAACGCCGGGCTGCGGCTCCAGTTCGGGCACCGGATCGCTGTCCCGCAGCACCCCGAACATGGCCCGCATATCCGAAAGGGCGCCGCGACCGACCTCGGAGACCTCCGCCATCGCCTCCGCGCCGCGATCGGGGTCGGCCCGGCTGACCACGGCGGCCGCGTCAGCCAGCGTGATGACAACCGACAAGCTGTGCGACACGATGTCATGCAGTTCCCGGGCTATCCGGGTGCGCTCCGCCGCCGCCGCGATCACCGCCTGCTGGTCCCGCTCGATTTCCAGCCGCCGGGCGCGCTCGTCCATCCACGCCAGATACCTGCTGCCCGAGGCCACCGTCCGGCCGGCGAACAGCGCCGCCACTACCGTCGCGGTGAGGAACAGCAGCGAGCGCGGCAACGTCCCAGCGGGATCCCACCGCACCGCTGCCATGATGACCCCGGCCTCTAGCAGCCCGGCGGCGGCCGCAGCACGGAGCCGGGACTGGTGCGCGGCGACCGTGTAGAGCGCGACGAGCAGCGCCAGGTCGCCCATCAGCGGTACGTTCAGCAGCCACTGGCCGAACGCGATCGCAGCCGCGGCCAGGAAGACCGCCGACGGCCAGACGCGGCGGGCCGCGAGCACGGCGATGAGAGCCGTCTGGATGAGCGCCATGTCCAGCCGGGCGGACGGCAAGCCGGCCAGCCACACGGTCGACAGGGCAAGCAGCACGGCCGCCGCGAGCGCGTCGGCCGCGACGCGGTGGGTCAGCGCGAGCTGGATGCCCCGGCCGAGCAGCCCGCGGGTGATGTCGTCGGATGGCTGGGGCCCCGTCCGCTGCAGCCCGATGAACTCGGTCAGTGTGCTCAATGCGCGTCCTTCGTGATGACTTACGGTCAGCGTACCCGCGATCACCGTCCGCCTAGAGGATGAAACCCGGTCGGCGAATTTGGTCCTCAGGGAGGTTTCGCGCGCCGAGCGGAGCGGCCTACCGTTACGTACCGCAACCCGACTGGCCGCCAGAGGAGGACGTGCGCATGCTTTCTCGGACGCACGGGACGGCCCAGCTGTCTAGGGCTCCTGCCGCGGCCAAGGTGCCGTGAGGAGTCACACATGCAGGGGTTCCTCATCCACGCTGGCTATCCGGCGCTGGTCTTGCTTGCCTTCCTTGAGTGGTGCTGCATCCCGATCTC
>DASXKI010000174.1:0-1576 GCA_036496945.1 Streptosporangiaceae bacterium | reverse complement strand
CGCCGGATCAAGGCTGGCGGCTAACCAGGCCGCGACTGGCCTGCCGCGACTGGCCTGCCACGGCTAGCCCGGCCACAGCTAGCCCGGCCACGGCTAGCCCGGCGCGGGCATCCGGACCGCGATGTCCAGGCCGCCGCCTGCCGGATTAGTGACGGTCATCGCCGCCCCGTGCGCGATGCCCACGGACCTGGCGATCGACAGCCCAAGCCCGAAACCGCCCTCGCCTGTCCGGCCGGCTAGCCGGTGAAACGGGTCGGTCAGCGCGGCGACCGCTGAGTCCGGGATGACCTCGCCGCTGTTGGCAATGCGGAGGTAAGCAGCGCCGTCGTCGGTCCCGGTGCTGAGCTGGATCCAGCCGCCTGCGACGTTGTGCCGGACGGCGTTATCGACCAGGTTCGAGACCATGCGCTCGAGCAGGTGCGCGTCGCCGCTGATCGGGGCCTGCGCCAGCGCAGCATCCAGGTGCAGGCCGGCCTGCCGGATGCCATCGCCCGCCTGCTCCAGCGCATCCTCGGCGAGCACCGCCAGGTCCAGCGGCTCGGCGTGCTGGCGGCCCTGCTCGCTGACAGTCAGGGTCAGCAGTGCCTCGACCATGTGCTGGGCTTGCTCGGTCGACCGGCGCACCCGGATCGCCATGTCCTCCAGCTGCTGCTGAGTCCGCACGGGCTTGGCCAGCGTGACATCGATCGCGGTGCGCATGGCGGTCAGCGGAGTTCGCAGCTCGTGCGAGGCATTGGCCACGAACTGGCGCTGCGCCGCGAAAGCTCGATCCAGCCGGTCCAGCATGTCGTCGAAGGTGTCGGCGAGCTCCCGCAGCTCGTCGCGGGGTCCTGTCAGCGCGAGCCGCTCACCGAGGTGCTCCTGCGACGCGCGCCTGGCTGTCGCGGTGATCGAGCGGACTGGCGCCAGCATCCGCCGCGACACCAGCCAGCCGCTGCCGCCAGCCGCCAGCGTCGTGATGCCGAGGCCGAGCAGCGAGTAGATGAGCAGACTGTGCAAAGCGTTGCCGCGCTGATCGGATGAGCCGGCTCCGACGCCGCTCGCGTACGCCTTCTGGACGCAGCCGCTGACCGCGGCCTTGTCGCTGTTCTGCTCGGCGCAGTCCTGCGCCAGCTTGAGTTCCTGATTCTTGGTCAGGCCGTTGTTCGGCGTGCTGGGCAGGCTCGCGTCGACCAGTCCGTAGGTGAGGCCGAGGAGAGCCGACCCGGCCACGAGGAACAGCACAGCGAACACCAGGGTCAGCCGCGAGCCGATGCGCTGCGGGACGCAGCGGCGGGCCAGGCGCGCGCGGGGGCGGCTCGGGTCGGCCGCTCGGCTCGGGCGGTTCGGGCCGGTCGTCCGGTCGGTCGCCATGCTCGGGTCGGTCGCCTGGCTCGGGTCGGTCGCCATGCTCGGGTCTGCCGCCACGCTCGGGTCGGTGGTCCGGCTCGGGTCGGTGGCCCGGCTCGGGTCGGTCGCCATGCTCGGGTCTGCCGCCACGCTCGGGTCGGTGGCCCGGCTCGGGTCGGTGGCCCGGCTCGGGTCGGTCGCCACGCTCGGGTCTGCCGCCACGCTCGGGTCGGTGGCCCGGCTCGGG
>DASXKI010000173.1:0-11612 GCA_036496945.1 Streptosporangiaceae bacterium | reverse complement strand
AGCTTGACCAATCGTCGTGACTATCGAGCCGAAGGTGGCGCGTAGCCGCCCGCAACCCCAGATAGGTGGACACATCACATGACCAGCATCCGCATAGCCCTGGCAACCGCACTCATCGCTGCAGCCGCGCTCGCCGGCGGGACCGGGCACGCCCGGCCGAGCGAGGCACCGGCCGCCACGCACCCGGTCGCGTTCGCCGCACCGCACCCCATGTCGCCTCCCTTGTGCTGTTAGTTAGGCCCGTGCTGCCAGTAAGGCTGTGCTGCGAGTAAGGCTGTGCTGCGAGTAAGGCCGGTGCTGCGAGTAAGGCCGGTGCTGCTTGGAGCCGGCAGGACCTAGAGCCAGTTCCGGTAGCGGCGCCGCGACGCCTGGCGCCAGGTCACGGCGGCCAGGTCCTGGAGCAGCCGGGCGTCGCACGCGTCGCGCTCGTAGAACAGGCCGTAGCTGAAGGCGTTCTCCCCGGCCAGGTGAGCGCTAACGCCGAGCCTGCGCTCGAGCTGGCGGGCGATGACGGTGTCCTGGTGATCGCCGAGTACGGACTGCAGCTTCTTCATCTGGGCGGCGAGCCGGCGCGCATCATGGCCGGCGACGGCCGTCGCCGCCTCGGCTGCGTACCTGGCCCGCTTAGCGGCCTTGCGTGCCTGGTGGAAGGCGGCATCGCGATCCGGCCCCGGCAGCGCCGCCAGTGCTCGGCGCATGCGCCGTCGCGTCGTGCGGTAGGAGCGCGCGACCGCAGCCGCCAGCGCTGGTCCGGCCGCGGCGTCGCCGGCGGGGCCAAGCGGCGGGTCGGCGATCAGCGCATCCAGGTCAGTGAGGAGCGCGAGATAGCGCTGGGACTTGAGCGCCCTCAGCACCGCCGTCCTGGCGGCCGCGCCGGCCGCAGCGAAGTGACTGTCGATCCGCGCGGCCACCGGGCCGAGCAGCTGGGCGACGTCGGTCAGCTCCTGCTGCCCATGGAGGTGCGCCGCGAGCACCTCGGTATCGCGTGCCCGGCCGAGCACGTCGCCTAGCCACTTCAGTTCCGCCGCGACGTGCTCGGTGTCGGCGACCGAGATGACCGCGCTGAAGGTCCGCAGCGTGCTGCGCAGCCGTCGGGTGGCGATTCGCATCCTGTGCACCGAATCCGGGCTGAACCTGCGCACCAGCGGGTCGAGCGCGGCGAGCTCCTCGGCCTGCGCCGTGAGGTAGCTGATGAGCACCTGATGCGCCGGGGCGGCGGCCGTCAGCCGCGGCGGTCGCGCTGGCGTCGGCAGCTGGCCGCTGAGCACGCGCTCGAGCTTCGCCGACCGGGCGGACACGTTCAGGCCGTGCCGTCGCATCACCTCGTCGACCGCCATGAGGAGGTCCGCATCGCCGGCCGCGAGCTCGACCTCGACCTCGCGCCAGCTGTCGGCCGACGACGGATCCTGCTGGCGCTGGGCGGACACCCGGTCGTCGGCGACCTCCGCCAGCACCCGGCCGCCGGTGTCCAGCAGGTTGACAGTTTGCCGCCGCGTCGAGACCGTGGCCACCGGCACCAGAGCCGCCCCGCGGCTGCGAGCCCGGACGAGATCGGCGAGCTCCCGCGGCACGCGCTGGCGCGCGGCGTCCAGAGGCAGCCTGATCTCCTCGCGGGTGCGGCCGCTGACAGGCAACTTCAGGTGCCAGCCCGCGTCCTCGCCACCGGTACGCCGCCGCAGCGTGATCCCGGCGCGCAGCAGCCGCAGATCCGGCGTGTCGTAGTAGACAGCGACGAGCAACTGCTCAGCCGCGCTGACCGTGCTGGCCACCTGCGGCACGTCGTCCAGCGCAGGCAGCACAGTGTCCTGCTCGGCCTCGTACTTGGCCTCGGTCTCGTTGACGCTCACTGCCATATGTACATCCCGCTACCCGGTTGGGACCGGTAAATGCCTCATCGTAGCCGCGTGCCTGGCCGGGAAGGGTCCTGGCGGTCGCCGTGTTAAGGACGAACATGCAAGTAGAGATCTGGTCCGACGTGGTATGTCCGTGGTGTTACCTGGGCAAAAGGCGCTTTGAGCAGGCGCTCTCAGGGTTCGCGCACCGCGACGACGTGCAGGTGGTGTACCGGTCGTTCGAGCTGGACCCGTCGGCGCCCGTCGGCGAGACCACTTCGACCGTCGAGTTGCTGGCCGATAAGTACGGAATGAGCCCGGCCCAGGCCAGCCAGGCCCAGCACGAGATGGAGGAGCGGGCTGCCGGTGAGGGCCTGACGTTCCGGATGGCGGGCCTGCGCCGCGGTAACACCAGGGACGCGCACCGGCTCATTCAGCTAGCCAAGGATCGTGGCCGCCAGGAGGCGGTCGTGGAGCGGCTGCATCGCGCGTATTTCACCGACCAGGACTCCGTCTTCGATCACCAGGCACTGACCCGGCTGGCGGTCGAGGCCGGTCTCGACCGCGACGAGGTCGCCGATCTGCTGGCCGGCGACTCCTACAACGACCACGTCGACACCGACGAGGCGATGGCCCGCGCGCTGGGCGCGACAGGCGTGCCGCTGTTCGTGATCGACCGCAAGTACGGGATCTCGGGCGCTCAGCCGGCTGACACGATCACGCAGGTCCTGGAGCGCGCCTGGAGCGAGGCCGGGGCGTGACGAGCGAGGCCACGTCTGATTCCCTGCTACGCATGACAATCTCAGTGACACCCGACCTGGGCGACCCCCCGGCGTGGTTCAGCGCGGCACTAGCCGCCCCGGTCATCGTCGACCAGGTCACGGTCGGCGGTGTCCCCATCACGTTCCGCAGCTGGGGCGAGGCGAGCCCGAGCGGGCTCGTGCTGGTGCACGGCGGCGCAGCGCACGCGCACTGGTGGGACCACATTGGGCCGCTCCTCGCGCATGACCGCCGGGTCGTGGCCCTGGACCTATCCGGCCACGGCGACAGCGGCCGGCGCGATCACTACACCCTCGACGGCTGGGCGGACGAGGTGCTGGCGGTCGCACGGGCCGCGGGCATCACCGATCCGCCGATCATCGTGGGCCACAGCATGGGGGGCTTTGTCGCCTTGCGGGCGGCCGGGTTGTTCGGTTCCGGCCTCCAGGGCATCGTGGTGATCGACTCGCCGGTGCAGGACATCACCCCCGAAGAGCAGGCGGCGAGGGAATCACGTGCCTTCGGTCCCCTGCGCGTCTACCCCACGCGCGAGGCGGCCATCGCGCGGTTCCATCCGATGCCCGATCAGCCGACCCTGCCCTACGTCCTGGACCACATCGCGAGCACGTCTATCCGCGCGGTCGAGGGCGGCTGGAGCTGGAAGTTCGACCCGGCGGTCTTCGGCCGCAGCCGCGGGGCACTGACCCTGCTGCGCCATCTGGACTGTCGCGTGGCGCTGTTCTTCGCCGAGCACGGCATCGTGCCGCCCACGACCACCGAGCTCATGTACGACAAGCTCGGCCAGCTAGCGCCGGTCATCGAGATCCCGGCGGCCGGTCATCACGTCATGCTGGATCAGCCCATCGCCCTGGTGACCGGGATCCGGACCCTGCTGTCGGACTGGGACCACTCCTTGCCAACCCGGCCGGCGTCGGCGTAGCCCGCCAGCGCTTCGTCACCACGGGGCTTAGTAACCATCGGGCCAAGAAGCCGCACCGACATGCAAACTTAACCCACGGCACGGTTTGGTTCTCGCCGGCAGCGATCACATACTGGGCGTGCAGACAGCAAAGACCAGATCAGCGACGGTAACAGCCGATCCGATTAACGACTTCTTCGCGGGCCTGGCTGAGCCAGGGCATCTCGCGACCTTCGAGCACGAAGCCGGCACGGTGCGATTGGACGTGCCCGACGCGATGGCCAAGGCCGACGTCACCGACGTTGAGCACTGGCATGTCACTGTGGACGACGGTGACGTCACCGTGACCCGCGAGCCGCTCCCGGCTGACGCAGTCGTCCGGATCGCCCGGCCGTACCTGGAGCTCATCGTGACCGGCCGGCTGAATGCCGTGGCCGCCATGCTGCGGGGCCTGCTGACCGTCGAGGGCAACGTGGCCACGCTGATGATGTTCCAGCGCTGCCTGCCGGGGCCGCCCGGTTCTACCGGCAAGGTCGCGCCCATAAGTTCGCAAGCAGTGATGGCACAGCGGAGGCCAATGTGAGTGACGGGCTTGTCCAGATCCTGGAGGGCAACACCTTCGTCGTCAGCGACGACAAGGGTGACATCGAGGCCTCCCGCACCGACCCGACCGGGCTGTTCTCTTTCGACACCCGGTTCCTGTCCCGCTGGGTGCTGACGGTCAACGGCCAACGGCTGACCGCGCTGTCGACCGACGATCTCCAGTACTTCCAGACACGGTTCTTCCTGGTGCCGGGCAGCGGCACTGTCTACGTGGACGCCAAGCTCTCGGTCATCCGCCAGCGCGAGGTCGCCGACGGCTTCCACGAGGAACTCCGGGTGCTGAACCACGACAACGAGCCGGTCAACCTGGAGATCCGGATGGAGGCGGCGAGCGACTTTGCCGACCTGTTCGAGGTCAAGGACGCGCTCAAGAAGAAAGGCCAGTACGGGAACGAGGTCGTGGGCGACAGTCTCGTCTTGCGCTATCGGCGCGAGACGTACGTCCGGGAGACCTGGATCTCCGCCTCGACCACGGCCAGCATCGACGAGAACGGCCTGACCTTCAGCATCACCGTCCCCCCGCACGGTGAGTGGAAGACCGACATGCAGGTCGTGGCGTCAGAAGGCGAGCCGGACGGACAGGCCGACGGCCCGGTCCGGATCCGCGGCCAGCGTCAGGTGCGCGAGGACATGTCACGCGGCCTGGAGAAGTGGCTGCACAGCGCACCGACGGTGGACTGCGACTGGCGGCCGCTCGAGCACATCTACAAGCGCTGCATGACCGACCTGGCCGCCCTCCGGTTCTCCACGCTGACAATGCCGGGGCGCGCCCTGCCCGCCGCCGGACTGCCCTGGTTCATGACGATCTTCGGCCGCGACAGCATCCTGACCAGCCTTCAGGCGCTGCCCTTCACCAGCGAGCTCGCCTCGACCACGCTGCTGGCCCTGGCCGAGCGCCAGGGCACCAGGATCGACGACTTCCGCGACGAGGACCCGGGCCGGATCCTGCACGAGATGCGATACGGCGAAATGACGGCGTTCGAGGAGCGGCCCCATTCGCCGTACTACGGCAACGCTGACGCCACCATGCTGTACGTCATCTTGCTCGATGAGTACGAGCGCTGGACCGGGGACACCAAGCTGGTCCGGGAACTGGAGCACTCGGCCAGGGCGGCGCTGAACTGGATCAGCGACTACGCCGACCTGCAGGGCAACGGCTACGTGTCCTACCAGCGGCGGAACGCCAAGACCGGGCTGGAGAACCAGTGCTGGAAGGACTCCTGGGACTCGATTTCCTACCGCAACGGCGACCTGCCCGGCTTCCCGCGCGCGACCTGCGAGCTGCAGGGCTACGCCTACGACGCCAAGATGCGCGGCGCCCGGCTGGCCCGGCTGGTGTGGAAGGATCCTGCGTACGCCGACCACCTGGAGAAGGAGGCCGCGGACCTCAAGCGCCGGTTCAACCGTGACTTCTGGGTCAAGGACGGGGAGTACTTCGCTGTCGCGCTCGACGGTGACGGGCGCCAGGTGGACTCGCTAACCTCGAACATCGGGCACCTGCTGTGGAGCGGCATCGTCGACACGTCCAAGGCCAAAGCGGTCGTCAAGCACCTGATGGGGCCCCGCCTGTACTCGGGCTGGGGCGTGCGGACGATGGCCGAGGGCGAGGCCAGGTACAACCCGATCGGCTACCACGTCGGCACGGTCTGGCCGTTCGACAATTCGTTCATCGCCTGGGGCCTGCGGCGGTACGGGTTTAAGGCGGAGGCCGCGTGCATCGTCGCGGGGATTCTCGAGGCGGCCGAGGTCTTCGACGGCCGGCTGCCGGAGGCGTTCGGCGGCTACGAGCGCAGCTCGACGATGTACCCGGTGCAGTACCCGACCGCGTGCAGCCCGCAGGCCTGGTCGACTGGGGCGCCGCTGCTCCTGCTGCGCGCCGGACTCGGCCTCGAACCGAACGGCGACAATCTGATAGTCGACCCGGCGCTGCCGACCTGGATCGGCAACCTCGAACTGCTGGACCTGCCGGGCCGGTGGAAGCGGATCGACGCATTCGGACGCGGCCGGATCGACACCGATAAGCTGACCCGCCGCTAGCTCAGACGGCGCTAGCTCAGAACGCTTGTACCTCCGGGGCGCGGATAATTCGCCCCGGAGGTACATGCGTTGCAGCGGGTTGTGCACCGCCATGCGGTACCACGCGCGCCGGCGGGCGCCCAGGCTAAGAGATTGCCGCGCCCGCGCCTTCCAGGCAGAACTCATTCCCCTCGGGATCTGCGAGGATGAGCCAGCTCACGCCAGGCGGCTGCCCATCGGTTACCGAAGCGCCAAGACCCAGCAGCCGGGCCAGTTCCGCTTGCGGATCGTCGCCGGGCGGGATCAGGTCCAGGTGGATCCGGTTCTTTGCCGTCCGCGGTTCGGGAACGGTGGTGAAGTACAGCCGGGGCGTGCTCTCGCCAGGCGGCACGACCGCGTACTCGACGTGGCCGGGCGTGGCGTCGCGTTCCTCTGCGGTCCAGCCGGTCACCGCCGCCCAGAACAGGGCCTGTGCCCTCGCATCGGCGCAGTCGAATGTGATGTTGAGAATGCTCGCGTACATACGGGTGCTCCGCTTTCGTCGCGGGCGCCTCCGCCGCTGACGTCAGGCGCTGGCCGGAGGCGCGAACGGGTTATCGGACATCGATTCGCACCTCCTTCCGCAGGCCGAGCTGACGTGACGTCAGCGGCAGCATCTCATCCCGACCGTCCGAGGACCAGCCATTATTCGTGAGGGCCCGAGCTGCGGCCGTCGGAGTGTCGCCAGGGGCATGGCGTGCCCTTACACCCCGGCGTACTGGGGCGTCGTGTCGAACGTGAGATGACCGTCCCTGACGTCGACGGTGAGCTCCTGGCCACCTGAGATCTGGCCGTCGAGCAGCATCCGCGACAGCTTGTTGTCCACCTCGCGCTGGATCGTCCGCCGCATCGGCCGTGCGCCGAACTCGGGCTGGAAGCCGTGCTGGGCGATCCAGTCCACCGCGGCCGACGTGAACTGCACCGTCACATGCTGCGCACGCAGGCGACGGCGAGTCTCGTCGAGCAGTAGCTCGGTGATCTGACGCAGCTCGGTCTCGTCGAGCTGGCGGAAGACGATGATCTCGTCGATCCGGTTCAGGAACTCGGGCCGGAACGACTCGCGCAGCCTCCGCATGAGCTGCTCTTGCAGCACGCGGTCCTGGCTGTCCTCGGTACTTGCGGCGTCTCCGGTGAAGCCCAGCGTCGCACCGCGGCGGGTGACCAGGTCCGAGCCCAGGTTGCTGGTCATGATGAGGACGATGTTCTTGAAATCGACGGTACGGCCCTGGCCGTCGGTGAGGCGGCCGTCGTCGAGGACCTGGAGCAGGATATTGAAGACATCCGCGTGCGCCTTCTCGATCTCATCGAGCAGCACGACCGAGTAGGGACGCCGCCGGACCGCCTCGGTGAGCTGGCCTGCCTCCTCATACCCGACGTAGCCTGGCGGGGCGCCGACCAGCCGGCTCACTGTATGCCGTTCGGAGAACTCGCTCATATCCAGCCGGATCAGCTTGCTGTCACCGCCGAACAGCGCCTCCGCCAGGGTGCGGGCGAGCTCGGTCTTGCCAACGCCAGTAGGCCCGAGGAACAGGAAGCTGCCGACCGGGCGCCGCGGGTCGCCGAGGCCCGCCCGGGACCTGCGGACGGCTTCGGCGACGGCCGCGACGGCCTCATCCTGGCCGATGACGCGCTCGTGCAGGTGCTGCTCGAGCAGCAGCAGCCTGCTCTTTTCCTCCTCGGTGAGCTGCGCGACGGGGACGCCGGTGGCGCGCGAGACCACCTCAGCGATGTCGTTGACCGTGACTTGCGGCACCACCTTTTGGTCGTGGCTGAGCTGCTCGATCTGGCGACGCACCTCGTCGATCTGGTCGCGCAGCCGGGACGCATTCTCGTACTGCTCGCTCGCGACCGCCTGATCCTTGTCCCGGCGCAGTTCCTCGGCCCGCCGATCCAGGTCGCGCAGTTCGCTGCGCGGCGTCTTGGTCCGTAGCCGGACGCGGGCGCCGGCCTGGTCGATGAGATCGATGGCCTTGTCCGGCAGGAACCGGTCGGAGATGTAGTGGTCCGAGAGCTCGACGGCTGCTACCAGCGCCTCGTCGTCGTAGCGGACCTGGTGGTGCGCCTCGTACCGGTCACGCAGCCCGCGCAAGATGGCCAGCGTGTCGTCGACGGTCGGCTCCGCCACCAGGATGGGCTGGAACCGCCGCGCCAGCGCCGCGTCCTTCTCGATGCTCTTGCGGTACTCGTCCAAGGTGGTCGCGCCGATGACGTGCAGTTCACCGCGGGCCAGCGCCGGCTTGACCATGTTGGCAGCGTCTATTCCGCCCTCGGCGCCGGCGCCAGTCCCGACAATGGTGTGTATTTCGTCAATGAAGACGACGAGTTCGTCACCGTGCTCGCGGATCTCGTCGATGATCCTGCGCAGGCGCTCCTCGAAGTCACCGCGGTAGCGGGTGCCCGCGACGACGCCCGAAAGCTCAAGCTGCACCACCCGCTTGCCTGCCAGCGTCTGCGGGACTTCCTCGCCGACAATGCGCTGGGCGATGCCCTCCACTATGGCGGTCTTGCCGACTCCGGCCTCGCCGATCAGCACCGGGTTGTTCTTGCCGCGCCGGGACAGCACCTCGATGGTCTGCTCGATCTCGTTGTCACGGCCGATTACCGGGTCAACCCGCCCTTCCCGCGCCATCGCGGTCAGGTCGCGGCCGAACTCATCCAGGGTGGGGGTCGAGGACGGGCCGTCCTGGCCTGGCGGGACGCCCTGACCAGCGACGTAGGCCTGCTGAAGTGCATCCGGAGTCACCCGGGCGGCGGCCAGCATCCCCGCTGCCTCCGATTCCGGGTTGACCGCCAGCGCGAACAGGATGTGCTCGGGACCGATGTAGGTGGATCCCAGTGAGCGCGAGATCCGATGAGCGTCCAGTAGCGCGCGCTTCGCTCCCGGCGTCAGCTGCGGCGGCTGGCCGGCAGGCCCGGCGCCCCGCGGCCGCTCCTCGATCTGACGTGCTAGTCCGTCAGGGTCCGCACCTGCTCGGGCCAGCATCTGCCTGGTGGGCTCGAGCTTGGCCGCGGCCCACAGCATGTGCTCGGTGTCCAGGTCGGAGCCACCGCGTTCGGCAGCTAGCGTGGCGGCTGCCCCGATGAGGTCGCGCGCCGGCCCGCTCAGCAAGCGCGTGATATCGACGCGCTGGCCAGACCGCAGCGGACCTTGCCCCGTCCCGTACAGACGAGCGATGAAGTCGTCGAACGGGCTGGAACCGAAGCCCTCAGGCCCGAAGTAACCGTTGCTCATCGCGTGCCCACCCCCGTTGGCTTGCCGCCTTGATGCTGGCCCCCGCCAGGATGCTGGCCTCAGCCAGCCTGACGCCGGCCCAGACGATGACCGACCCAGACGATGACCGACCCTCGTACCGGCATTCTGCCCCTCCCGCGGTCGGGCGACGCCGGCCAGGTCGGGGTGATGGCGTCGCCAGTAGCCTGATAAGAGCCTGATTGCCCACGACTGGGAGAGCGCCAGCGCATGACGGAACGCAAGCCCTCGGGGATGAGCTTCACCTCGTGGATCGACCAGCAGATCGCCGAGGCAGCCGAGCGCGGCGCCTTCGACAACCTGCCCGGCGCGGGCAAGCCGCTGCCCAAGCGCGGGGAAGCGGACGACGAGCAGGCCTGGCTGCGTGACTACCTGCGCCGCGAGGGCGTCTCGGCCGACGTGCTGCTGCCAACGCCGCTGAAGCTGCGCAAGGAGTCGGCGAGACTGGTCGAGGCCGCCCCTGCGCTGCGATCCGAGCAGGAGGTGCGCGAGGCCGTCGCCGAGCTCAACCGACAGATCAAGGAGTGGCGGCGGATCCCGGTCGGGCCGCCCATCTTCGTCCCGCTGGTGGACGAAGACAGGGTGGTGGCCGCGTGGCGCGAGGCACACACACCACCACCGCCAGCCTCCGCACCACCGCGTCCGCCCGACTCGGCGCAGGCGACGTCACCGGCCGGCGGATGGTCGCGGTTGTGGCACCGTCGGCGGCCCCGTTCCGGTTCCTGACGCAGCTCACCAGACGGGCGCTGGGCGCTGCGCCGGGCCGTAACACCCACCCACGTCGGGACTCCTCGATGCGGCACTCCCTGGCCATTCGGCCAGTTGAGCCGTGTCAAATACCGCAGAGGTATCGATTCGGCAACATCGATGTTCGGAGGGCTCATTCACGCTTCCCGTGCGGTGGCGCCGGGACTAGCCTTCGGGCAATCCCGAGGGGGGCAACCGGGACGACTTACCCCAGCGTCCTTCCGATCGACCACAGGGCGCCACGCACAGGAGGTAACGGTGAGAGGGATTTTCAGGACCGCCGCCACAGTCGGCATAGTGGCCCTGCTGGCTGCTGCCGCTGGCTGCGGCTCAAGCACGGCCGGTAGTTCAGGCGGCTCGACCGGCGGCACGGCAGCCGGCAGCAAGTTCCTAGCCTGCATGGTCACGGACACAGGCGGCATCGACGACAAGTCGTTCAACCAGTCGTCGTGGCAGGGCATGCAGGGCGCCGCCGCCGCCAATCCCGGCAAGATCAGCGTCACCTACCTGCCGTCGGCCACCACGGCGGACTATGCGTCCAACATCAGCGCGCTGGAAGCAAAGAAGTGCGGGATCATCGTCACGGTCGGCTTCCTGATGGCTGGCGCGACCGAGGCTGCGGCCAAGGCCGACCCGAAGCAGAAGTTCGCGATCGTCGACTGCTCATACGCTTCGTTCTGCCTCAGCGGCAAGAAGGTCACGAACATCGACCAGCTGGTGTTCAACACCGTGCAGGACGCCTTCCTCGGCGGTTACCTGGCTGCGGCCGTGAGTAAGACCCACGTCGTGGCGACCTACGGCGGCCAGGACTTCGGCACCGTCACGATCTACGAGGACGGCTTCCAGGATGGCGTGAACTACTACAACACTCAGAACCACGCCAGCGTCAAGGTGCTCGGGTGGAACGAGCAGACCCAGAAGGGCAGCTTCATCGGCAACTTCACCGACCTTGGCGCGGGCCAGGCGCTCACCAACACGTTCATCGGTGACAACGCTGACGTCATCTTCCCGGTGGCTGGCGGCGTTGGCCTTGGCACCGCGAAGGCGGTCCAGACCGCGGACAGCGCCGGCAAGAGCATTTCGATGGAGTGGGTGGACACCGACGGCTGTATCAGTGCCGCCCAGTACTGCCAGTACATGCTCACCAGCGTGACCAAGGGCATCACCGAGGCAGTCAAGACCGCGGTCCTGGCTGCGGCTGGCGGCACCTTCAAGGGCGGCACCTACGTCGGCACTCTCGCCAACGGCGGCGCGGTCTTGTCCCCGTACCACGACTACAGCAGCAAGATTCCGGCGGCGGTGCAGGCCGAGCTCAAGACGCTGGAGCAGGACATCATGAGCGGGAAGATCACCCCGTTCACGAAGAACCCGGTGTAAGCCGGGACCTTGAGTTCTGCGGATAGGTGGTAGCACGTACCGTCTGAGCCGGTCAGCTGCCCGGGCCCTG
>DASXKI010000172.1:0-13253 GCA_036496945.1 Streptosporangiaceae bacterium | reverse complement strand
ATCGACAGGTAGGACTCGATCGCATGCGTGAGCGCGTCCATCCCGGTGGCGGCGGTCGCACCCGGCGGCAGCCCGAGGGTCAGCTCCGGGTCGAGGATCGCGGCGGCCGGCATCGTGGTGGCATGGCCTACGTAGAACTTACGGCGGTTGTCCTCGTCGGTCACGACGCCGAATGCGTTCGTCTCGGCCCCGGTTCCTGCCGTGGTCGGCACGGCTACCAGGGGCAGCGCCGGGATGGCGAAATCGGATCGGTAGTCAAGCTCACGGCCGCGCTGCGGGTTGACGGCAGCTAGCGCGATGCCCTTGGCCGCGTCGATCGGCGACCCGCCGCCCACGGCGACGACGACGGGCTGTGCGTCCAGCAGCCCGGCGGCGGCGGCGGCCCCGGCGGCCAGGTCGGACGTCGTCGGATTCGAGTGCACGTCGCTGAACACAGTGGCCGGCAGCCCGGCCGCGGACAGCAGTTCCGCTACGGCGGCGATCACGGCGGTCGCGGCGAGCGTGCCGTCGGTGACCACGAGCGCGGACTGGCCGCCGGCCGCCGAGATCAGCTCGGGCAGCCTGGCGATCGCCCCGGCACGGAAGTGGGCGGTGGGCGTGGTCCCGATGGCGAGCTCGGGTGGCGTTGACAGCATGGTCACTCCTGCGGCAGCCGAAGCGGGGTGGATGTGAGGTCCTCGAGCAGCTTGATCGGCAGCATCTCGCCGCCATCGTCGCCGTACTGCGCCCTGGCCCGGCGGTAGATCTGCTCGACCAGCGCGCTCACCTCGGCGGGAACGCCGGTCTGCCGGGCCAGGTCCACCGCCAGGCCGAGGTCCTTGCAAGCCAGCGCGAGCGCGAACGAGTCGTCGTAGTCGCCGCGCTCCAGCACTGACAGCACGTCCCGCTCGAGGAAGTTGCTGGCCGCCGGGCTGGCTAGCAGGCAGCGCCGCAGCGTCGCCAGGTCGACCCCCGCCCGGACGCCGACAGCCAGCACCTCGGCCGTGGCAGTGAGGTGCGCAAACCACAGCAGGTTGACCATGAGCTTGACTGTGTAACCGGCCCCGTTCCCGCCAACGTGCAGGATCCTGTCGGGATCGCCCATCGCCTCCAGCACCGGGCGGATGCGGTGGTAGGCGTCGGCCTCACCGCCGACGAAGATCTGCAGCGTGCCTGCCTTCGCGCCGGCCGCCATCCCGCTGACGGGCGCGTCGAGCACGGCAACCTGGCGCGGCCCGGCCAGGGCCAGGACCCGGTCCGCCACCTCGGGCACGCTGGTGGACATGTCCACCCAGACCGCGCCGGGCGCCAGCCCGTCCAGCAGCCCGTCCGGGCCGAGCACAACGTCAGCCACGTGCCGCGGCGTCGGCAGCATGGTGATGACCACGTCGCGGCCAGCACCGGTCTCGCGTGGTGAGGGCGCCCAGGCTGCGCCGGCCGCGAACAGGCCCGCCGCCGCGTCCGCACGCACGTCATGCACGACCAGGTCGTGTCCGGCCGCGAGAATGTTCGCGCTCATCGGACCGCCCATGTGGCCGAGGCCAATGAATCCAACCTTCACCGCTGCTCCGCTCGGGACGTGCCTATCACCGCGAACCCAGCTCCGGCGAACCCAGCTCCGGCCATCTCAGGTCAGCGCCCACCGCGTCACGGCGGCTTCGTCAATCTCGGCGCCGAGGCCCGGCCGGTCCGGCACGCGCACGCTGCCATCCGCGTCGATGGTGACCGGCTGCGCCAGGAAGAAGTCGCGGCGCTGCGGCGTCCACCCCGGCGGATCGTAGGGGAACTCTAGGTAAGGCCCGCCGCCGACGCCGGCCGCCACATGCAGGTTTGCCAGCAGGCCGAGGCCGTTGGTCCAGGTATGCGGGGTGAACCAGCGGCCCTGCTGCAGGGCCAGCTCGGCGACCGTCCGGGCGCGCAGCATGCCGACGGCCAGCACGACGTCCGGCTGCACCACGTCCAGTGCCCCGGCCACCATCGCATCGAGCAGCTCCGTCGCCGTGCGCGCCATCTCGCCACCCGCCACCCGGATTCCGCACTGCTCCCGCAGCAACCGCATCCCGGCCAGGTCGGCGGCCGGCAGCGGCTCTTCCAGCCAGGTCACGCCGAGCTCGGCCAGCTCCGCCGCGATCCGGCGCACCGCGGCAACATCAAGTGCCGGCGAGATGTCGCCCGCCATCCGCCACCACTGGTTCAGGTCCACCATGATCGCCAGGTCGCTGCCAGCCGCCTCGCGGGCCGCCCGCACCGCCGCCAGGCCCGACTGCACGTCCGCCCGCCCGATCCGGATCTTGACTGCGCGGAATCCGGCCTCCAGCGCCGCTAGCACTGCGTCTGCTCGCGCGGCCGGGTTCTTCAGTTCGCCGAACGAGGCGTAAGCCGGCAATCGGTCGGCCGCGCCGCCGAAGAGAGTGGCAACCGGCTGGCCGCAGGCCTTGCCGATGATGTCCCAGAGCGCTGCCTCCATCGGCCAGTACCGCCCGGCGTGAAACCCGATGGTCTCCAGCGTCCGGACGTGATTGGCGATCTGCAGCGGGTCCTTCCCGGTGAACAGGTCAGCGAAGGCCGCAAAGCCATCCATGGTGTCGCCCGAGCCATACCCGGTGATGCCCGCATCGGTTTCGACCCGCACCAGGGTGGCGTCGAAGTGCCGCCGTGGCACCAGGTCCCACGCCGCGTCGAAGGGCGGGTCGAGCACCAGCCGCATCCGGTCAAGGCGGATCGTGGTGATCTTCACGACGAATGGCCTGTCGCTGGTGACTCAGTCACGACAGAGGTTCCTTCCTGGCCTGCTTTCCGGGATCTGATCGGTCATCGGGTCCGCAGTCCGTGCGCTTTCGCCCGAAGCTGGCTAAGTTGACTCGCATGGCGGTGACAGTATTCCGCAACCGCATGCGGACCGGCAGGGACAGGCGGCTGTCGCCGTCGCGTCCCGCTACGGGCTCGATGAAAACCGCCTTGCGGCTGCGCTCAGCACCACCTAGGCTTCCTGAAATTGGCTTTCCCGACAGTTTGACCGGCCTATTAGGCGTGGGGGGCCGTTGGCGATCTACCTGCTGAGGCGCCTCGGCCTGGCGGTCATCACCCTTTTTCTGCTCAGCGTGATCATCTTCTTTGCCGGCCAGGTACTGCCAGGAGATCCGGCCCGATCCATTCTCGGTCCGCTATCCGCTGAGTCCGCAGTGCGCGCGCTCGACCACCAGCTTGGCGTCGACCGGCCGCTCGTGACTCAGTACTGGAGCTGGATCACTGGCCTGCTGCACGGCAACATGGGCGAGTCGTACCAGTACCAGTCACCCGTCGAGCCGCTGCTGCGGGCAGCCCTGGTGAACTCGGCCAAGCTCGCTGCGCTCGCGCTCATCGTGATCATCCCGCTCGGCATTCTGGGCGGCGTGGTCGCAGCCCTTTACGCCGGGCGCCCGCTCGATCGGATCATCTCGCTGACCGGCAGTTCGGCCGCGACCGTGCCAGAGTTCGTATCCGGCATCGTCGTCATCGTCGTCTTCAGCGTTGTGCTGAAGGTCCTGCCGTCGTCCGCGCAGGCTCAAAGCGGTGCTTCCTTCTTGACCCAGCTGCGCTCGCTGATCCTGCCCGCGATCCCGCTGATATTCGTCCTGTTCGGCTACATCGCACGGATGGCGCGGGCAGGCACCATCGAGGCGCTGGAGTCCGACTACGTCCGCACCGCGACCCTGAAGGGCCTGACACGCACCGTGGTCATCTACCGCCACGTGCTGCGGAACTCGCTGCTGCCGACCATCACCGTCATCGCGACCCAGACTGGCTACCTGATCGGCGGCCTGGTCGTCGTCGAAAGGCTCTTCAACTACCAGGGCATCGGCAACCTCATCTACCACGCGGCGAACGCCAAGGACTTCCCGATACTCGAGGCCGCAGTGCTCACGATCGGCGTGGTGTACATGGTGGCAACGGTCGGCGCCGACCTGCTGACGACCGTGCTGAACCCGCGCCAGCGCACAGGGGCATTGCAATGACCGAGACTCTCGCGTTGCCGCCGGACATCGTCTCCACCGACGCTGAGCGCCGCGAACTGCCGGTGTGGCGGTTGCTGCTAGGTCGGCCGGCGTTCCTCACCGGTGCGGTGATCCTGCTGTTCTGGATCGCGTGCGCCATCTTCGGGACCGCTATCGCGCCACATGATCCGCTGGCGCAGCAGCTGCTGGCCACCAACAAGCCACCATCTGGCGCCCACTGGTTCGGCACCGACCAGCTAGGCCGCGATGTGCTGTCCAGGGTCATCGTCGGCGCGCGAACGATACTGATCATCGCCCCGCTGGCGACTGCTGTCGGCACAGTACTGGGCACGGCGCTCGGCCTCGTGCTTGGTTACCTGGGCGGCGTCGTCGACTTGCTAGTCGGCCGGGTCGTCGAGGCAGTGCTCGCGCTGCCGGCCATCCTGGTGATTTTCCTCTTCGTGGTGGCGCTCGGAGTATCGACGATCACGCAGATCCTGGTGATCGGCTTCATCTTCACGCCGCTGATCGCCCGGACTGTCAGATCCGCCGTCCAGGTGGAGAGCCAGCTCGACTACCTGCCTGCCGCCCGGCTGCTGGGCGAGCGACCCGCCCGCATGATGTTCGTGGAGATCCTGCCGAATGTCATGCCCACGGTCCTGGTGGAGTTCACCGTCCGGCTCGGCTACGCGATCTTCGCCGTCGCGACGCTGGCCTTCCTCGGCTTCGGCGTCCAGCTGTCGACGCCCAACTGGGGGACTGACATCAACGCGAACTACGTGCTGCTCGGCGCCGGGTACTGGTGGGAGACGCTCTTCCCCGCGCTCGCCATCGCGTCCCTGATCATCGCCATCAACCTGGTGGCTGACGCGATAGAGCAGGTGCTCGCCGGATGACCGCGACGGAAACGACTGCCATTCCCGGTCCAGCAGCCGGGCCGCTGGCCGCAGTCCAGGTCGAGCACCTCGATGTCAGCTACCGGGTCCGCGGCCACGACCAGCTGGCCCTGCGGGACGTGTCCTTCCAGATCGGCCGTAACGAGTCCTACGGCCTGGTCGGCGAGTCCGGGTCCGGCAAGTCGACGGTGGCGCTCGCGCTGACCGGCTACCTGCCGCGCAACGGCCGGGTCAGTGCGGGCTCGATCCGGATCGCCGGCCGAGATCCCCTCGCCATGAACGCCACCGAGCTACGCCACCTGCGGGCCCAGTCGGTGTCCATGGTGTACCAGGAGCCGGGCAAGGCGCTGAACCCGGCAATCCGGGTCGGCCGGCAGGTAGCCGAGGTCTACGAGGTGGCCGGGCTCGGCCGGACCGAGGCACTGGAGCGGTCCGAGGCGATGCTTGGCAAGGTGCAGATCCCCGACCCCGGCCAGGTGATGCAGCGATATCCGCACCAGCTGTCCGGTGGCATGGCGCAGCGGGTCGTGATCGCAATGGCGCTCGCGTCCGAGCCGGCGCTGCTGATCCTGGACGAGCCCACGACAGCACTGGACGCCACCGTCGAGGCTGAGGTGCTGGACCTGGTGGCCGGGCTGCGCGCTGAGCTGGCGACGTCGCTGCTGTTCATCAGCCACAACCTGGCCGTGATCGCGCAGATGTGCGACCGGGTTGGCGTGCTGTACGCGGGGGAGCTGATTGAGGAGGGTCCAGCCCGCCAGGTCTTCGACCAGCCGCGGCATCCCTACACGATGGGCTTGGTGCGCTGCATCCCAAGGCTGGGCCAGCGCAAGGACCACGGCAGGCTAGACGCAATTCCCGGCTTCCTCCCGCCGCCCGGCCAGAAACTGGTGGGGTGCATCTTCGCTCCGCGGTGCCCGATCGCTGAGCAGCGCTGCAGGGATGCGGCGCCGCCGGCCTTTGAGGCCGGGCCGGGCCAGACCTCCCGGTGCTACCTACATGAGGCGACGCCAGATCTGCCCAGGAGCACACCGGTCGATGTGCAGCTGTCCTCGTCCCCGGCGGCGGCACAGCCGGTCGTGACCATCAGGAACCTGTCCAAGACCTTTACCTCTCGCGGCCAGGCGGTGCATGCCCTGGCTGGGGTGAACCTTGATATCGAGCGCGGCGAGACCCTCGGCCTGGTCGGGGAGTCCGGCAGCGGCAAGACCACGCTCGCGCGACTTCTGCTCGGGCTCATCCCGCCCGATACCGGGTCGGCCATCGACATGAACGGCGAGCGGCTGAGCGCTGATCTCAGGCGGCGCAGTCAATCACAGCTCAAGGCGCTGCAGATCGTCTTTCAGAACCCCGACTCTGCGCTGAACCGCAGGCACACGGTGCGGCAGCTGATCAGCAGGCCGCTGGCCAAGCTGGCCGGCCTGGCCGGGGCTGCGCTCGACGAACGGCTGACCGATCTTGTCCGGTCGGTTCGGATGGAACCCAGGCACCTGCCGCTACGGCCACGACAGCTGTCCGGCGGCCTGAAGCAGCGGGTCGCCATCGCCCGTGCCTTTGGCGGCGGGCCGCGCATCGTGGTGTGCGACGAGCCCACCTCGGCGCTGGATGTCTCGGTGCAGGCGGCGATTCTCAACCTGCTCGCCGACCTGCAAGCCAAAGAGCAGGTGACCTACCTGTTCATTTCGCACGATCTCGGGCTAGTGCGGTACCTCTCAGATCGAATCGCGGTGCTCTACCTTGGCCGCCTGATGGAACTGGGCCCGGCAGAGCGGGTGTTCAGCGGACCCCATCATCCCTACACCGAGGCGCTGCTATCCGCGGTCCCGAGCCTGGATGGCCGGCGCACCGAGCGGATCCGGCTGACTGGCGAGATTCCCTCACCGGCGAACCCGCCGAGCGGCTGCGTCTTCCATACTCGCTGCCCGAGGCGGTTGCCTTCGGGAGTCTGTGAATCGACCGAACCGCCGCTGACCGAAGTCGAGCCGGGCCACCTGATGAGTTGTCATATCCCTATCGGCCAGCTAACAACGCTGCAAAGCAATGAGCGAATGTCATGAAAAGCTCCCGAGGAGGACCTGTGCATTCTAGAAACGACCGGCTTGACCGGCTGCGTGCTGAGCAATCAGAAATCGGGAATCACGTCATCGATGAGTTCGTCGCCGGTCACATCAACCGACGGGGATTCCTGCGCGCAGGCGCACTGGTCGGGATCTCCGCGCCCGTACTGAGCGGAATCCTGGCTGCCTGCGGCTCGTCCTCACCCAGCACGACGCCGTCGTCGGGTTCCGCCGCCAGCAACGCCACGATCAAGGTCGGCATCGTCACCCCGGCCGGGGCGATCAACCCGGTCACCGTTGCCGATCAGGGCGGCCTGGACATGCTGGCCCAGACCGGTGAGTATCTCTGCCTGTCTGACCAGACCTTGACCCTGAAGCCAGTGCTAGCCACCGGCTGGACGTCGAACTCGACCTCCGATGTCTGGACCTTCAAGATCCGCCAGGGTGTCAAGTTCCACAACGGTGCCCCGCTCACCGCTGACGATGTCGTCTACACCTACAAGCTGCAGACCAACCCGGCGGGCAAGGGCGCTGCGCTGTCGGCGTTCGGCGGCGTGCTGACGCCGGCCGGTGTGCAGAAGGTCGACGACTTCACGGTCGCATTCCACCTGAACGCCCCGAACGGTAATTTCCCCTACCTCACGTCCTCAGACAACTACAACATGATCATCCTGCCGAACAACTACGACCCCGCCAAATGGGAGAGCACGTTCATCGGCACCGGACCATTCGCGCTGAAGGCCTACACCCAGAAGACGGGTGCCTCCTTTGTCCGCAACGAGCAGTACTGGGGCGCCAAGGCAATTCCGGCCGCTACCGAGTTCACCTTCTACGACATCGATACGCCGGCGATCCTGGCGCTGACCAGCGGCTCGATCGACGTGGTCGGGCAGTTCTCGGTGAGCGGCGGGCAGCAGCTGCTGGGCGGCGGGTACAACATCATCAAGCTCAAGTCCAGCGCGCACCGCGAGCTATCCATGCGCACCGACCAGGCACCGTTCACCGACGCCAGGGTCCGGCAGGCCATGGCGCTGTCGCTGGACCGGCCGGCGATCGTGACGGCGTTGTTCCAGGGCTACGCCGACATCGGCAACGACAGCCCATTCGCGCCGGTGTACCCGTCGACCAACACCAGCATCGCCCAGCGCAGCCTGGACGTCGCCAAGGCCAAGGCACTGCTGTCGGCGGCCGGTCATCCGAACGGGTTCACCGCCACCCTGACCGGCGAGATCTTCCAGGAAATCCCGCAGTACGCACAGGTCGTGCAGCAGTCGGCCAAGGCCATCGGCGTTAACCTCAAGCTGAATATCGAGGCGCAGCCGAAGTACTACGGCAATTACCTCTTCGGCACATCAGACTGGCTCGACGCCACCATGAGCCTGGTCGACTACGGTCACCGGAGCGTGCCGAATGTGTTCCTGACCGCGCCGCTGCAGACGATCAACGCCAAGGCTGGCACCGGTTCGTGGAATGCCGCTCACTTCAGCAACGCTGACTACAACAGGCTGTCCAACCAGTACATCGCCACAGCTGACCTGTCGAGCCAGCGAACTATCGCCGGGCAGATCGAGACGCTGCTACTGGAGCAGACCCCGGTCATCTACGGCTACTTCTACAACTACCTGACGGCTAGCGCCAAGAACGTCTCTGGCGTCTACCCCACGGCGATCGGGCACATCTTCCTGTACAACTGCACGAAGAGCTGACCGGCAGCGACCTCACCTGAGTGGCCACAGGCCGCCCGGCTCGATGCCAGGCGGCCTGTGGAGCCGCAGGTCAGGGCGCTGGAGCCGGGCCGCGGCCAGCGCCGTCGGTATAATGGGTGGTGCAGCGGCGCAGGGTGTCGCGCCAGTCACCCATTCATCTGACGAGAGCAGCAAGGCGACCCCGTATGTCAGCGAGCAACCCCGGCTTTCAGACGGACGACGCGATCCGCCAGGCGGATCCGGTGGCCGAGCCGCTGGACGCCGCAGCTGGGCTGCCAGGTCCCGCAGCCACCCCGGCTCCGATGGCGCATCCGGCCACTAGCGCCGGGCAAGGGGACATGCACCAGCATCGCGACGTATCCGGCGGCTGGCTGCGGCCGGCGGTGTTCGGCGCGATGGACGGGCTGGTCACCAACGTCTCGCTGATCGCCGGTGTCGGCGGCGGCGGCCTGGCGCAGAAGACCATCGTGCTGACCGGCCTGGCCGGGCTCGCCGCGGGCGCGTTCTCCATGGCTGCGGGCGAGTTCGTCTCGGTCTCCTCGCAAAACGAGCTGGTCGCCGCCGAGGTCGAGAAGGAGCGGCTCGAGCTCGAGCACAACCCGCACGGTGAGCAGGTCGAGCTCGCCGGCTTGTACAAGATGCGCGGCGTGGATCCCGAGCTGGCCGACGAGGTCGCGCGGCAGCTGTCACGGCAGCCGGAGGAGGCGCTGCGCATCCACGTCCGCGAGGAGCTCGGCGTCGACCATCAGGAGCTGCCGTCACCGTTCACCGCGGCCGGCGCATCACTAGCCACGTTCGCGGTAGGCGCGCTCATCCCGCTGCTGCCGTACCTGCTCGGCTTCTCCTCGCTGGGCGCGGCGCTCATCCTGGCCGCCGTCGCCGCCTTCGTGGGCGGCGGTCTCGTGGCCCGGATCACGGCGCGGCCCTTCTGGCGCGGTGCGCTACGCCAGCTCACGCTCGCCGCGGTCGCGGCCGCGCTCACTTACGGCATCGGCTACCTGGCGGGCGGCCGGATCTAGCAGGCGCCAGGCGACTACCAGGCGGCCTGCGACTACCAGGCGGCCTGCGACTACCAGGATTCGGTCGGGTACTCCTCGCCCGCATTACCGCCGGCCGCTAGCAGCTCCATGTCGGCGTCCACCATCATGGCCACCAGCTCATCGAATCCGATCTTGGGCTCCCAGCCGAGCTCGTCACGTGCCTTCGACGCATCCGCGCAGAGCCGGTCCACCTCAGCCGGCCGGATGAACGCCGCGTCGGTCACGACGTGGTCATGCCAGTCCAGGCCCGCCGCACGGAACGCGTGATCGACCAGCGTCTCCACTGAATGCGTGACGCCGGTGCCGATGACGTAGTCCGCAGGCGAGTCCTGAGCGAGCATCAGCTGCATGGCCCGGACGTAGTCGCCCGCGAAGCCCCAATCGCGGCTGGCGCTCAGGTTGCCGAGGCGCAGTTGCCGCTCGTCGCCGAGCTTGATCTTCGCCACCCCGAGCGAGACCTTCCTGGTGACGAACTCGGCCCCGCGCCGTGGCGACTCGTGGTTGAACATGATCCCGGACACCGCGTACATGCCGTAGGACTCACGGTAGTTCTGCGTCAGGAAATGGCCGTAGACCTTCGCCACGCCGTATGGGCTGCGCGGGTGGAACGACGTCTGCTCGTTCTGCGGGGACTCCGTCACCTGGCCGAACATCTCCGACGTCGACGCCTGGTAGAACCGGATCTGGCCGCGGCCGGGGCTGCGGGACGCGCTGATCCCGCTGCAGACCCGGATGGCCTCCAGCACTCGCAGGACGCCAAGGCCGGTGACCTCGCCGGTCAGTTCCGCCTGCTGCCACGACATCGGCACGTACGAGATGGCCGCCAGGTTGTAGACCTCATCTGGCTGCACGCGCTCGACCGCGGCGATCAGGCTGCCCTGGTCCAGCAAGTCGCCGCGGATCAGCCGCACGTCCCCGAGCAACTGGCGCAGATGGCGCACCCTCGGATTGGCCTGGCCGCGGACTAGTCCCCAGACCTCATATCCCATGTCGACCAGGTGCTCAGCCAGGTAGGAACCATCCTGCCCGGTGATACCGGTGATCAGCGCACGTCGTGTCAGGGGAGCCTCCGTGTAAAACCTTCGTCGCGGCAGCTTACAGACACGGCGCTGCTGTGGGACAGGCCGGCGACTAACGAGTGGGGTTATAGGGCACTCAAGTTACCCGCTTGGTAATGTTCGCTGCCAAGAGGGGTCACGCGGGTCGCCTGTCGTGGGGAGCCAGTGGCGAACGAGGAGGCGCGAACCTGCGTGAGCACCGCACGACTAGCAGATGCGGGCGGCGCGCTACGCGTGTGCATGCTCTCCTACCGCAGCAAGCCCCATTGCGGCGGTCAGGGCATCTACCTGCGCCACCTATCCCGCGAACTTGCCGCGCTCGGCCACCACGTCGAGGTCTACTCCGGCCAGCCCTATCCCGAGCTCGAGCCGGGACCGCAGCTGATCGAGCTCCCCAGCCTGGATCTGTACCGCGACGACGACCCGTTCCGCACGCCGCACCTGCGCGAGTACCGGGATTGGATCGACGTGCTTGAAGTCGCTGGCATGTGGACCGCGTACTTCCCCGAACCGCTGACGTTCAGCCTGCGCGCAGTGCGCGCGCTGCGGCCACGGGTGAACGACTTCGACGTCGTGCACGACAACCAGGTGCTCGCCTACGGCAACCTGGCCATCGCCCGGCTCGGGCTGCCGGTCGTGACCAGCATTCACCACCCCATCAGCGTGGACCGGCGGATCGAGCTGAAGGCTGCCCGCGGCCTGCGGAAGATCCCGAAGTGGCGCTGGTATTCCTTCGTCGGCATGCAAGGGCGCGTAGCCCGGCGGATCGGCCCGGTGCTGACCGGCTCGGAGTCGTCGAAGGCTGACATCCTGCGCGACTTCAAGGTGCTGGCGGACAACGTCAGGGTCATCCCGCTGGGCGTCGACACCCGGCTATTCCACCCGCGGCCTGGCGCTCGGATACCCGGCCGGATCGTGGCCGTCGCCAGCGCCGACTCCCCTGTCAAGGGCGTCGCGACGCTGCTGCGTGCCTTCGCCAAGCTCAGCACCGAGCGGACCGTCTCGCTCACGCTCGTCAGCAAGCTCGTCCCCGACGGCCCGACGCAGCGACTGCTCGGCGAGCTGTCGCTGACCGACAAGGTGCAGTTCGTGAGCGGCATCAGCGACGCCGAGCTCGCCGAGCTCGTGGCGAGCGCCGAGATCGCCGTCGTGCCGTCTCTGTATGAGGGCTTCTCGCTCCCCGCGGTCGAGCACATGGCATCCGGCACGCCGCTCGTGGCTAGCCGGACCGGCGCGCTGCCCGAGGTCACTGGCGAAGCGGCGCTCCTGGTGACCCCCGGCGACGCCGAGGAGCTGTGCGCCGCGCTGCGCACGCTGCACGACTCGCCGGCCGAGCGCGAGCGCCTCTCGAAGGCGGCCGTCGCCAGGGTGGCCGAGCGGTTCGCGTGGCAGGCCGTGGCCAGGGCGACGGTGGCGGAATACCGCCAGGCCATCGCCGTCAGCGGCCGCCCGGCATCAGCGCAGGCGACGGCGGAGGTGGTCGCGCCATGCTGACCGTGGACTTCAGCCGACTGTCCATTCGTCCGGGAACGAGGTTGCTCGACCTCGGGTGCGGCGCCGGCAGGCACGCGTTCGAGGCCGCCCGGCGGGGGGCCGAGGTGGTCGCGCTCGACATGGACCGCGCCGAGCTGGAGCAGGTCACTGCCATCGCCGCGGCGATGGTCGAGGCGGGCGAGCTCCAGGTCCCTGCCTCGATCACCGCGTCGGTCGGCGACGCCACTCAGATGCCGTTCCCGGATGACTCGTTCGACATCGTGATCGCGGCCGAGGTCATGGAGCACATCCCGGCCGATCAGGCCGCGATGCACGAGGTCGCCAGGGTGCTGCGGCCCGGCGGCGTCGCCGCGATCACCGTGCCCGCCTGGCTGCCGGAGCGCATCTGCTGGCTGCTATCCGACGATTACCACAATGTGCCCGGCGGCCACATCCGCATCTTCACGCGGCACGAACTGGAGACCAAGCTCACCAGAGCGGGCCTGGACGTCGGCGGCTTCCATCACGCCCACGCGCTGCACTCGCCGTACTGGTGGCTGAAGTGCGCGGTCGGCGTGCACGACGACGACCACCCGCTGGCCAGCGCCTATCACAAGCTGCTGGTCTGGGACATCATGCGCAAGCCGGCGGTGACCCAGGCAGCCGACAGGGCGCTGAACCCGCTCATCGGCAAGAGCCTGGTCGTCTACGCGACCAAGCCGGCTGCCGCCGCCGCGAGCCCGCGCCCCGCCACCGCGGAGAAGGTGCATGCGGCAGCCTGACCGCCTCGGCGCGAGCAGGCGGGTACCGGAGCTGCCGGGGATCCTGACCACAGACCAGCTGATCGCGACAGGGCACGCGATCGCGGCCGGGCAGCAGGCCGACGGCTCGATCGGCTGGCCTGACGGGCACGTCGATGCCTGGAACCATGTCGAATGCGCGATGGCCCTGACCGTCTGCGGGCTAACCGAGCAGGCCCGGCGCGCCTACGGCTGGCTCGCGGCCGCCCAGCAGCCGGATGGCTCCTGGCCGGTGCAGGCCAGTAGCGGCCGGATCGAGGAGTGGACCAC
>DASXKI010000171.1:0-6241 GCA_036496945.1 Streptosporangiaceae bacterium | reverse complement strand
ACCTCGATGCTCTGGATCACGGCCGGGATCCCGGTCTCCTGATCGATCTGCATGATCATCACAGTGTGGGAGCGCTCGTTGGCGACATACAGCCGATCGCCATCGAGGGCGATATGCCGCGGCCACTCGCCCGCCTTGACCTCGGTGACGTACCGCGGCAGGGCATTGTCCAGGGCAAACACCGATATCGTGTCCGGGCCGCGATTGGCAACGTACAGGTAGCGTCCATCGCTGACGAGCTCGGACGGCTGGTTGTGGCCGGTCACGTTACTGGCTGGCACGGTGCCGACCAGGTGCCAGCCGGCGTCGTAGACGAGGACCTGGCCGCTCAGCTCAGCGGTCACATAGTTGCGGCCGCCGACCTGGAGCAGGTGTCGCGGACCCGAGCCGGGTGGGGCCGGGATGACGCCTTCCTGCATGAGCTTGCCCTCGGGCGTGAGCCGGTACCGGTAGATCGCGTCGCCACCGAGGTCGGTCACCAGCAGTTCGTCCTCGGCAGTGCGCACCATGTGCGGGTGCGCCCCCTCCTGGCGCGCATCCTGGCCGTGGGCCTCGTGCTGGATCAGGTCGGTGCGCTCGCCGATGCTGCCGTCCGGGCCGAGCCGGTGCACGCTGAGGCTGCCGCCGCTGTAGTTGGCGGTGATCAGGTACCGGCCGGAGGCGTCCACAGTGAGGTGGGCCGGCTCGGCGCCGCCGGTCGCGCCGCAGCCGAGGTGCTGCGCCGGGGCGCCGTCGTGCAGCGACCATGCGTGCACCTGGCCATCGTCGGTCTCGGCGACCGCGTACAGCACGGCCAGGCCTGGGTGCCGGGCGATCCAGGACGGTGAATCGGCCGGGATGATAGCCGTGACCTGGTCATCATCCAGCACCGCGATGCCGGAGCCCGCGCCCTTGTCGCCCGAGTAACCGCCGATCAGCAGCCGCGTCATGGCGTCTGGATACCCAGGGATCTGCGCAGGAAGTCCACCTGGAGCAGGAGCAGATTCTCTGCCACGTCTTCCTGCGACGCCATGTGGGTCACGCCAGACAACGGCAAGACGCTGTGCGGCCTCCCGGCGGCGAGCAGCGCCGCGGACAACCGGAGGCTGTGCGCGACCACCACGTTGTCGTCCGCCAGGCCGTGGATGAGCAGCAGTGGCCTGGACAGCTTGGGCGCGTCGGCCAGTAGCGAGCTCTGCGCATACACCTCCGGCTCGGCCTCGGGCAATCCGAGGTAGCGCTCGGTGTAGCAGGTGTCGTAGAGCTGCCAGTCGGTCGGCGGCGCCCCGGCGATCCCGGCATGAAAGACGTCCGGCCGCCGCAGCACGGCCAGCGCGGACAGGTACCCGCCGAACGACCAGCCCCGGATGCCGACCTTGGTGAGGTCCAGGTCGGGGCACTGCTCGGCGGCGGAGTGGAGCGCCTCGACCTGGTCCGCCAGGACCGGCCCGGCCAGGTCCCCGGCTACCGCGCGGTCCCACGCTGAGCCGCGGCCCGGCGTGCCTCGGCCGTCGGCGATAACCACGGCGAAGCCCTGCTCGGCGAACCACTGCGAGTTGAGGTACGCCCCGCCTGCGGCCGCCACGCGCTGGAAGTGCGGACCGCCGTAGGGGTCACACAAGACTGGCAGCTTGCCTGAGCCCGGCGTATGCCAGGACGGCAGCACGATCGCGGTCCTGACCCGGCTAGGCCCGGCTGACCAGGTGAGCAGCGGCTGGGGCAGCGGCAGGTTCGGCGTCTCGGCCACGGAGCCGATGGTGGCGACCTCGGTCGGTGACCCCTCGCCCCGGCCGGCTCGCAGGATGCGGACCGACGTGGCGGAGTCGGCCAGGGTGCGGCTGACCAGCAGCAGCGTCCCGGCTGCCTGCTGGCCGCCGTGCATGCCGTCCGCCGGGCTCACTCGCTGCAGGCCAGCTGGGCTCGCGGTCCAGACCGAGGTGGCGGCTGGATCCTCGTCGCTCGCCGTGAACAGGATCGTGTCGCCGTCGGTGCCGAGGATCTCCCGTACGTTGATCGAGTCTGGTGTCAGGACCTCGGCCGTGCCGGCTGCATGCTCGGCCTCGGTGCCAGCCACGATGCGCTTGGCCCCGCCGATGTCGGCGGTCCAGGCGATCCGGCCCCCCGGCAGGCCGGCTGGCACGCCGGTCACGATGTCGACCCACGACGGATCGGTGTCGGCCCGGACCAGGCTGGCGGACCCGGTGGCCGGGTCGACGGCGAGGATCCGCATGTCTCGCTGGTCGCGGCTAGCCACGACCAGCAGCGGATGCCCGGTCTCGGTGTCCCAGCTCGCGGTCACGAGGTAGGGCAGCGCGGCGGAGTCCCAGCTAACCTCTCTCAGGTCGCCCGCCAGCGTGGCGACGAACACTCCGACGATGGCGTTGGGCGTGCCGGCCGCCGGGTAGCGGACCGACCTGGGCTCGGCGGCCGGGCTGGACGGGTCGGCGATGTGCCAGAACTGCACCGGCGTCTCGTCGACGCGCGCGGTGAGGATCGCGGATCCATCCGGCGCCCACCAGTACCCGCGGCTGCGGTCCATCTCCTCGGCCGCGATGAACTCGGCCAGCCCGAAGCTGATGCCCTCGGCGCCCTCAGGATCGGCCAGCACCCGGTCCGCGCCAGTGGCGATCTCATGGACTCGCAGGGCACCGTCGCTGACGTAGGCAACGTGCGTGCCCGCCGGGTCCGGACGGGGATCGGCGGCAGGCGTCACGGTGGCCAGCTCGCGCACCTCGCCTCCCGCCGGCCGGAGGTCAGCGAGATAGACGACCCCTGCCAGCGTGAAGGCCGCGACCGTGCAAGCTGCGTCGGTGGCGAACGCGACGATGCCACCTGCCCGCTCCCGCGCTCGTTCCCGGCGCGCCTTCTCGACCGGGTCGTTCTCGGCGCCCGCCGCGCCAAACTCGGCCGGGTCGGCGATCAGCCGCTCGTCACCGGTGCCGACGTCGAGTGCCCACAGGCAGGTCACCGCGTCAGTCCCGCCGCGGGACCGCAGGAAGATGACAGTCTCACCGTCGGGTGAGAGCCGGAAGGAGCGCGGAGCGCCTAGCGTGAAGCCCATGGTCCGGGCCGACTGGCGAGGGAAGGAATCTGTCACGGACTAGATACTGCCAGCCTCCAGGTAAGCATCGGTCGGTAGGCTCACGGATATGAATAAACCGGACGGCAGGCGCATGCTGCTGGTCCACGCGCATCCGGACGACGAGTCCATCGGCACGGGCGCGACGATGGCGAAGTACGCGGCCGAGGGCGCGACGGTGACGCTCGTGACGTGCACCCTCGGCGAACTAGGCGAGGTGATACCGCCGGAGCTGGCGCAGCTGGCCTGGGACGCCGGCGGCGGCCTTGGCCAGCACCGGATCGGCGAGCTGGCCGCGGCCTGCGCGGCGCTTGGAGTGACCGATCACCGCTTCCTCGGCGGGGCCGGCCGGTGGCGCGACTCCGGCATGATGGGCACCCCGTCCAATGACTGGCCCGGCTGCTTCTGGCAGGCCGACGTCGATGAGGCGGCGCGTGCGCTGCTTGACATCATCATCGAGGTCCGGCCGCAGGTCATGGTGTCCTACGACGACAACGGCTTCTACGGGCATCCCGACCACATCCAGGCGCATCGGGTCGCCTGGCGCGCCTTCGAGCTGGCCGACGGGCTGGTCAGCAAGTTCTACGCCACGGCGATTCCGAAGTCGGTGCTGGCCGAGGCGATGGCCCTGCTAGAGGACGGCGCTGGCGGCAGTGACGGCGGCAGTACCGAATTGGGCCGGACCGAATTGGGCCGGACCGAGCTGGCCGGCACCGACTTCACCAGGGTCGAGTCCGTCGATGCCCTGCCATTCGGCACCGACGACGACAAGGTGACCACGCGCATCGACGCCCGCGACTACCTGGAAGCCAAGCTAGCCGCGATGCGCGCGCATGCGACTCAGATCGCCGTCGACAGCCCGTTTTTCGCGTTGTCCGATATGGTCGGCCAGCGCGCGCTGGGCACCGAGTACTACACCCTGCTGGCTGGCCCTGCGTGGCCCGGTCACGGGCCTGGCGATTTCGAGCCGGACCTGTTCGCGGGGGCTCAACTAGCCGGCGCGCCCGCCGCGCCCGAGGTTGACTAGCCTTCCGCTGTGGACAGCACACAGGGCAGGCCAGCGAGCGGCCAGCCGCCAGCCCGCGGCGACGGCCAGGGCGTCGCGGTGGCCGCATACGTCGCGCTGTTCCTGCTGGGAATGGTCCAGGGCCTGATCGGCACGTTCCAGTACAGCCGCGGGCCAGTGCCGCTGGCGGCGATCTGCTTCGACCTGGCCATCCTGGCCACTTGCGTGCTCGGCTCGTGGGGGATGCGCTCGGCCCTCGGCGGGGTACTGCCCGCAGCCGGCTGGCTGGTCGTCACCGTGGTGTTGAGCAGCGTGCCAGCGGGTGGCAGCATCCTGGTGACCGCCAACTCAGCCGGTGAGTGGTTCCTCTTCGGCGGGTCGCTGTCGGCCGCGGCCGGCGGGCTCTACGCGTTCGCCCGCTGGGGCCGGCCGCGGCGACACGGCAAATCCGACCCCGGCGCAGGGCGCTGACGGACTCGGCGAGGCTGATCGCCAGCATGAGGTGCGGTTCGGTCAGCGGCCGTCTCCTAGCCGCAAACCCGGACGAATCGGCGCCCCGGCCGGCGGCCTAAGGCGGCCACACGCCGGAAGTAGGGATCGCTGCCGATCCGGAACTGCCCGTCTTACGGCGAGTCTCGAGGCATGGACCTCATCCGAGGTCCGAACTCGAGGAGGCCGAAGTGCACCCCTACATCACCAAGCTCGTGGCCGAGCAGCGGATCTCGGACATGCGCGCGGCGGCGGACGCGTACAGGCTGGCCCGGGCAGCAAAGGCCAGCCGCAGTGGTTCGCCGCGGCGGACGGCTCGGCAAGTGCCCTGGCACCGGACTGCGCCGCAATCCGATAGCCCAGCCGCTGCTCAGCTGGCTGCGCGAAGCATGGCGGCGCGGACTAACCGCGGGCCGGACTCGCAACTTCAGTCAGCGCTGGCGGACGACCGCGACGCCGAGCTGTGCAGTGCGGCCCGTCGCTAGCGGGATCGCCGCTACCAGACGGTCACGCTCGCGACGCGCGGCTGACCCTCCGGTAGATGTGGCCCTGCTAGAGATGGCCCTGCTAGACACCGATGATGGTGATCCGTTCGCTTCTCGGCCGGCCTGGCTCCTCGGTGAGCTTCGCCAGGTCGGCCGAGGAGCCCGTCAGCAGCAGGACAGGCCGCGGCTGACGGAGTGCCACGACGGCCAGCAGGGCGCCTAGCGCACATCGATGTCCAGCGAGGAGCGTGCGACCAGCAGCTCACCGGCGGCGCGGCCGTGGCCCTTGTCGATTGGCACGACGGTGATTGGGGGCTGCACGCTTCCCGTGTCAAGGCCTGGCGATCATCACCTCGGTCGCCTTGATGACGACCAATACCTCGTCGCCTTCCTTGATGTCGAGGCGCTCGCGTGATGAGTCAGTGATAGCCGCGGTGACGGATCCGGGTTTGACGTCGACCGTGATCTCGGCCATGATCGCGCCCGACTTGATGCCGGTGACGGTGCCCTTGAGCTGGTTGCGTGCGCTCAGTTCCATGAGACTTCGCTCCTGTCGTGTCTGCCGCTACGGACCTGTGCTGGGAGCTTGCCATCAGAATCGGGCGCGGGACGGCGGCGCGCCGGCCTCCTTCCGGCCGCCCGCGCAGCGATCTTGCCCGGCCGTCATGGCCGGTACACCGAACGTCAGCGGCACCAGATACGCAGACCAGCCAGGTGACCGGCTCAGATGGGCTCGCTGACCTGCACTATGCCGCCGCGGCTCAGGAACGGGTGATTCCGCACGAACTGGACGGCTCCGTCATGGTCCGCTGCCTCGACGATGGACCAGCCCATGAGCGGCTCTCCGGCGATTGCATCGCGGGCCCTATCTGCGGCGATGGTCGTCGAAGACCGGACCGGGGCGCCTACGTCGGCAAGCGCCGGGCCGGCCCGCTCGGCCCACTGGACGAACGCTCGCCGGGCATCCGCGATGGACAGCGGATCGGACTGCATGTCACCGGCGTAGTAGGTGACGAGGAAGCGCGCCAGCGGTCTGCCCGCCTAGCGTGGGCGCGCGCGGTGGTCAGGTGCCGTTGCGTTCCGGCGCAGCCAGGTTTGGGGCTGACCGGACTCGGCGGCGATTGCCTCCCATGTCCAGCCACCGGATCTGCGGTCGCCGACGTAGGCCGCGATATCGGTGTAACCCAGGCGGGCGGCGACGTC
>DASXKI010000170.1:0-6880 GCA_036496945.1 Streptosporangiaceae bacterium | reverse complement strand
TGGCAGCAGGTAGTCGGCCCTCAGGGGGGTGATCTGCTGACCCCCTCAGGCGGCGCGCTCGACAGCACCCATGATTGCGGCTCTCACACGCTGAGGTTCTGGAGTCCGATGACTGTCAGGAGCTGCAGCTTCTCGTGGCTTTCGGTGCCCGTGCGCGCGTTTGCGGACGGCTGGACCGGCGACCTCGACGTCCTGGTCAACAACGCCGCGGTCGATGGCGGCGCACCCGGGCATCGCCGCCACGAACCTGGCCTCGCACGCCGGCGGCCTGACCGCGCTGATCAGCAAGATGACGTTCCTGCAGAACGACCCGGAGCACGGCGCCCTGCCGACGCTGTACGCGGCCACCCAGGACGTGCCCGGCGGTTCCTACGTCGGACCCGACGGCATCGCCAGCATCAAGGGCTATCCCAAGATCGGGAAGCCGTCGCGGGTAATTCGTGACGCCGAGACCGCCCGCCAGCTCTGGGACGTCTCATCCCGGCTCACCGGCACCGGCTCGGCACTACTGAGTGCTACTACGGCGTCGCCGCGTACCGACGGTCGCGCTGAGGCCCCAGCGCGGGCCGGGCGGTCACGGCCCCGTTCCGGTCCCCGATTCTGTGCTTGCCCATACCTGCAGCACGGTCAGTCACGGGCCGGCGTTCACCGGCGCCCTGCCCGGAACCCACGCAGGATGCCGACACAGGTGCAGAATTCACCGGAGAGCATGACAAGTCGTCACGGCGAACCCCGGCGGAGCTGCCTGATGGCGGCGCTAGCGCGCGGTCGCGGGCGGCTGCTGTCGTGTGCTTCATGCTGTCGGCTGGCGGCTGCGCCAGCCTGGGGATGGGAGCCGCCGGTGCTGGTCACCGGCGCGCTGCATCTGCAGCAAGCGGCAGCGGGATCGAGGCCACCGATCGCGCGCTCGTCGCCGTCAACCAGCGCCGCATTGCCCTGACAGAGCTGCAGGCGCAATCGACCAGCGCGTCCGGGCTGCGGTCCTTCACTAGTAGCCGCAAGTCCGCTGACGCTGCCCGAGGTGAGAACGGGATCTTCCTGCTGGCACCAATGCGCGGCGCCGGACGCGCTGGAATGCTGTTTAAGTGAAGTCACGGGTCCTGATTGTCGACGACAGCCGATTGTTCCTCGAGGCAGCGCGCGCACTACTCGAACGCGAGGGCGTGCGGGTGGTCGGTGTTGCCGGCACCTCGGCGCAGGCGCTCCGGCAGGCGCAGGAGCTGCGGCCGGACGTCGTCCTGGTTGACATCGTGCTTGGCGATGAAAGTGGGTTCGATGTGGCCCGCCGCCTGGGCGAACACAGCGACGGCGCCGACCTGGCGATCATCTTGATGTCCAGCTATTCGGAGGCCGACTTTGCGGATCTCATCGCTGCGAGCCCGGCGGCAGGATTCCTGCCGAAGCCTGAGCTGTCAGCTGGCGCGATCCAGCGAATCGTCGATGGCAGCCCACCCGGAGGCCAGCCCGGTGCCCGCGTGCGCTGAGCCGCGCCGCCTCATGCCGACGTGGCACGTGGTCGCAGCTACGCCTCAGCCTGTGGCTGCGCGCGTGCTGGGCTGGCAGGTAGCTGGACGTTGAGCGTTGTTCCGCGTCCGGGCGGACTCAGCAACGAGATCATCCCGCCGAGTGCGTCAACCCGGTCCTTGAGGCCAATGATGCCGGACCCGTGGCTGGGATCCGCGCCGCCGATGCCGTCGTCGCGGATCGAGAGGCTGAGGGAGTCCTCGAGGCCGTCCACCCGTACGTCGACGACCGTCGCGTGAGCGTGCTTTGCGGCGTTGGTAAGCGCCTCGGATGCGATGTAGTAGGCGGCCACCTCAAGGTGCTCCGCGAGCTGGCGGCCGATATCCAGGTGGAGTTCTACCGGTACGGCGGAGCGCCGGGCGAGTGCCTTAAGAGCCGGCCCGAGGCCGGCCTCCGACAAGACAGCCGGGTGGATGCCGCGCGAGATCTCCCGCAACTCCTCCAGCGAGGTGCCGAGACCATCAGCCAGACCGGACAGATCACGCTGGATCTCGTCGGCGGGCCGGGGCGTCATCGTCTCGATGGTGCGGGCCTTCAGCGCCAGCGCGACGAGGCGCTGCTGAATCCCGTCGTGCAGGTCCCGCTCCAGCCGCCGCCGGGTCTCATCCGCGGCGGCGACGATCCGGGCGCGCGAGGCGGAGAGCTCCGTGCGGCTCTGGGTGTTCGCGATGGCGGCTGCGAGGAGCTCAGTGAAGTCGGCGAGACGCTCCTCCGCGTCACCGGGTATAGGCGCGGCCGTTGACGCTATGATCACCAATCCCCACACAACGCCGTCGACGATGATCGGGGCGGCGACAATGCTGCGGAGCCCGGACTCCCGCGCCTTAGCGGCGAAGGCGTCCGACCGGTTCGCATAGTCCTGCGATCTTGCCGGACGACCTGTCTGCCGCACTTGCGCGGCCACTCCCGGGCGGCGGATCGGCCAGCGCGTACCGGGCTCGAACGGATGCGGCCGGTCACTCCGTGCGGCAACAACAGTCATCGTTTCGTCCTGCTCATAGCGCAGCACCGCGCCAATGGGAAGGTGCATCACGTCGGCGACCTCGTGAGCGACGGCGGCGAAGACCTCACCCGTCCGCGCGCCGCGGGCTACCAGCGTAGCTACGCGCCGCAGTGCCTCTTGTTCCTGCGCGAGCCGCTCGACCTCGGCCCGTGCCGCCGAGTTCGCGATGGCCGTGGCGACAAGCTCTGTGAACTTCGCGAGGCGGTCCAGCGCATCCGAAGGCAGTGGCGGACGATCATTGCCGGTCGCCAGCATTAGCCCGCCCCAGACATTGCCGCTGACGATGACGGGAACGCCGGCCCCCATGGTGATGCCGAGGTCCCTGACGAGATGCGCTCCGACGCTCTCGAAGTGGGAGTAGTCGTCGATTCTGCGCGCCCGGCCCGTCCTTTGCACCGACGCGACAAGGCTGGGGTCATCAACCGGGTACGTCACCTCCCGGCGGGCGTTGCGGGCGAGTTCGCCTGCGCTGGCGACGAGCACCGCGCGGCCGGCGGCCTCGTACCGGTACAGCCGGACCAATGAGACAGGGAAGAGCCCGGCCGCCTCGGCGGCGACGGCCGCGAAAATGTCGGTCGGCGGTACGCCTTCGGCGACGAGCGTCGCGACCCGGCCCAGGGCCGCCTGCTCGGCGGCGACTTGCTCCAGATCCTTGCGCGCCTCGGCGTTCGCGATCGCCGTGGCGACGAGCTCGGCGAACGCAGCGACACGCAGCTCTGTTCCAGCAGGCAGCGGCTCCGGCCGAAACGAGGTGACGATCATCGCCCCCCAGATCCGTCCCTCGACCAGGATCGGGGCTCCGACAGCCGCGCGAACTCCCATACCGCGGGCGTATCCGGTCACCAGGTCGCCAGCGTCGGTGTAATGGTCGATCCGGGCCGGCCGCCGCGTGCGGAACACCCGGTTCACAGCGTTGTCGCCTTGCAGCGGCACCTGCATACCGACCGGCCCCACCACCCCATGCAGGCTCCAGCTGCCGACCACCGTTGCCGTCTCATCGCGGTCGTAGACGACCAGGTGCGCACTGTCGAGGTGAAGGAGCTTTCCGGCTTCCTCGCTCACTACCGCGAACACCTCCGGCGGCGAGCGGTGGCTGGCGACCAGCGTCGCCACCCGACGGAGCGCCGCTTGCTCCTCCGCCAGAGCGCCGCGGGCCTCATCCGACCCGGTCGCGCGCCGGCCAGCGTAAGTCGCGAACGCGCCCACGATGACCGCCATCGCCAGAAACAACCCAAGCACCAGCACAGTCGCCGGGTCGAGCTTGCGCAGCGGCGGCAGGAAGTACCAGTCAAACGCCAGGATGGTCACCACCCCGACCGGCAGCGCATACAGGACCCCGCCGAAGCGGGCAACAAGCAGCACTGCCAGCAGCAAAAGCAGCCCGAAAAGCAACGGGGGCATATGCGAGCGAGCGGCAGTTCCCATCACAGCCACGAGCGCGAACGCCGCCACGCCCACGGCCAGGGCCAGCACGATCTCTGCTGCGAGTCGCCCGTGCGGCCGTGGGGCCAGCACGCCCAATTGTCTGCGCAGACGGCCTGCGGCCCCCTGCGAAGCCCGGCCAAAGCCCCCCGCCATACATCGACACTGCCACCCGAGTCCGTGGCGTGCAACGGCGGGCTGCGCAGTGATGCTGGGATCGGATGTTCTGAGGTCAAAAGGTAGCATAATGGCCGTAGTCGGGGTACCGACGACCCAGCGCCCCACTACGGAGGGCCAGCCGAGGCCGGCCGATAATGCGAAGCATGGATAGCCTCGCCCTGTCTCATCGTGCGGGCCTCGATGTAACGGGGCTCCCGCGATGACTGGGCTGCGGGTTGTTCTGGGGGAGGACGATGTCCTGCTGCGGGAGGGTCTGGCCGGCCTCCTCGACCGCTCCGGTTTCGACGTGGCGGGGCAGGCTGCTGACGGGCCGCGGCTGCTTTCGCTAGTCCGCGAGACGGCTCCCGAACTGGTCGTCACTGACATCCGGATGCCGCCCACCCACACCATCGAGGGACTCGAGGCGGCGCGAGTTATCCGTCAGGAGCTCCCTGACACCGCGATCCTGGTCCTGTCCGCCTATGCCGAGGTCGAGCACGCTGTCGAGCTACTGGCCAGCGGGCGCGGGGTCGGCTACCTGCTCAAGAGCCGCATCACCGATGTGGACGAGTTCCTCGACACCCTGAGACGGATCGCCAGCGGCGGATCGGTCGTGGACCCCTCACTGGTGCAAGATCTGGTTTCTGCACGCCGCCGCGAGGATCCGCTCGCCGTGCTGAGCGACCGCGAACGGGAGGTCCTCGGCCTGATGGCTGAAGGACGCTCCAACGCTGGCATCGCCCGGCGCCTGTGGGTAACCGAGGGCACCGTCGAGAAGCACGTCCGCGCCATCCTCACCAAGCTGAACCTGGCCGAGGCCGACGACGATCACCGCCGCGTTCTGGCCGTCATCACCTTCCTGCAGGCCTGCTGATATCAGGCATTGCGCCCGCTGCAGGCCCCGCGCTGTTGGCGGCAACCGGGCACGCTAACTACCCAGCTCGGCGGCCTATTGCTGCTAGCAGGTGGTCCGGGGTTCCTGCTGGCCAGGTGATGGCTTGGGGGCTCGCCGCGATGCGGCGCGGCCCCCAGCTACGGCATCGTCGGTTGCATGCCACGACTCCTCAGCGCAGCCCCTGCACCCCGGGGGCCAGGGCGGGCCACCGAGCAAAGGGGAAGGTAGATGACCAGGTCACATGACAGGCCGACAATCCGCCGACGCCGGTGCCGGTGGGCGCTGCTGGCGCTCCCTGCTGCCGCCGGGGGCCTTGCGGCACTGGCCGCGTGCGGCTCGTCCGGCAGTTCGTCGGCCGGCAGCGGCAGTCACAGTCCGGCCGCCGCGGGCAGCCTGAAGGTCGCGCACGTCGGCACCGCCACGGTGTTGACCGACAGCAAAGGGTTCACTCTGTACTCGTTCGCCCTCGACACGCCCACCATGTCGGCCTGCAACGGGTCGTGCGCGGTGAACTGGCCGCCGGTGCAGGGACCCGTGCCCGCATCCGGACTCAAGGGGACGTTTACGACCATCAGCCGATCCGATCGCTCGAGGCAGGAGGCCTTTAACGGCCATCCGCTGTACACATTCATCGGCGACAACGCACCTGGCCAGGCCAACGGCAACGGCCTGAACGCGTTCGGCGGTGTGTGGAAGGAAGTCACCACATCGGGCACCGCGGCGCCAGCGCCTGCGGGCAGCCCGGCCTCAAGCGGGGGTGGCGGCTTCGGGTACTGAGCGCGCAGGCAGCTAGCCGCACGTGCGGAGAACAACGAGCGCCTGACAGCAATTGCACGACGACGGAATGGAGCGAGGAGATGACACGGCGGGACACGACGACCAGATCTGGAATGGTAATGGCAGATCCTCGGACGGTGAGCGAGCACACAGAGCCCGCCGCGCCTGGCTGGCTACGCGTCATCTTGCGCGTCGCTGGCTCGGGACTGCTGATCGCCACCGGAGCAATCCATCTCGACCTATACCTGACCGGCTACCGGACGATCCCGACGATCGGCTGGCTGTTCCTGCTGCAAGTCATCGCGGCCTTTGGGCTCGGGCTGGCAGTGCTCGCCATTCCCAGCCGGCTCTTCGTCCCCAGCCGGCTCGCTGCTGCCGCAGGAGCAGGTTTCGCCCTCGCGACCCTTGGCGGCTACCTGCTGTCGGTCTGGATCGGGCTGTTCGGGTTCAAAGAAGTCAGCACGACCGCCGGCATCGTCGCCGGGGCGTTGGAAGTAGCCGCGTTCCTGGTGCTGATTGCGCTCGCGCTAACTCCTACCAGGGCCTTCGTCATGCAGGGGGCTCGGGGGAGCTCTGCCCGTCAGATCCCACCGGCCCTGGTACGCACCGCCCAAGCGGTCGCTGCAGCCGTGACGATTGCGGCGGCAGTGCTGCTCGGGGTCGCGGTTAGTGGCGCAAGCGCCCCAGGAACGGCGGCCACCGGGTCTGGCGTCGCCCTTAAGACCACGGTGATCGGCGGAACGACCGTTCTGACGAACGGCAAGGGTTTCACGCTCTACTCGTTCGCCCCCGACACGCCCACCGCGTCGAAATGCTATGGGACCTGCGCTGCCTACTGGCCGCCCGTGACTGGCACCGCCGCGGCGGGGGCACACCTGCCGGGCAAGACCACCACGATCGCGCGGACCGACGGCTCGCTCCAGCTCACATACAACGGGCACCCGCTCTACACCTACATTGGTGACTCGGCTCCAGGCCAGGCCTTCGGAAACAACATCAACCTGAATGGCGGGCTGTGGCTCGACGTGCCCTCCCGGTGACGGGAGAGGACACCATGGCACACGCCGCGCTGTCCTTCCAGGCCGCGACTGCACGTCAGA
>DASXKI010000169.1:0-15401 GCA_036496945.1 Streptosporangiaceae bacterium | reverse complement strand
TTCCGCCGCGAAGCCCAGTCGGCAGCCTCGCTGAACCACCCCTCGATCGTTGCCGTGTACGACACCGGCGAGGACATGGTCGGCAATCTCCCGGTGCCGTACATCGTGATGGAGTTCGTCGACGGCCGGACGCTGCGCGATTTGCTCCGCGACGACCGCCGGCTGCTGCCGGAGCGGGCCGCCGAGATCACCGACGGCGTCCTGCGAGCGCTGGATTACAGCCACCGCAACGGCATCGTGCACCGCGACATCAAGCCGGGCAACGTCATGCTCACCAGGTCTGGCGACGTCAAGGTAATGGACTTCGGCATCGCCAGGGCGGTCTCCGACTCCCAGCTCACGATGACCCAGACCGCCCAGGTCATCGGCACCGCCCAGTACCTGTCGCCAGAGCAGGCCAGGGGTGAGCGTGTCGACGCGCGCAGCGACCTGTACTCGACGGGCTGCCTGCTGTACGAGCTGCTCACCGGCCGGCCGCCGTTCACCGGCGACTCGCCCGTGGCCATTGCCTACCAGCACGTCAAGGAAGACCCGGTGCCGCCATCGCAGGTGGACCCGGAGGTGCCGCCCTGGGCCGACGCGATCGTCCTCAAGGCCATGCAGAAGGACCCGGCCGATCGGTACCAGTCGGCGGGCGAGATGCGCAACGACATCCAGCGAGCGCTGTCCGGCGCGCCGGTGGCCGCGCCGATGCTGGCCGGCTACGGGGCGGGCACCCGCCGGATGGGCTCGGCTGCCACACAGGTCGCCGGCCGTACGGCAGCCATCCCGCCGTACCGGTACGGACCCGAGGACGGCGGACCTGACGGACCGCCGCAGCGGCAGCGCCGTGCCTGGCCATGGGTGGTCCTGGCCACCGTCGTGGTGGTGCTCATCGCGGCGATCTTCCTGGTCAAGTACGTGACCGGCAACAGCGGCGGCGTGCCGGTTCCGAACGTCCTGAACGAACCGCTAGGTAAGGCTGAGCAGGCAATCACCAGCGTCGGCCTGAAGATCGGCACGCACACGGGGCAGATATCAGCGACCGTGCCTAAGGGCTTGGTGATCTCGACGAGCCCGTCATTCGGCTCGAGCGAGCCGAAGGGCTTCCCGGTCAATATCGTCTTTTCCAGCGGCAAGAAGCCGGTGACGAAGAAGCAGGTGCCGTACGTGGTGGGGCTGACCCAGGGCAAGGCCAGCGCTCGGCTCAGGGCGGCCGGCTTCCAGGTGACGGTGATTGCCGGCCAGTCGGCAACCGCGGCGCCGAACACCGTGGTCAGCGAGTCGCCGCAAGGCAGCCAGCCGGAGGGCAGCACGATCACGATCACCGTGACCGGCGCGACCCCGACGGTGCCGAGCAGCATCCTCGGTATGACAGCGGCGCAGGCCAGTGCCGTGCTGTCCGCGCCGCCGTATAGCTACGTGGTGACCACTGCGACAGGGAACGGGAACGGGCAGCTGAACACCGTCTACCAGACCAACCCGGCTGTCGGCACCGCACTGCCGCAGGGCTCGCCGATCACTATTTTCGTGGTGGCCGCGCAGAGCTCGTCGCCGCCGACCTCGCCGAGCCCGAGCCCGAGCCCGTCGGCCTCGTCGCCGTCGCCAGGGCAGGGGCAGGGGCACTAGGAGGCCGCTGTTACCGGACTCCGGCCTGGAGGAACGGCAGGTGCAGCGACACCCACGGGTAGACCAGGTACCACAGCAGCAGGCCGACGGCGACCAGGAGCACGACAACCTGCGCCGTACGGCCGGCTGTGCCGCCGGGCAGGCGCTGCCAGATCCAGCCGTACATAGGGCTATCCCTCGATTCCCTGCTGCCGCGGCATCGCGCTGACCAGCACGCCCGTGACGATCACCCGGCTGGTGCCTGTCCAGGGCGGGTCGCAGGTGATCAGCGTGAGCATGCGGCGATGCGGTACCTGACCTGGGTGACCGGGCACCGGCGCGAGTACCGCGGTGTTGGCTGGGGCGACCCACATCGGCGTGCCCGTCACCGCGTACTCGTAGGTGCCGACGATCGTCTCGACGTACACGATGTCGCCGGCGCGCAGGCTCGGCAGGCTCCCGAACGGGTTGCCGCCAGTGACCCGGTGCCCGGCGACCGCGAAGTTGCCGACCATGCCAGGCAAGGCTGTCCCCGGCACGTGGCCGGGGCCGAGCGCAAGCTGCGCAGACCCGCTGCCCTGCACGACAGCGAACTGCCAGGTCGCGCCGAACTTCGGGATCCTGATCAGGGCGAATGGCCTGCCGAGTCCCACGTCAGCCGGGTTGGTCAGGGCCCTCAGGCTCTGACTGCCCTGCGACCACTCCTGGCCCAGCTCACCAGCGAATCCATGCTGGGCGTCGCCTTCGCGCACGGCGCTGCCCCAGGATATGTAGGCCAGGAAGCCGAGGATGACCACGCCTAAGGTGATCAGGATCTCACCTAAGATTCGCCGGCAGAACCGCACGCTCACGCGCATCTCCCCCGCAGCAGCCATGACTGAGCGTGCTCAAAGATTAGCGATTCGTGATATCAGCTGCAGCGGAACGCGCGCGCCCGCTGCGCGCGGCGCTGCCGAAGTCGTATGGAGGCGCGTCATCGCGCGTGACCAACTACGCTTACGCCCTATAGGGCGCGCCAGGGTCCGCGTGCCTGCCCCGCCGGATACCCGGCCGGCGGGTAGCCAGCAGTTACTCAGGAGACGACCGTGCCGAAGTCCCGTGTCAGAAGCAAGGCGGTCTATACGCCGCCGCCCCGGTCGGCCAAGGCTAAGGTCAGCCCGCCGTGGCTCGTGCCGGCGATGCTGGGCAGCCTGGTCTTCGGCTTGATCTGGATCGTCATCTTCTACGTCAGTCAGCAGAGCTGGCCAATCGGCGCCATAGGCTCATGGAACCTCGTCGTGGGTTTCGCCTTCGTTATCGGCGGCCTGGGCCTGGCCACGAAGTGGCACTAGGTCACAGCAAGACCGCTCCGGCCAGCTGGTTGTCCCTGACCACCAGCCCGATGATGAGCACCGCCACGATGACCACCGTGGCGCTCACCTGAATCAGGGCTCGGTTCCGCCGCGGCGCGTAAGCGTAGGCCGCTGTCAGGAGCCCGCCGGTGACTAGCCCGCCTACGTGCGCCTGCCAGGCAATGTAGGGCACGGCGAAGCCGATGGCGAGGTTCAGCACGATCAGGAACACGACCTGACGGGAGTCGAGTCCGAGCCGCCTGGACAGCACGAACCAGGCGCCGAACAGTCCGAAGATCGCCCCTGATGCGCCCAGTGCCTGCACGTTGGCGGGCGCGATGAAGAAGTAGGCGATCGAGCCGCCGAGCGCGCTGACCAGATAGACGGCCAGATACCGGGCACTGCCGAGCACGCGTTCCAGGGCCGGCCCGACGATGAACAGCGCCCACATGTTGAAGGCGATGTCCAGGATGCCCAGCCCGCCGGTGCCAGGCAAGAACGCCGACGTAAAGAGCCGGTACCACTGGCCAGCCGCGACTCCGACTACCTGCCCGCCGTTAGGCGCCCTGGCAAAGCCGACCATCGACCAGTCTTGCGCGAGGCTCGGATGTACCAGCTGGGCCACGTACAGGAGGATGTTGACGGCCACGATCGCCCAGGTGACGCGGGCCTTGGAGGTGATAGCGCCGCCGAACCGGCCGCTGGCCTGGCGCACGCCCCGGCTCTGGCCCCTGATGCACTCGACGCACTGATGACCGACAGCCGCCGGGCGCAGGCAGTCCGGGCAGGCGGGCCGACCGCAGCGCACGCAAGAGACATACGTCGGCCGGCCCGGATGCCGGTAGCACACGGGCGGAGCAGCCTGATCCTGATCCTGATCTTGGTCTGGGGGGAAGGCCATCTAAGGGGACCGCTCTACTCGCTGTCGTCGCGCCCGATCTCGACGGATTCCAGCACCACGTCGGTGACAGGGCGGTCACCGCGGCTGGTCTGCACACGACTGATCTCGTCGATGACGCTGGTGCCCTCGACGACCTCACCGAAGATGGTGTGCTTGTTGGTCAGCCACGGCGTCGCCACCGTGGTGATGAAGAACTGCGAGCCGTTGGTGCCAGGGCCGGCGTTCGCCATCGCCAGCAGGTACGGCCGGCTGAACGAGAGGTCCGGGTGGAACTCGTCGGCGAATTTGTAGCCGGGCCCGCCGGTACCGGTCCCGAGCGGGTCGCCGCCCTGGATCATGAAGTCCGGGATAACCCGGTGGAAGATCGTGCCATCGTAGAGCCGCTCCTGGCTGGCCTTGCGCGTTACCGGGTTCGTCCATTCCCGGCTGCCCTCAGCAAGCTCGACGAAGTTGCGCACCGTCTTGGGCGCGTGGTCAGGAAAGAGCCGGACGACGACAGGCCCCCGGCTAGTCCGCAGCGTCGCGGTCAGCGTGTTGGTCATAACAGGAATCCTAGCCACGGTCGCGTTGCGGTCTCGTCACGCTGTGCGTGGTGCCGTGCCGCCAGCCTCGTGATTGGCCCCGCGTTTGCAGGGAAGGTGTCCAACCTGGGGAGAACATCAGGAGGCGTTTGTGTCTGTTTTGACTAAGAAGCAACCCATTAGCACCAGCAGTGGGCTACGCGCTCACGCTGCCTCTGCGGCTCGTCAGGTCGGCCCGCTCGCGAGCAAGACCATGCCCAAGGCGCAGCTGGCCGCGCACCAGGCAGCCCAGCAGGCACAGCTCGCGGCGCAGCAGGCCGCGCCGCTCGCCAAGACCGCCAGCACGTCGGTGCGGCACAGCGCGGACGGCGCCGTCGCCTGGGCGACGCCGAAGGTGGACGCAGCCAGGGCCTGGGCCGCGCCGCAGCTCGAGCAGTCGGCGGCTGCCATCACCGACAATCTCGCGCCGATGATCTCCGGCGCGCTGATCAATGCGGCGCACAAGATCGACGCGCCGGCCAGGAAGAAGCCACGCCGCCGCGGCGGCATGCTCACCTGGATAGCGCTGCTGGTCACAGCTGGCGTCGCGGCCGCGGTCGTCGCCATGCGGCTCCGGGAGCCGCCCGCCGAGTTCACGGCTGCCCCGGCGACCGACGGCACCCCGCCCGACCCCGATATGAACGGGCAGTCCCAGATCGTCTGACGCGAGGGCCCGCAGCAGGGCTAGCGCCAGCGCGGAGTCCGGGTCTGGTCATGACGCCCGGTCTGGTCATGACGACTGCCATGGCCAGACCCGGCTTGGCGCTACCTGTCGGCATCGGCACGCGGGAGTGGACCAGCAGGCGACAATAGGCGGGTGACGGTTCGGACAGTAACCCTGCAGCAGAGCGGCTGGCTGTAGCCCAATGCTGCTGGACAGCGTGGTACGCACGTCGGCCGCCGTCGCATCGTCGCCGGGCCGTCTGGCCAAGATCGGCCACATCGCCGGGCTCCTCCGGGAAGTCCCGGCGGCGGAGATCGCGGTGGCGGTCTCTTTCTTGTCCGGTGACCTGACGCAACGCCAGATCGGCGTCGGCTACGCGGCCCTGACGGACCTGATGGGCGGGTACGGCCCGGCTGGCTCGCCGGGGTCCGCAGACGTGGGGCAGCCTCCGGCAACCCCGCAGCTCACTCTGGCTGAGACGGACCAGACCCTAGGCCGGATAGGCGCGCTGGCCGGGCAGGGCTCGCAGGCCGAGCGCCGGCGACTGCTGGCCGGCCTGCTGCGCCGTGCGACCGAGACCGAGCGCCAGTTCCTCGTCCGGTTGCTCGCCGGTGACCTGCGCCAGGGCGCCCTGGACGGGGTCATGACTGACGCCATCGCCAGGGCGGCCGGTGTGCCTGGTGCCGACGTGCGCCGTGCGCACCAGCTCAGCGGGTCCCTGTCGGCCGCCGCCGCCGCGGCTCTGGGCGCCGGCGACGAGGCGGACGCTGCGGCTGCGGCGCTGCGAGCCGTCTCGCTCCAGGTGGGGCGCCCGATCCGGCCGATGCTCGCCGCCTCGGCCCCAACGGTCGGCGCGGCGCTGGACCGGATCTCGCCGGCTGCGGTGGAGTGGAAGGTCGATGGCATCAGGGTGCAGGTGCATCGCACTGGTTCCGGGGTTCGGGTGTTCTCCAGGACGCTGGACGACATTACCCACCGGGTGCCGGAGATAGCACACGCCGCTCTGGGGCTGACCGTGTCCGACGCCGTGCTGGACGGCGAGGCGGTGGCACTGCGGGCGGACGGGCGGCCGCACCCCTTTCAGGTCACGTCCGCGCGAGCAGCCAGCCAGGCAGGCGCGGCGGGCGAGCCGGGACCGGTGCCGCTCTCGCTATTCCTGTTCGACGTGCTGCACTTGGACGGGACCGACCTCATCGATGTGCCGGCGCACGAGCGGTTCAGCCGGCTGGCTGCGGTGACCCCGGCCGAGCTGGTCATCCCGAGGCTGGTCACGGCCGAGCTGGCTGAGGCCGAGCAGTTCTTCGCCGCGGCCATCGATCGCGGCCATGAGGGCGTCGTCGTCAAGTCGCTCGACGCTCCCTACGGCGCCGGCCGCAGGGGCAGCGAGTGGATCAAGGTCAAGCCGCGGCACACGCTCGATCTGCTGGTGCTCGGGGCGGAGTGGGGCCACGGCAGGCGCCAGGGCTGGCTGTCCAACCTGCACCTCGGCGCCCGCGACCCGGCTACCGGCCGGGCGATCATGCTGGGCAAGACCTTCAAGGGACTGACCGACGCCCTGCTGGCCTGGCAGACAGATCGCCTGCTTGAACTCGCCGACCCGCCGCTCCGCGACGCCGATGGGCCGCGGCGCGGGGTCGTGCGGGTCAGGCCCGAGCTCGTGGTCGAGATTGCCTTCGATGGAGTCCAGGCCAGCACCAGGTACCCCGGCGGAGTGACGCTCAGGTTCGCCAGGGTTCTGCGGTACCGGCAGGACAAGAACGCGGCGGATGCGGACACCATCGACGCGGTCCGCGCCCTGTGGGCCGGCGACGAGCTGGACACCAGCGGACCCGGCTGACAGGACCGGCCCGCGCGGTGCCGTCACCGCCCCTGGCACTATGACTGCGACGCGAACGCCTGCCTGATCATGGCAGGCAGGTATGGCCGAAGGGACCCCGCGGGTGCACACGCTATGGCTAGATCCGGAAGGCACGTGGCGGACGACGCTGCGCGGGCGTCAGGTGCTGTCCAGTCCGAGGATCAACAAGGGCACTGCCTTCAGCGACGCCGAGCGCGCCGAGCTCGGGCTGATCGGGCTCATACCAGCCGGTCACATGACTCTCGACCAGCAGGCGGGCCGGGTCTACGCCCAGTTCCTGCGGCAGTCATCCAACCTGGCCCGCAATGTACTGCTCAACGAGCTGCACGACCGCAATCAGGTCCTCTACTACCGGGTACTAGCCGATCACCTGAGCGAGATGCTCCCGGTCATCTACACCCCCACGGTCGGGCAGGCTATCGAGAATTACAGCCACGAGTACCGGCGGCCGCGCGGCGTCTACCTGTCAGTCGACCAGCCGCAGCTGATCGAGCGGTCACTCGTGGCGTACGGCCTCGGCGCTGACGACGTGGACGTGATCGTCGCCACCGACGCCGGGGCCATCCTGGGCATCGGTGACTGGGGCGTCGGCGGCATGAGCATCGCCGTCGGCAAGCTGGTCGTCTACACGGCGGCTGCGGGCATCGATCCCGGCCGGACCTTGCCCGTGATGCTGGACGTCGGCACCGACCGCCAGAGTCTGCTCGACGACCCCATGTACATCGGCAACCGGCATCCGCGGGTGCCGCCAGCCGACTACGACGCATTCGTCGCAGCGTTCGTGGCCGCCGTCAAGAAGGTCTTCCCCCGTGCCCTGCTGCACTGGGAAGACATGGCCACGGCGAATGCACGCCGCATCCTGAACCGGTACCGGGATGCGCTGCCGAGCTTCAACGACGACGTGCAGGGGACTGGCGCCGTCAACATGGCCGCTGTGCTCGGGGCGGTCAGGGCCACCGGAGTCGCGTTGCCCAGTCACCGCATCGTGATCTACGGCGCCGGCTCGGCGGGCATCGGTATCGCCGATCAGCTGACCGCGGCGCTGGTGGCCGGCGGGTTGTCGGCAGCGGAGGCACGGGCCAGGTTCTGGGCGGTCGACCGGCATGGCCTGATCGTCGCTGGTGCCGACGGGCTGTCCGACGAGCAGCGCACGTTCGGCCGGGACAGCGCCGAGGTGGCTGACTGGCAGCGGGACGAGACGCTCGGCGGCATCGCCCTCGCCGAGGTGGTGCGCCGTGTCCATCCGACGGTCCTGATCGGCACGTCCGCCCGCGGCGGTGCATTCACCGAGGACATCGTCAAGGACATGGCCGCGCACGCCGACAAGCCCGTCATCATGCCGATGTCCAACCCGACTGAGCTGGCCGAGGCCAGGCCAGCTGACCTGATCGAGTGGACCGGCGGCAGGGCCCTGGTGGCCACCGGCAGCCCGTTCCCGCCTGTCGAGTATCGAGGTACGACTTACGCAATCGGCCAGGCCAACAACGCCCTGGTCTTCCCCGGCCTCGGTCTCGGCGCTATCGCGGTCCGCGCCACCAAGATCACCGACAGCATGCTGAGTGCGGCGGCGCACGCGGTTGCCAGCCTGGTCGACATCAGCAGCGGAGGCGGTCCGCTGCTGCCTGAGGTGGCCGCGCTGCGCGACACGTCGCTCACGGTGGCTGTCGCGGTTGCGGAGGCAGCCATCGCCGACGGCGTCGCGACCGCCAAGGTGCCCGACGATCTATTGGGCTATGTCCACGGGCTGATGTGGCAGCCCGTTTACCGGCCGGTCCGCCCGGCCTGACCACCTGGCCAGTCAGGTGCCTGCCAACCCGCTGGCGCAGCCCGGACCATCCGCCCGGCGGGCCTGGCGGCGCTTCCTGGTCGATCTGCGTGGCGGCCGGGCCTTCCTGGCTGCTGAGCTCAGCCAGTCAGGCTGGCTTGACTTCGGCGCGTTCCGCTGGCGGGACCTGGCGCTCAGCCAGTCGGTGCGCGCCACGATCGGCGTCATGACGCCGCTGATCATCGGCGTAGCGACCGGCAGGATCGAGTACGGCAGCTACGCAGCCCTCGGTGCTCTGCCAGCCGGCTTCGTGTCGTTCCGCGGAGTGAGCCGGACGCGAGTCCTCGCCGTGCTCTGCGCTGCCGCCGGCATGGCAGTCTCGACATTCGTCGGCGCGACGACCGCGGCCAGCCAGCCATGGCTGCTCGTCCCGATCGTGTTCGGGTGGGCCTACGTGACCGGCGTGCTCGCCGCTCTCGGCCCGACAGTCCTGGCGGCAACGCTCCAGTGGCCGGTCGCGCTGCTGATCGGCAGCGCCCTGCCGCTCGGCCCCGGTCACGCGGCGGTGCGGGCGGCGCTGGTCCTGGCGGGCGGCCTCTGGCAGGGCCTGCTGGTGATCACATCCTGGACTGTGAACCGAGGCAGCGCCGAGCGGGCTGCGCTGGCCACTACCTACGGCGCGCTCGCCGGCTATGCGGCTGACGTCGCCGCCGGACGGCAGGAGCCGCCGAGCCCGAGCCAGCTGACCGCCAGCTACGTCCTGGCCGATCCCAACCCGCTGGTGCGGACGGCTGCCCGCCAGGACATGCTGGACCTCGCGGAGGAGGCCGAGCGGATCCGAGGCACCCTGGGCGCGCTGTCCGCCGGCCGGATCGGTGTCCCTGCGGGGCCAGGCCGAGGCAGCCTGCTCGACGAGGCCGCGCGGGTGCTGACCGAGCTTGCAGCGGCGACAGCCGGACGGCCAGGTCAGCGCGCCGGGCACCTGGCAGCCGCCAGGCGCGGGCTGAATGGCATCTCGGCTGAGGCCGGCACCGGCTGGCAGTGGGCCGGCGAGGCCCTGCTCGGCCAGTTGCGCAGCGCCTTGCGGATCACCGAGCGGTTGAACGCCGCCGACCCTGCCTCGGCACGCCGCCACAGCCCGCAGCCGATCCGACGGGTCGGGACCCGGGACGCGTGGGTGACCGTCCACGCAAGTCTCGGCACGTCGTCGGAAGCTGGCCGGCACGCACTCCGGCTAGCGACGGTGTCGGCCCTGGCCGAGGTGATCGCGCAGGGCTCCGGAATCAGTCACGGGTACTGGATCGTGCTGACCATCTTCATTGTGCTGCGACCTGACTACAGCTCCACCCTGTACCGGGGTCTGCAGCGCGCCGCCGGCACCGTCGTGGGCGCCGGGTTGGGCGTCGCGACCGTCCTGCTCGTCAAGGTCAGCCTCACGGCCCTGCTGTGCGGCATCGCGGTGTCGCTGCTGGCCGCCTTCGCGGTGTTCACCGTCAACTACCTGCTGTACGCGGTGTTCCTGACCGACTTCGTCGTCGTCCTGCTCGCGCTGCTCGGCCTGCCAGCTGACCCAACCGCGCTCGCCCGGCTCGTCGGCACCGGTGTCGGCACCGCGCTCGCCATCCTCGCCTACTTGCTGTGGCCTACCTGGGAGGGCACGTCGGCGGCGGAGAAGTTCGCCCGCCTCATCACCACCCAGGGCAGCTATGCTCGCGCGCTCCTACGGGCCTACACCAGGCCAGGCGGCGCCGAGGCCGCACGGCTCGGCTCGCTTCAGCTCGCCGCGCGCCGGGCTCGGATCGACGCGGAGGCCTCGGCGGACCGGTTGGCCGGCGAGCCTGACCACCCACCGATCACCGCCAGCCTCGCGCAAGCGCTAGAGTCCGCCGGCCATCGCGTCGCGCAAGCCTGCCTGACCCTGCGCGCCGCGGTGGTCGTCCACCACGCGAGCAAGAACGCGGCGGCCGACGCTGCCCTGCGGCCCGATCTCGACGCACTGGCGGCCGGCGTGACGCAGGCGACGGGCCAGATCGCGGCGGCGCTGCGAGCAACCGGGGCGCAGGTACTCGGCAGCCTTCCGCCGTTGCGGGCGCAGCAGCAGGCGATCTGGGCGCGACCAGCGGACGGGTCAGAGCAGACTGGAGAGCCGGCGGAGCCTGTCAGCGAGGCCGCGGGGCTATTCGCAGCGACCGACGGCCTCGTCGATGCCATCAATACCGCGGCGCACGCCCTGGGGGAGTAGACGCCTGCCGTGGGTAAGAGGCCCGCTTCGGCCGTGGCTCAGGGCCCAGCGCGCGTGATCACGTCGGCGGCGGCAACCGCTGCCGCCGACGCGAGCGACATCCCGGTCGCCTCGGTGGAATTGTGGCCGGACAGCACCGCGATGAGGAGCACCTGACCGGCGTGTATCACGACGCCGATGCTGTTGACTACCCACAACTGGGGGTCAGGCAGCCAGCCGCTGGAGACCGCGTAGCCGGTGCCGTCCGTGGCGGCCGCCGGCACGCCCCAGCGGTGGCCTGTCGCGTCGCTGGCCATCAGGCCGAGCACGTAGTCGCGGCCAGGGCCGGCCAGCGGCGAGTGTGCTGAGGTCAGGTCGATCAGCAGCTGAAGCTGGTCGGCCACCGTCGTCCTCGTCTGGCCCCACAGGCCGCTGGGGCCGGGGATGGTGTGGCGCAGGCTAAGCAGCTGATTGGCCGACACCACTCCAGGGCGGCCGCCGACGGCGCGCCACAGACTGGTCGCGGCCGCATTGCTGCCGTTGTCCATCATCGCGGTGGCCAGGTCGGCCTCCGTGCCTGTCACGGGCGTGCCGGCCTGCTGATGGCGGACTAGGAGCGCGGCCAGGATGTCCGGCTCGATAACGCTCGCAGAGTCGACGCGCTGAGCTGGGTGGTACAGCGCCTGCTGGCCCGTGGTCGTGTCGATCACGCCGACCGCGAGCTGACCGGGATGCTCGCTCAGGACCGTGCGCAGCGCGGCCGCCAGCAGTGCGTCGAGCCGGGCTGAGGCCGGCTTGATCGGCGTATCGTCGCCCGCAGGTGAGCGGTCGGCCTGCTGGACGGTGCTGCCACCGGAGGCGCGCACTGAAGACGATCCGGCTCCGGCGGGTACGGTCCGCGAGCCCGCGGCCGTGGTCGGTCCGGCCAGCAGCGGCTGCAGCTGCGGTCTGGCAGCCGACACGGCGATGGTGACGACAAATCCGGCCATGAGCGCGAACACCAACGCGAACACGAACCGCTCCCATGGCCGGAGCCGCCCTGCATGCGCAGGCTGGCGACTCACGTCATTCTCCGGAGCACAGCCTTATCCCCCGGTTGCCCGTTTCACCTGCCCAAGGGCGGCTTGCGCTGAGTCGAATCAGTTTGGCGCTATTTAGTGGCCATTGCAATAAACCGCCTGAGCAAGGCTTAATTTCCCCGTTATTTCAAGCCCCATGAACGCCCCGAGAATATCAGAAGCCAGCAAGAAATCCCTTGCGTATACCGGCGGAGCGGAGGCAATTTTTATGGCACGGCAAGTCGCATCCGCGCAGGTAGAGGTGGATTTGAGGCTGACGTAATCAAGGCCGAGAATATGTCACGATCCACTCATTACGCCAGTTCCGTCTGAAACACCGGTTAGCAGGATCCAGCGACGTGAGGGGAATTCGTCCGAAGTGCCGAAAGGCGAGATGAGATAATATTCGCGAATGGGTCGCGTAGGTCAGACGGCGCGGTGCCGCGCCTTGGACCGCCGTGCGCCATTGGCCCGGCCACCCCTGGCGACATCGACGTGCGTCACCGCCATGTACCCGACCGCGATCAGGATCGGGACCGTGAGCATCGCCGCGACGACGCCCCGGCCCCAGTCCAGTCCGCCTACGGTGGCCGGCACGCCGAGCCAGTCGGCCACGGAGGCACCCAGCGGCCTTGTCACCGTGTAGGCGAACCAGAAGGCAAGCACGGAGTTCATCCCGAACCAACGGTGCGCCACCGCCGGAATGGCGATCACCACGAGGAACAGCACGCCGGAGGAGAAGAAGCCAATCTTCATCGTGTACGCGGTCAGGTCGCCCAGCGCGGTCCCGAGCGCGAACGTGGCCATGACGGCCGCCCAGTAAAAGGCCTCACGGCGGAACGTGGTGATGCTGTGGATCGACAGCGTTCCCTCGGTCCGGTACCAGACGACGAAGATGGCCGCGAGGATGAGCGCGTACAGGGCCGTGGTCACCGTGTACGGCAGGCCCACCACGATGTGCAGTCCGTCTGCGGCCATGGTGCCGGTGACGCTCACCGCCACTACGGCCAGCCAGTAGATCCAGGTGTTATAGCGACGGGATCGGAACTGCAGCACCAGCGCGCCAATAAGGAGGATCGCGCCGACGGCACCAGTCGGAACGGTGCCGTACCTGGCATACAGCCAGTCGGCGAACGACTCGCCCATGCCGGTCGAGGCCACCTTCGCGATCCAGAACCACGCTGTGATCTCCGGCACCTTAGTGACCGCTACCCGAGCCTGGACGCGGAGTCGCCCTGCGACATCACCTGTGGTCATGGCGGTCAGGATGCCACAGGCCCGCGAGTGCTTCTGACGGCCTTTACGAGAACTTTTCGGACGCTGGACCAGCGAGTGTCGGCACCGTGGCGTCCCCGGCTGACGGCCGGCCGAGCGCTACTCTCAGCTTTCGTGCACAAGATCCCGATGCTCATCCATCCGGACCCTGATGATCCGAACTGCGCAGACATCATGGTCGACGCGGCGATCGGAGGGCGGCCGTACCGCCTCCGGCTGGATACCGGTGCAGCCCGGACCCAGCTCGTCGCCGATGAGTACCTGGCCGGCCTGCCCGCACAGGGCCGCAACACCTCAGCCGGCGCGTTCGGGCAACCGGAGGACGCAGACCTCATCAGGCTCAGCGGCTTGACCATCGGCGAGCTGACCCTGCCGCCACTCGACGTTGTCCGCGTCGACGCGCCAGGCCAGCAGCATCTGCTGGGAATGGATGTCCTGCGCAATCATCGCTGCGAGTTCCGCTTCGACCGCGATCTGCTCGTGCTCGACGGCCTGCCCGCGCCGCGCGCCGACCTCGAGCTGCAGCTCGACGACCGCGGCCATGTCTACATGACACTCAGCTGGGGTGCCGTCGCCGCCAGCGGATGCTGGGATTCCGGCGCCGGCATCACGGTCGCGGACCGGGCCTTCCGGCTTCGCCGCCCCGAACTGTTCACTGACGCCGGGCGCGCAGCAGGGACCGACTCGACTGGCGCGCAGTTCACCACCCCGACGTTCACGCTGGCCGGACCGCGGATCGCCGGCATCGAATTCCCGCCGAGCAAGGTGGCGGTCATCGACATGTCACCGATAAACAGGGAGCTGGAGTTCCCGCTCGACCTGATCATCGGCTACCCGCTGCTGCGCCAGGCCAACTGGCTCTTCGACTTCCCGGCCCGGCGCTGGGCCGCTCCAGAGCCGATCGGGCGGTAAGAACCGCTACCGGCGCCGTGCGCTGGCGACAAGGCGTTGCACCGTCGCCACGAGCCCGGCCCAGCCCGCCTCGGTGTCCTTGTCCTGCTTGTGTGCGGCCCTGAAACCGGCCAGCAGCAGGCCGACGTCATCCAGATCCCAGCGCAGCCGGTAGAGGGACACAGCCTGCGGGCTGACCTCGCAGCCGGTGAGCTCGGCGTAGCGGGCAGCCTCGGCGCCGGAGTCCGACAGGATCCACCACAAGTCGCGCTCGGGCGGCGCGAGCCCGACGGTGTCCCAGTCGATCAGCAGGAGGTCATCCCCGCGCCGGATCAGGTTGTTTGGCTTCGGCTCACCATGAGTCAGGACCAGGGCGCAGGACGCCACCTGCGCCGCGAGGTCGTCAAAGACGGCGAGCGCCGTTGCCAGCCCGTCCGCGTGCTCGGCCACAAGTGCGCGGGCGGGCTCGGCGTAGGGGCCACCGCGCCAGGGTCGGCCGCGTTCCCGTAGTGATATCTCCAGATGCGTACGGCTGCGCGGGCTCAGGTCCCGGACCGGCGCGGCGGCCGGTGCACCGGCCGTATGGAGCACTGCCAGCATCTCCGTCATCGCCGCGCGATCGGGTGTGCTGAACGTATCGCCCCACTGTCCAGGGACTCCGTCGACGAACGGGAACACACTGATCGCATACTCGGGCCATCCGTGGATCACGACCTCGCCGCGGCGCGTCCGCATGGGGGCCACCACGAACTCCAGCCCGGCGTCGGCCAGGGCCCTGGCCGCGCGCATCGTCGCCTGCAGGTCGGCGAGATCTGCCGGGCCGGCCAGCCGGCTGGCGGTGACGAACCATCGACCGCCCGCGTCATCGACCGCAGTCCAGTGGTAGCCGCCGTAGCCCACAGGCGCGTAGCGCAGGTCAGCAACGTCGAGCTGCCAGTGCCGGACCAGGGCGGCTGCCACCGCGGCGTCGGCGAGACCTGCTGGCCGTTCGTGCACCGGGCCGATAGTAGGAACGTGGTGGCGTCCGGGCAACAGAATTACCTGCGCGCGGCAGCCTGAGTAGTGTCGATCGCGTGCTGCGGACGCTGGCGATCGAGAACTACCGGTCACTGCGAGCGCTCGTGCTGCCGCTGACCAGCCTGAACGTGGTGACCGGAGCGAACGGGAGCGGGAAGTCGAGCTTGTACCGGTCACTGCGGCTCCTCGCGGACGGTGCCCGGAACGGGATGGTCGCGGCGCTGGCCCGGGAGGGCGGTCTGCCGTCGACGCTCTGGGCCGGTCCCGAGCAGA
>DASXKI010000168.1:0-5577 GCA_036496945.1 Streptosporangiaceae bacterium | reverse complement strand
GCCGCATGTGGAACAGCTGCTCCAGCGACAGCTCGCCGTGGAAGATGTTGCCGCCGATCAGGCCGTACTCGTGCTCCATCTCATACGGGCCGACGACGTCCCGGTGCAGGATCGAGCTCTTGAAGTTCGGCGCGAGCTCGTCGTAGCAGTCGATCATGCGGTCGGCGTAGGCCTCGAGTTCCGCGGTGTGCGGCTCGGTGTTCCAGTCCGACGGCACCCACTGGGTGAACAGCGACATGATGTGCGTGCGCTCCGGGCTCAGCGTCTTGTCGAACGCTGTCGGGATCACGCCGTCGCTGAACGGCCGCGCCGCCGCCTTGCCGTCGCGAGCGTCCTGGAAGGCGCGCTCGATGTACTCCATCGTGGGCGCCATCTCGACCGAGCCGGTGTGGTGCTCCTGGAGCTGCGAGCCGGGGTCGGCGATGAAGTCGGGCAGTTCGGCCAGCGCCAGGTTGATCTTCACGACGCCGCTGCGGCTCTTCCACCGCTCGATGTCGGCGGTGAAGTCGGCGGGCAGGTGCTCGCGGCCGACCTGGTCCAGGAATGCGGTCCGCGGGTGCAGCGTGGACACGACAACCTTGGCGCGGATCTCGTCGCCGTTCGCCAGCACGACGCCGACGGCCTTGCCGCCTTCGACCAGCACGCGCGCGACCGGGGAGCTGACCCGGATCTCCGCGCCGTTCTCCCTGGCCGCCAGTTCGATGGCGCTAGCTACCGCGCCCATGCCGCCTTCCTGGAAGCCCCAGTTGCCCAGGTGGCCGTCACCCACGTCGCCGATGGAGTGGTGCGCCATCACGTACGCCGTACCCGGCGCATACGGGCCAGCCCAGGTGCCAATCACGCCGTTCACCGCGAGAGCACCCTTGACCTGAGACGACTCGAACCAGTCGTCCAGCAGGTCGCCGATGCTCATGGTCATCAGCCGGGTGACGTCCGCGATCGTCCGGACGTCGAGGCCGCGGTGCCGCCAGGCGAGCTTGAGGGTGCCAGCCAGGTCGCGCGGCTTGCGGGAGCCGATCGCGGGCGGCACGGTCAGCAGTAGCGGGCCGAGCACATCGGCGAGCCCAGCGAGCCAGGCGTCCCACTTCGGCATGGCGTCAGCGTCCTTTTTGGACCACTTCGATATCGACTCATGATTCCGCTTGGCGTCGTCGGCGTAGAGCGTGATCGACCCGCCCTCGGGGAACGCCTGGTAATACGGCCCCATCGGGTAGATCTTGTAGCCGTGCCGGTCCAGGTCGAGGTCCGCGATGATCGTCGGCGGTAGCAGGCTCATGACGTAGGACAGCCTGCTCACCTTGAACTCGGGCGCGTCCGGCCAGACGGCCTCGGTGGTGGCTGCGCCGCCTGTCTTGTGCCTGCCTTCGAGCACGACAGTCCTCGCGCCGGACCGGGCCAGGTAGGCGGCTGCCACCAGCCCGTTGTGCCCTCCGCCAATCACGATGGCGTCGTATCTTGCGGCCATGAGCCAAGCCTCCGTGGTGTTCCGGCCACGCGCCCGCGCCGGGATCGCAGCGCGTGCGACGCAAAGTTTGACTGAATGTTCAGTTTAAGAAATATGCTAGCCTGTAAGCAAGAGGAGGCCGGCATTTCTCGGCCCTAAGTCTCATCATCACCGGGGCGCCGGCCAACGGCGCGCCATAAATGCGAAATAGCAAGCATGGCAACACGCAGACAGAGGGCACACGAGCAGGAATTATTGCCGTCATGAGAGGAACTGGCGCGATGAGTGTCCGCGCAGCCGAGGGCACGGAGGTGCCGGGGACCGCAGATCAGCGGCGTGAGCAGATGCTCCGGGCCGCACTCGAGGTCATTTCGGCGCGCGGCTATGCCGATACCCGCATCGCCGATGTCGCCGAGCGCGCGGGCGTCAGCCCAGCCCTGGTCATTTACTACTTCAAGACCAAAGACCAGCTCCTGACCGAGGCCATCAGGTATTACGAAGACACCTGGTACGCCGTCGGCCAGAGCCGGATGGCGGGCCTGAAGTCCGCGGCCGAGCGGCTTGCGGAATTCGTCGCGATGAGCTGCCTGTCCGAAGCCGACCCAGGACCCGCTAACTCCTGGCAACTGTGGCTGGACTTCTGGGCGCAGGCCGCGAGGAACGCCGAGGTCGCCAGCGTCCGGCAGAAGTCTGACGAGCGCTGGCGCGACGTCATCGCCGCGCTGGTCCAGGAGGGCCAGGAGGCCGGCGAGTTCCGCCAGGTCGACGCCGCGGACTTCGCCATCTACCTGTCGACCTTGCTCGACGGGCTCACGATCCAGATCGCACTGAATGACCCAGTGGTTGACTCACTGCGTTCTTTTGAGCTAAGCATGCGTTTTGTGGCTGATCAGCTCGGTTTCGACTGGACGCCAGGCAGCGCGTCAGGCAGCAGTCAGTACGGACTCTGATGAACGGTAGGTAGCGCCGTGGCAGGTGGTCGCATCGAGCTTGTCTCGCTCACCAAGCGCTTTGCCGAGGTCGCCGTCGACAACATCGACCTTCAGATCGCCAGCGGCGAGTTCTTCTCGCTGCTCGGCCCGTCTGGCTGCGGCAAGACCACCACCCTGCGGCTGATCGCCGGCTTCGAGCAGCCCACGGCCGGCAAGATCCTGCTAGACGACCGGGACGTCTCGGCCGTACCGCCGCACCGCCGCAACGTCAACACGGTGTTCCAGAGCTATGCCCTGTTCCCGTTCCTCACCGTCTACGACAACGTCGCCTTCGGCCTCCGCACCAGGCGGCTGCCGAAGGCAGAGCTCGACCAGCGCGTGTACGCCACGCTTGAGCTGGTGAAGCTGCGTTCCTTTGAGAAGCGCAGGCCCGGCCAGCTGTCCGGCGGCCAGCAGCAGCGGGTCGCCCTGGCGAGGGCCCTCGTGCTGCAGCCATCGGTGCTGCTGCTCGACGAGCCGCTGGGCGCACTGGACGCCAAGCTCCGGCGCTCACTCAAGGTCGAGATGAAGGCGCTCCAGGAGCAGGTCGGCATCACCTTCCTGTACGTGACCCACGATCAGGAAGAAGCGCTGACGATGTCCGACCGGCTCGCGGTCATGCGAGACGGCAAGATCGTTCAGGTCGGTTCGCCAGCGCAGGTGTATGAAGAGCCGGCCGACACCTACGTCGCCGACTTCCTCGGCGTGTCCAACCTGATGCCCGTCGACGTGATCTCCCGCGGGACTGGCGGCCAGTGCACGGTCCGGCTCGGGGAGTCGGAGCTGCTGGTCGAGCACGGCGGGCTGGACGCACCGGACCAGTCGCACGTGGTCATCAGGCCGGAGCGGGTCCGCATCGAGGAGTTCGGCTCGGCCGGCCCGAACCGCGTGCCGGCCATGGTCGAGCGCCTGGTCTACCTCGGCTCCGCCACCCAGGTTTTCCTGCGGCTCGCGGCCGGCAGCGACATCCAGGCCCTCCTGCAAAACGACGGCGGCCAGGGCGAGCTCGCTCAGGGCACGCCGGTGCACGCCTACCTCGCGCCGGATGCCCTGCGGGTGCTGAGCGGCGGAACGTCCGCAGCCGACCTGGGCGACACCGCGGCCGAGCCCGACGAAATCCGCCAGGCCAGCTAGCCGCTCGCCGCTTACTCCGTTCCTTTTCTGTAACGTCATCGTGCGGCAGTTGACTTTGCCCCGAATTCCTGGGAAAAACTCATAAGTCATACATGAGTGGAACGGGGCATTTAATGGCGTCACAATCTGGCACGTTTGCGGCTCGTCGGGGCAAGGTCGCGATCGCCGCGTTCGCGGCCGTGCTCGGCCTCGGGCTTGTGGCCTTCCCGGTCGCGGCCGGCGCGGCCGTGAGCGGTCCGTCGTCCACGGCGGCGAACGGGGCGGCGGCGGCCAGGCAGACGGCCGCCAGCTCGGGGTCGAGCAAGCCGGGGACGCAGGCCGCGCTCGCGATGCTGGCGCAGCGGGCCAGGATGGCCACCGGACTGCGGGGCGTGACCGCGACCGCGACTGCGGGCGCCGGCGCCACCAGGGCCACCGGGACGATCACCGGGACCGTGCTCGGCGCGGACAGCCGGCCGTTCGCGGGTGCGTGCGTGACGGCGATCGACTCCTCGGTCAGCGTGACGGCGACGGCAGCGCCCAGCGGGGCGTTCGTCCTCGCGGGGCTGGCGGCCGGCAGCTATGCGCTGGAGTACCGGGACTGTGCGGCTGCGGGGCGGTACATACCCGCCTGGTCCGGTGGCGTCGCCTGGGGCAGCGCGGCCGCGCATGTTCAGGTGGCGGCGAACCAGGCCCGCCACGTTCCCCTCATGATCCTGAAGCCATGGCACGCCGAGACCGTGCAGTCCGGCGCAGCCCGATTCCAGCAGGCGCTGGCCGCGAGCAACCGCAGCCTGACTGCGACCGCGGCGGCCACAACGGGCCGGATTACCGGCCTGGTCACCGGGAACGGCAAGCCGCTGCGCGGCATCTGCGTGATTGCCTTCCCCGTCAACAGCGGCCAGGGGTACGGCGCGACGACTGCCAAGAACGGCACGTACGCCGTCCGGTACATGCGCCCGGGCCGTTATTTGGTGTTGTTCGGCGGCTTCGGCTGTCCAAGCAGCGGGAACTGGCTCGCCCAGGCATATCCAGACGACAACAATCCGTTCTTCGGCCCCGGTCCGGGTGGCCCTACCCCGGTCACGGTCACTAGCGGCCAAGCGACACGCGGAATCGACGCGCACCTGCGCCGTGGCGGCCAGATCTCCGGCACGGTGACCGGCCCGAGGGGCGGCAAGCTCGGCGGCGTCTGTGTCAACGTGACCGGCAATGTCCCTGGCGGCCAGATCGGGTTCTCCGCCGTGACGTCCGCCAAGGGCACCTATCAGCTGCATGCGCTGTATCCCGGCAAGTACTCAGTGCAGTTCGCGATCGGCTGCGGCATCGTGGGCAACTACGCGCCCGCGACGCACCAGCCCGTCAAGATCGGGTACGGCTCGATCGTTAGCGGCGTCAACGAGGTGCTCGCGCCCGGCGCGAGCGTGACTGGCAGGGTCACCTTGGGGAGCAGTGCGGGCATGCCGCTGGCCGGCATATGCGTGTACGCGAGCAACGCGGACGGGTCCATCTCCGTGCAGACCACAACCGGGCCCCACGGGTACTACCGGGTGATCGGCCTCGGCGGCGGCGACTACCAGCTGCAGATCGGTCCCGGCTGCGTCGACAACGCCAACTACACCACGGTGAACCTGTCCGCCAGGACGATCGCGGGCAAGCAGACCAGCGGGGTCAACGCTGTGCTCCAGCCTGGCGCCACCCTTGCCGGGACGGTGACGGACCGGAAGGGCCGGCCGGTGCCCGGTATATGCATCCAAGTCGACCAATCTGCCGGCCCGAATGGAGCCTTCGGGTCATTCGGCAACGCGACCGCGGCCGACGGTTCCTACGTCGTCAACCAGTTGTCGGCCGGGACGTACGAGATCGGCTTCTTCACTGGCTGCGGCAACTCTGCCAACTACGCGCCGTACTGGTACGACAACCAGAGCGACCCGAGCCAGGCGACGCCGATCGTCCTTGCCACCGGTGCCAGCCAGACAGCCAACGCAAAGCTTCGGCCGGGCGCGGCCATAGCGGGCACTGTCACCGACGCCAGCGGCCACGGCCTGG
>DASXKI010000167.1:0-3626 GCA_036496945.1 Streptosporangiaceae bacterium | reverse complement strand
GGGCTGGCCGACCTGATCGTGGCCAATGCCGATGAGCTGGCCGTGACCGACTCGCTTGACATGGGCAAGCTCGTCACCGACGCGGCCTCGATCGACATTCCGGGCAGCGCGGCGATCCTGCGCTACTACGCCGAGGCCATCGACAAGGTCGGCGGCGAGATCCCGGCGACGCCGCCGGGGAACGTGGCGCTCGTCGAGCGTGTCCCGCTCGGCGTGGTCGGCGCGGTGGTGCCCTGGAACTATCCGCTCGAGATGGCGATCTGGAAGCTGGCGCCGGCCCTCGCGGCAGGAAACAGCGTGCTGCTCAAGCCGGCCGAGCAGTCGCCGCTCTCGGCGCTCCGCCTGGCCGAGCTGGCCGCCGCGGCAGGCTTGCCGGACGGCGTGCTCAACGTGGTGCCTGGAGGCGGCGCGACGGCCGGCCAGGCGATCGGCCGGCACCCTGGCATCGACGTTGTCGCGTTCACTGGCTCGACCGCGGTCGGTCTGAAGTTCCTGGAGTACGCGGGCCAGTCCAACATGAAGCAGGTATGGCTGGAATGCGGCGGCAAGAGCCCGAACCTGGTCTTCGCCGACACCGACGACCTGGAGGACGCGGCCGCGCACGCGGCCAGGGGCATCTTCTTCAACCAGGGCGAGGTGTGCTCGGCGAACTCGCGGCTGCTCATTCAGCGCGACATTCTCGGCCCGTTCACCGACGCGGTGATCCGGCACGCCAAGGCGATCCGCGTCGGCCATCCCTTCGACCCGCAGGCAACTATGGGGCCGCTCGTCGACCGCAGGCACGCCGACCGGGTAGAGCGCTACCTGGTCGAAGGCGCCCGGCTCGGCCGCGTCCTGTGCGGCGGGCAGCGGCTCACGATCGAGGGCTCAGACTGCTACGTCGAGCCGACCATCCTGACCGACTTGCCCGCAGACAGCGCCGTGGTGCGGGAGGAGATCTTCGGGCCGGTCCTGGCGGTGATCCCGTTCGCCACCGAGGAGGAAGCCGTCGCGATCGCGAACGATACCCCCTACGGGCTGGCGGCCTCGGTCTGGACCGGCAGCCTGTCCCGCGCGCACCGGGTGGCTGAGCGCCTCCAGGCCGGCACCGTATCCGTGAACACCGTGGACGCGCTCGGGCCGACCACGCCGTTCGGCGGTTCCAAGGCCTCCGGGTTCGGCCGCGACCTTTCCCTGCACGCGCTCGACAAGTACACCGGCCTCAAGACCACCTGGATCCGGTACTGACCACCAGACGACAGCACAAGGAGCACAGCCATGAACCTGCTCGAGCGCGATCGAGCGCACATCATTCACCCGTACCTACCCGCGACGACGACCGAGCGGGTGATCATGACGCGCGGCCGCGGATGCTCGCTCTACGACACCGACGGCCGTGAGTACCTGGACGCGACCGGCGGTCTGTGGCTCGCCCAGATCGGCCATGGCCGCGCGGAAATGGCCGAGGTCGCGGCGGAGCAGATCAGGACGCTGGAGTACTTCACCAGCTTCTGGGAGTTCTCCAACGACCAGGCCATCGCTCTGGCCGAACGGCTGGCGGGCCTCGCCCCGGACCCTGTCAATCACGTCTACTTCACCAGCGGCGGCTCCGAGGGCAACGAGGCCGCGATCAAGATGGCCAGGTACTTCCATTACCGGAACGGCCAGCCAGACCGGAACTGGATCATCGCGCGGCGTAATTCCTACCACGGCATCGCTTACGGCGGCGGATCAGCGTCCGGCTTCGACCTGTATCACGACGGGTTCGGGCCGATGCTGCCGCATGTCGCGCACGTCAGCCCTGCCTGGCCGTATCGCGCCGAACTGTACGGGGGTCAGGATCCGACCGACTTTCTGGTCGCCGAACTCGAAGAGACCATCGAGCGGATCGGCCCAGACAAGATCGCTGCCATGATCGGCGAGCCGATCATGGGCGTGGGCGGGATGCTCGTCCCGCCCGCCGACTACTGGCCACGTGTCTCGGCCGTGCTCAGGAAGCACGGGATCCTGCTGATATTCGACGAGGTCGTCACCGCCTACGGCCGGGTCGGCGAATGGTTCGCCGCTCAGTACTTCGGCATCGACCCGGACATCATCGTGACCGCCAAAGGCATCACCAGCGGCTATATCCCGCTCGGCGCGGTCCTTGTCTCCGACGTGGTGGCCGAGGCACTGGGCCGCGATCACGGCTTCCCGATGGGCTACACCTACAACGGGCATCCGACCGCGGCCGCCATCGCCCTGGCGAACATCGCCATCATCGAGCGCGAGGGCCTGCTCAAGGCAGCGACAACGGTTGGTGCGTACCTGCACGCCGGGCTGGCCACCCTCAGCGATCTCGACATTGTCGGCGAGGTCCGCTACGTCGGCATGATGCACGCCGTCGAGCTGGTGCGCGACAAGCAGACCCGCGAGCCATTGCCGATGCTGGCGCCGACGCTCCCAGACGTTATCCGGCGCGAGACCGGCGTCATCGTCCGCGACTGCGCGCACAACCTCGTTCTCTCACCACCGCTGGTCATGAGTGAGCCGGAAGCAGACCGGGCCGTCGCAGCACTGCGCAAGATCCTTTCCCGGACTACAACCGGCGGCCTGGTCGCCGGCGCGTAGGTCGGACCACCCCGTTCCCCTTCTCAATCGCCTTTTTTCGTGCCCCGAGGAGCTGCTGTGACCCCGATTGCCCCTGGCGAGACTTTGTCGTCGTCGACCCTGCACCGCCAGCGCCTCGTCAAGAGCCTGCGGCGGGCCGACATCGTGTTCCTGATCGTCGCGGCCGTCATCTCGATGGACACCATCGGCAGCATCGCCGGCGGCGGCGGTCAGGCGCTGGTCTGGGCTGTCGTCCTGGCCGGCACCTTCCTGATTCCCTACGCGATGGTGTTCGCCGAGACCGGCGCGGCGTTCCCGCAGGAAGGCGGCCCGTACCAGTGGGTCAAGCTCTCCTTCGGCCGCGGCTGGGCCGGGGTCGCGACAGTGATGTACTGGATCACCAACCCGATCTGGCTGGGCGGGTCGCTCGCCTTCATCGCCGCCAAGACCTGGTCTGCCTACGTGATGCATATCCAGTCGGGCAGCTTTGCTGACTACGCATTCAAGCTGGCGTTCATCTGGGTGGCGATCGAGCTCGCGGTCGTCAGCCTGCGGACGGGCAAGCGACTAATCAACGCCGGCGCCGTGGTCAAGGTCATCGTTCTCGGCGCGCTGCCGGCTACCGCCGCGATCTACGGCATCGAGCATGGGTTCACCGGGCTGACCGCATCCTCGCTGTCGCCGACCACAACCGGTTTCCTGGCGATCCTGCCGGTACTGATCTTCGCCTACGTCGGATTCGAAGCGCCAAGCGGCGCTGCGGAGGAGATGTTCGACGCCCAGCGCGACACGCCGCCCGCGATCCGGCGGGGCAGCATCATCTCGATGGTCGCCTATCTGGTTCCGGTCCTCGCGATCGTGCTAGTCACTCCGGCCGGGAAGATCACGAACATCACCGGCTTCATGAGCGCCATCGCGCAGGTCTACTCGGTCTACGGCCCGGCGGCGCACGCCCTGCTCACCATAACCGCGATCGCGTTCGTGCTGGCGCTGGTCAACCAGGGCAGCGCCTGGATGATCGCGACCGACCGGATGCAGGCGATCGCGGCCGCTGACGG
>DASXKI010000166.1:0-12758 GCA_036496945.1 Streptosporangiaceae bacterium | reverse complement strand
GCCTCGTCGATGATCAGCGTGTCGTAGCGGCGCAGCAGCCGGTCACGCTGCATCTCGGTCAGCAGGATGCCGTCCGTCATGACCTTGATCAGGGTGTCGTCGCTGGCAGTGTCGGCAAACCGGACCTTGTAGCCGACCGTCTGGCCGAGCTCGGTGCCAAGCTCGGCAGCGATGCGGTCCGCCACGGTGCGCGCGGCGATCCGGCGTGGCTGCGTATGCCCGATCTGGCCGGTAACGCCGCGGCCGAGCTCCAGGCATATCTTCGGCAGCTGGGTGGTCTTCCCCGAGCCCGTCTCCCCCGCGATGATCACGACCTGGTGGTCGCGGATCGCACTGGCCAGGTCGTCCTTCCGCTGGCTGACGGGCAGCTCAAGGGGATAGCTGATGACCGGGACGGCGCTGCGGCGAGCCTGGACCCGCTGCTCGGCGGCCGTCACCTGGCCCTCGAGCTCAGCGATGGCCCGGCCGCGGGCGTCCGCATCCGCCACCGAGCCCACCCGGTCAGCGCGCCTGGCCAGCCGGTACTGATCGCGCAGCATCAGTGCAGGCAGGCGTGCTCGCAGCTGGGCGAGCGTGGCGGTCACAGCAGGCTCTCTTTCCAGAAGGTATCGGGGGATGCCGAACGTGTCCGGGACTCATGGCGTCCCGGCTTCCCAGCAGGCGTCCACGAAGGAGGCCAGGGCTGCCGATCAAGGATGACTGGCCTCCAGCCCGGAGTGCTAACGCTTTTACGGCTCGGTAGCATCCCGGCGGGCCGCCACCTGCCCTGGCCAAATGTCGCGACCCGCACAGATACTGGAAGCCTGCGACGACGCACGCTATCCAGGGGGTCGTGATGACGGACCTGAACTCGCCGGGCCAGCCAGGCCAGGAAACCGCCGGGGATCTCGCCGGCGCGCTGGACATGCTGCTCGCTGACGGCGCGCTCGGCATCCTGCGCCGATTCCGGCCGGATGGTGCCGTTCTGCGGCTCGCGGCGAGCCTGGCGCAGCGGCCTCAGCAGGTCAGCCGGCACGTCGCCGAGCTCAGTTCGGAGCTGGCCAAGATCGTGACCGGTGCCTCGCAGGTGGTGCCCGATCGCAAGGACCGCCGGTTCGCCGACCCGGCCTGGGGTCAGAATCCGCTGCTCAAGCGCATCCTCCAGTCCTACCTGGCGGCCGGGCAGACGGCAGCAGGCTTGCTGGCCGACGCGGAGCTCGACTGGCGGGACGACGAGCGCCTGCGGTTCGTGCTGGCCAACCTGATCGCGGCGGCCGCGCCGAGCAACAACCCGCTGCTCAACCCGGCCGCCATCAAGACGTTCGTGGACACTGGCGGCCTGAGCGCGCTGCGCGGCATCCGGGCCCTGCTGGCGGACATGGCCGAGGCGCCGCGTATTCCGGCGATGGTCGAGCCGAGCGCCTTCGAGGTCGGCCGCGACCTCGCCGTCACGCCCGGCTCGGTGGTCTTCCGCACCGAGATGTTCGAGCTGATCCAGTACGCCCCAGCCAGCGAGCAGGTGCTCGAGTACCCGGTGCTGATCGTGCCGCCGATGATCAACAAGTACTACATCACCGACCTCGCGCCCGGCCGCAGCATGACCGAGTACCTGATCGGCCAGGGCCACCAGGTTTTCGCCATCAGCTGGCGCAATCCGGACGCCCGGCACCGGGGCTGGGACCTGGACAGCTACGGCGCCGCGGTGATCCAGGCCCTGGACGCGACCATCGCGGTCGCCAGGGCGGACAAGGCCAGCATCTGCGCCCTCTGCTCGGGCGGCATCGTCTCGTCCATGGTGGCCGCGCACCTCAGCAATGCCGGCCGGCTGGACCGCCTGGCGAGCCTATGCCTTGGTGTCACGGTGCTCGACCAGGAGCGGGCGGGCACGGCCGGGGCGATGATCGACGAGGCCACTGCGACGGCGGCCGTCGCCGCGTCGGGTGCCCGCGGCTACCTGGACGGCCGGGCGCTCGCCGAGGTATTCGCCTGGCTGCGGCCGGACGACCTCATCTGGAACTACTGGGTCAACAACTACCTGCAGGGCCGGACCCCGCCGCCGTTCGACATCCTGTACTGGAACGCCGACACAACCCGCCTGCCCGCGGCTCTGCACCGCGACTTCATCCGGCTCGCCCTCACCAATGCCCTGACCAAGCCGGGCGCCGCCACGATGCTCGGCTCGCCGGTCGACCTCGGGAAGGTCGACACCGAGACTTACGTGATCGCCGGGATCGCCGATCACATCTGTCCCTGGCAGTCGTGCTATCGCAGCACTCAGCTGCTCGGCGGTCCGGTCACATTCGTGCTGTCCACCAGCGGGCACATCGCCTCCATGGTCAATCCCCCCGGCAACCCCAAGGCGACCTTCCAGACCGCGGCCGACAACCCCGCCGATCCGCGCGAGTGGCTCGCTGGCGCGCAGACCGTCAGCGGCAGCTGGTGGCCGCACTATTCCGACTGGCTCGCCGCCCGCAGTGGCGGGGACCGCAAGCGCCGGCCAAGGCCCGGCCGCAAGGGCTTCGAGGTACTCGCCGCCGCGCCCGGTACGTATGTTCACGACCGCTAGCATCCGGTCGGTCGCTGTCGGCGACCAGGTGCTGCGGACGTCGATACGCCCTGCGCGGCGTGCCGCTGCCGGCCGCCCAGAACCGATCCCGCTGCTGCTGATCAACGGCATCGGTGCCAGCCTGGAACTGCTCGAGCCGTTCGTCGACGAGCTCGACCCGGCGATCGAGGTCATCAGGTTCGACGTACCGGGAGTCGGCGGCTCGCCGCTGCCGGCCCTGCCCTACCGGTTCACCGGCTTGTGCGCGCTCATCGCCCGGATGCTGACCGAGCTCGGCTACGGCACCGTCGACCTACTCGGCATCTCCTGGGGCGGCGGCGTCGCGCAGCACTTCGCCGCGCTCCAGCAGACACGGTGCCGGCGGCTTGTCCTGGTCAGTACCGCGACCGGCGCGCTGATGGTGCCGGCCCGGCCGAGCGTGCTGGCCACGATGATCACGCCGCGCCGTTACACCGATCGCGGCTATCTGGAGCAGAACGCGGCTCGCCTCTATGGCGGCAGCGCCCGGTCCGACCCGGCCCGAGTCACCGCGGCCATGAACGCGCACAACCGGGTGGGCTCTGCGCGCGGCTACGTCTACCAGCTCTTGGCCGGAGCCGGCTGGACCAGCGTGCCGTTCCTGCCGCTGCTGACGCAGCCGACCCTCATCGTGTCCGGCGACGACGACCCGATCATCCCGCTGGCCAATGCCCGCATCATGCGCCGGCTGATCCCGGACTCCACCCTGCACGTCTTCCGCGGTGGGCATCTCGGCCTGGTCACCGAGGCAGCGGAGCTAGCGCCCGTCATCAGCCAGTTCCTCCTCGCCGATTCCGGGCAGGCCGGGCAAGCCGGGCGAGCCGGGCGAGCCAAACAAGCCAGGCTAGCTAGGGCCCGAAGGGAGACCTGACATGGATCCGGCCATCGACGCCGACTTCTACGCGCTCGAGCAGCTGCTCGATGCCGACGGGCATCAGCTGATCATGAAGGTGCGCGACTTCATGGAGAAGTCCGTCGCTCCGGTGATCAACCACTACTGGACCAGGGAGGAATTCCCGCACGATCTGGTACCAGGACTCGCCGACCTCGACATCGCGGGCCTCGCCTGCGTCGGCTATGGCTGCCCCGGTGGCAGCAGCCTGCTCGACGGCATGATCGCGCTGGAGCTGGCGCGGGTCGACCCGTCCATCGCCACGTTCATGGGCGTGCACGGCGGCCTCGCGATGGGCTCGATCTACCTGTGTGGCTCGGAGGAGCAGAAGCAGCGCTGGCTGCCAGCCATGGCCCGGATGGAGAAGATCGGCGCGTTCGCGCTGACCGAGCCGGACGTCGGGTCAGGCGTCGCGGGCGGCCTGACCACCACCGCGCAGCGCGACGGCGACGTCTGGGTGCTCAACGGGCAGAAAAAGTGGATAGGCAACGCCACCTTCGCCGACCTGGTCATCGTCTGGGCCCGCGACGTCGCCGACAATCAGGTCAAGGGCTTCGTCGTAGCGCCGCCCGCTGACGGCTTCACGCCGGTCAAGATGCGGCACAAGATCGCCCTGCGCGTCGTGCAGAACGCCGAGATCACCCTGGACAACGTACGCGTGCTCGAGGAGGACCGCCTGCAGCAGGCTACGACGTTCCGCGACACGGCGAAGGTGCTGCGCCTGACCAGGGCTGGCGTGGCCTGGCAGGCGACCGGCTGCGCGCGCGGCGCCTACGAGCATGCCCTCGCCTACGCCAAGCAGCGAGAGCAGTTCGGCCGGCCGATCGCCGGCTTTCAGCTCGTCCAGGACCTGCTGGTGCGCATGCTGTCCAACGTGACCGCGTCGGCCTGCCTGTGCGTGCGGCTCTCCCAGCTTCAGGATCAGGACCAGGCCAAGGACCACCACTCGGCGCTGGCCAAGGCGTTCTGCACGGTTCGGATGCGGGAGACCGTCGGCTGGGCGCGCGAACTGCTCGGCGGCAACGGCATCCTGCTGGAGAACCAGGTCGGCAGGTTCGTGGCCGACGCCGAGGCCATCTACTCCTACGAGGGCACGCGGGAGATCAACACGCTCATCGTCGGCCGCGCGATCACCGGTCTCGGCGCGTTCGTCTGACCCAAAAGCCCGCTGGCGCGATGTTCCGACGTGCGGGACGACCCGCTTAGCTGGTTCGGGCCCTGAACCCGCCCGGATCCAGCGGCGCGGGCAGGCCGGCCGCGGCGCACACCAGTTCCGCACGCCACTCCAGCGGCCCAGCCGGCACGTCGATCAGCTCGAACCCCAGCTCGCGGTAGACCTGTTCATGCACCTTCTCGAACACCAGCGAGTCCCCGAAACTGATCCGCCGGGCCGCCGTCGGCTCGACGAAACCCTGGTTCCGCACGAAGAACACCGCCGCGTACACCCGGTTCCGCACCACCCGCTCAACTTCGGCGGCGAGCAGCGCCGACACCGGCGATCCCAGATACCGGCTCAGTGCCAGCGTGCACACCGGCGACCGGTCGAAGAAGATCGCGCCCGCGCCGTCGCTCGCCGCGGCGCCGTCGCCACCGGCCTGGATCTCCCGCTGTCGCTGCAAGGCAGCGATCATGTCGGTGAACCCGGCGCGCGTCGACGGCTCCAGCCGGCCGAGTGCCTGCTCGAGCGCGATGACGTCGGTCGCGGCCTCCTCGACGACCCGGTGCCCCGCACGCTCAAGCAGCCGCAGGATCGCGGTCTTCCCGGCCCCCGGCGCGCCGGTCAGCACATATCGGGCCACGTCAGCCTCCTGCACACGGGAAAGATAAAGGGAAAGGAAGGGGAACGGGGTCGCTCAGCCTCAGTCAGGGGCGGGGTGGCCGCGGCCGCTTGCTACGCAGCGGGATCGGCGGGCGGCGTGGCCGCGGCGGCAAGCCGGGCCAGCTCCGCGATGACCGAGTTGGCGAGCCTGGCAATTCCCCACAGGGCGGCCATCACGGCCAGCACCTCGACAGCGACACGCGCGCCGCCGCCGCCCACGCGCTCGTGGTAGATGAACAGTCCCAGGAGCGCGCCCACCACCGGCTCGAGCACAGCGAACGCCGGGAGCGAGGCCGCCAGCCCGGCGGCGCGGAAGCCGTTCTGCTGCATCGTAAACGTGAGCAGCCCGACAAGCGCAAGTAGGTACAGGCGGATATCGCCGAACAACCCAAGCCGAGCAACCCCGGCCAGTCCGGCCACGGTCTTGGTCAGCGAGTCGGTGACACCGGCCCCGATGCCGCCGCCGATGCTGAGCATCAGGGCCCGGTGCGGCGGCTTGACCTTCATGGCCCGGAGGCAGCACACCACGGCGATCCCGACCGCTCCGGCGGCCGCGAGCGCGAGCGAGCCGGCTGGCGCGGTGCGCTGCCCGCCGGATGGCTGCGCCGCGACGAGGAAGATGGCAAGCCCGCCCACTGCCGCGACGGCAGCCGTCCACTCTGCGTGGCGCAGCCGGCGTCCCTCGGCGCGGGCGGCCAGCAGCAGGGCAAACAGCAGCCCTATCGGGAACACCGGCTCCACCACGACGAGTCTGCCGAGACCCAGAGCGACAACCTGGCATGCGTAACCGCAGAGCACGGCGATCAGGCTGACGAGCCAGCGACGGCGTCGGGCGAGCCGGAGAAGGACGGCCGGGTCGAAGGCGGCCGGGGACGGCAGCTGCGATGCCGCGCGCTGCTGAGTCACCGAGGCGACCGCATAGCTGAAGGCGCCAGCCGCCGCGAAGGTGACCGCCAGAACTTGTGCGGGTGCCCCTGTCATCGAGCCGGCCACCTGCCCTCCTGGCCGCTCGAGCCGCGATTACCGACGAAAAATGGATTAACGTGACGGTCGCATAGAGATCATCCGGTTCGCTAGCCCTGAACCGCAGATTTTCGCCCGCAGTTGATAATCGTCTGGCAGCGGTCACCCGGTACAGCAGCGCTAACCGTCAGCCAGGATCGAGTCGCGCACTGCGGACCAGCGAAGCGAATCGGCGATACCGTCCGCGATGGAGTACCGTGGCCCCCAGTTGAGCAAGCGCTGCGCCCGGTCACTGCGAGTGAAGGCGCCGGCCACATCGCCCGGCCGCGGGGGCGCCTCGACGACGTCGACCGGCCGCTCGACCACGCTGTTGAACGCGGCCACGAGCTCGCGGACTGTCGTGCCCGTCCCGGTGCCTAGGTTGATGGCGATCGAGGTGGCCTGCCCGAGTATCTCGTCGAACGAAGCCAGCGCGGCGACGTGCGCGGCGGCTAGGTCCCAGACGTGCACGTAGTCTCTGATGCCGGAGCCGTCCCTCGTGGGATAGTGGGTCCCGGTGACCTGGAATGGCTCGCCCGACTCATGCGCCTGGATCAGCTTGCCGAGGGCGTGCGTGGGATACCGCGCCTGCAGGCCGGTGCGCAGCTGCGGGTCGGCGCCGATGGGATTGAAGTAGCGCAGGGACACTACGCGCAACGGCGTGGCGCCGGCAATGTCGGCGAACATCGCCTCGCACAGGGCCTTTGTCCGGGCATACGGGCTGCCGGGCGCGATCGGGGAGTCCTCGTCCACGCTGCCGTCCGGACCAGGCTGGTAGAACGACCCGGTCGAGCTGAACAGTAGCCGCCTGCACCCGTTGCGGAGGAGGTGCTGCACGAGCTCCAGGCTCTTGGTGACGTTGGCCTGGTAGTAGCGCACCGGGTCGCCGACCGACTCGGGGACGACGATCAGCGCCGCGCAGTGCACGACGGCGGCGATGTCCGGATGCGCTCCGAAGATCTTGTCCACCACGGCGCCATCGGCGATGTCGCCTGCGTAGAACTCCGGCCCGCGGGCGAACTCCCGCCGCCCGGTCACGAGGCTGTCCAGGATCACCGGAGTGATGTCAGCGTCTAGGCACGCCGAGGCGACAGTGCTGCCGATGTACCCGGCGCCGCCGGTAATGAGGACCTTCACCCTGCTCCTAACGCCCGATTCGTGGTGCGAGCCAGCTTATGACGCGAACGCGTGTACCGCTGGTACGGGCGATTCGTACCTGCGGTACACGCGATTGCGATGCGCAGTGTTCAGGCCAGTGAGGCAGCGCGCTCAGGCCAGCGAGGCGGCTACCGAGGGCCGGCTGGCCAGCCAGGGCAGCTCGGCCACGCCCATTGGGGTGGTCGGCGGCGCTTGCATGAAGGGCCAGATCTCCTCGGCGATCGCGCGCCAGTTGGCCGTCGACTTCATCTCGCCGAGCAGGGCGAACAGGCCCAGGTTGATCCGCTGCAACACCACGTACGACCGCGGAATTCGCGCGTACTGAGCGACCGGGCTGCGGACGTCGAAGAAGCGCCGCACGACGGCGGACGCGTACTCGCCGGTCACCGTTACCGTCTCCGACTCACGGATCAGCTGGTAGAACACGGCCAGGTGATCGGCGATCTGGTCATCGCTCAGCGGCGCGTCCGGGACCAGGAAGCCGGCCTCTTCCAGGCTGGCCCGGAATCGGGCTGGGTCGTGCTCGACGCAAAGGTTGCGCGCCATCTGCATCAGCGGCAGCAGATCGGTGCCGGTGAAATGCTTCACCATGCCGAAGTCCAGGAACGTGATCTTCCCATTGCCGTGGAAGATGTAGTTGCCCGGATGCGGGTCACCGTTGAACGCGTGCACCTCGTACAGGCTGCGGAAGACGAACCGGTACAGGGTCTCCCCCGCTAGGTTGCGCTCCTCCTGCGACCAGCCGGCGACGTCGGCGAACCGTGCCCCGGTCACCAGTTCGCTCGTGACCACCCGCCGGCTCGACAGGTCAGCCACGATCGAGGGCACGCTGATCGTGGGGTGGCCGGCGAAGTATTCGTGCAGGGTCTGCTGATTGGCCGCCTCGCGGCGGTAGTCGAGCTCCTCGAGCACGCGATCGCGAAGCTCGGCGATCAGCCCGTCGACGTCCTGACTCGGGGCAGTCACCCGTAGCATCCGCCGCAGCAGCGAGACGTTGTCCAGGTCGGCCGCCATCATCTCGGCGATGCCCGGGTACTGCACCTTCACCGCGACGGCCAGCCCGTCCTTAGTGATCGCGCGGTGCACCTGCCCGATCGACGCCGCCGCGATGGGCTCGGGATCCCAGCGCGCGAACAGCCGCTCGGGCGGCTGGCCTAGCTCGGCCTCGATGACGCCGGCTGCGAGCTGCGGGCTCATCGGCGGGACGCTGTCCTGGAGCCGACTCAGGGTGCGGCGGACCGACGGGGCCAGGCCCTCGTCGACATAGCTGGCCATCTGGCCGAGCTTCACCATGACGCCCTTCATGGTGCCGAGCGTGGCGGTCACGTCGTCGGCCGTCTGCATGGCCAGGTCGTTGCGCAATTTCTCCCGGTTCTCACCGGCAGCGATGAACAGGCGCGGCGCGCTGCCGGCGTAGCGCAGGCCGCCGCGGATGGCGAGCCGCGCGGCGGTTAGGCCGCGCTCGAACCGCAGCCGCCCGACACGCCGGCGGACGAGCGCCACCCCGACGGCCGTCGCCGCGGTGCCCGCCGACAGCGCAAACAGGGCGCGACGCGGGCCCGTCATGCGCGCACTGCGGCGCGCATCCGCAGGGTGACGCGCTGCCTGGCCTCCAGGACTCCTGGCTCGCCGAGGAAGACTGCGTCGAGCACGCCGAGCGCCTGCCGGATCTCCTCTCGCCGGGCGTCCGTCAGCTCCGGCGCGGTGTAGCCGTACATCTGCCTGGCCCAGTCTGGGAGCGAGATCAGCGTCGCCTCCCTGATGTCCTGCCAGATCTCGGCGACCTCCGGGTCGAGGCCTGGCGGGTCCAGCAGGTAGGCCATCGACTCCCGGGCGGCGGCCGTGCACAGCAGCTGCGGCTGCACCCAGGCCAGGTACTTGGCAAGTGCTGCCTGACTGTCGGGCACGAACTCGGCCGGCACGCCGACGAGCTCAGCCGCCACCACCATCTCCTCGATATAGCGGTCGGCCTCGTCGGGCGACAGCGGAGTCCCGAACTTCTCCCTCGCCGCGATGTTCGAGTCGACAAGCGCTGCGTGCACCCACAGCAGGAGCGCCGGATCACCCGCGGCATAAGGCTTGCCGGTCTCGTTGTCGACCCCAGTGACTCGCTCATGGATACGCCGGACTCTGGTGGCGGCGCGCTCAGCGGAAGCCCGTTCCCCGAATGTGATCGTTGCCAGGTAAGCCGACGTGGCGGCGAGCCTGCCGACCGGGTCGGCGCGCCAGTCGCTGTGCTGATCGACGCCGGCCATGGCCAGCGGGTGCAGGGCCTGGATCATGAGCGCCCGGAGCCCCGCGACAGGAGCGGATAGGTCGCCGCTGATCCGCCACGCGACGCTCGCCGGGCCGAAGAAGCCGTCATCGGCGGGCTGCTCTGGGATGCCGTTGACCAAGGCAGCTGCCGACCGCTCGACCAGGCCGGCAGCGTCTGCGTACTGGTTCATGTCAGCCACGTTACCTCGCTTATCCCGTGCCGCCCGCGACCCAGCTCTGACCGAGCTAGCGCGCGGACAGGTGCTCGCGGCCGGGTGCCGCCGTCCAGTCGAGCACCGGCCCGTCCGGCACGATCCGGGACGGGTTCAGCTGCGGGTGGGTGGTGTAGTAGTGCCGCTTGATCTGGTCGAACCTGGTGGTGTCCCGGAACGCGGGCAGCGCATACAGGTCCCGTGCGTAGCCCCACAGGTTCGGGTAGTCAGTGATCCGGCGCAGGTTGCACTTGAAGTGCGAGTAGTAGACGGCGTCGAATCGGGCCAGCGTCACCCACAGCCGCACGTCGGCCTCGGTGATCGCGTCGCCGAGCAGGTAGCGGTGCTCGGCCAGGCGAGCCTCGAGCTGGTCCAGGGTCGCGAACAGCCGGGTGACCGCCTCGTGATAGCTCTCCTGCGTCGTGGCAAAGCCGGACCGGTACACGCCATTGTTGACCGTCGCATACACGAGGTCGTTGAGCTCGTCGATCTGCGGCCGCAGGTGCTCGGGATACAGGTCGTAGGCGGGGTTGGCCCACGCGCCGAACTGGGTGTCCAGGTCGAGCGTGATGTCGGGGAAGTTGTTGCTGACGATGCGCCTGGTCTGCCGGTCCCACAGCACCGGCACCGACACGTGCCCGTCGTAGCCAGGCTCGGTTGCCTCGTAGGCGTCCCGCAGGAGAGCAAAGCCGTTGACCGGGTCGAGGCCGTAGCCGTCACCGTCCCGGAACGCCCAGCCGCGTCCGTCACGCACTGGATCGACCGCGGACAGCGAGATGACGTCGGTGAGGCCGAGCAGCGCGCGCACGATGGCCGAGCGATGCGCCCACGGGCACGCCCAGGAGATGTACAGGTGATAGCGGCCGGGCTCGGCCAGGTAGCCGCTGGACCCGTCGGCGGTGATCCGGCCCCGGAATGGGTAGGCGGCGCGGACGAACTCGCCGGGCTTGGCGCCTGACGGAGACGCGGCTTTCTTCGGCTTAAAGTCGCCATAGTCGCCGAATGTCGCGAAGTCCACCGGGCTCGCCCCGCTTGCCTGGGTGGTGCTTGTCATCGGCCCTCCCTGGTGTCGCCTGCCTGCTGGCAGCAACCACGCATCGGCCGGTGCAATTCCAGGCGGCCCGCGGAATGCGACGGAAGTCATGCGGAAGGATGGAGTCGTGAGCATAGACACGCCCGCCGCGGTTGCTGAGCCTGCGCAGCTAACTGCACCCGCTGCACTAGCCGAACCCGCTGTGCTAGCCGAACCTGCTAAGCCGGCCGAGCCGCAGGCGGTCGTCGCGCCCCTGACGGGAGCGGCGATCTTTCTCATCGTGGTGATGAATCCGGACGAGGCCACCGCGGACACTGTCAGGGCCCTGTGTGCTGACGTGTCCGCGCTCGTCCGTGCTGTCGGATTCCGCGACCTGACCGGGCACCTGACCTGCGTGACCGGGATCGGCGCGAGCGCCTGGGACCGGCTTACGGGGCTACCGAGGCCGGCCGGACTGCACACGTTCCGTGAGCTGCGCTCGGGTACGAGGCACGCCGTCAGCACGGCAGGCGACCTGCTCTTTCACATCCGCGCAACCCGGATGGACCTGTGCTTCGAGCTGGCCGGCCAGATCATGAACCGCCTGCGCGGCGCGGGCACCGTCGTCGACGAGGTGCACGGCTTCAGCTACTTCGACGAGCGTGACCTGCTGGGCTTCGTCGATGGCACCGAGAACCCGACCGGCCCGGCCGCCACGCGAGCGGCGATCATCGGCGACGAGGAGCCGGCCTACGCTGGCGGCAGCTACGTGATCGTCCAGAAGTACCTGCATGACCTCGACAGCTGGAATGCCCTGCCGGTCGAGGCACAGGAAAAGGTCATCGGCCGGACCAAGCTGTCGGACGTCGAGCTGGACGACGACGTGAAGCCGTCCAGCGCGCACAACGCGCTCACCACGATCGTGGTGGACGGCGAGGAAGTCGACATCGTGCGCGACAACATGCCGTTCGGCGAGGTCGGCACGGCCGAGTTCGGCACTTATTTCATCGGGTACGCGCGCTCGTCCGCGACGACCGAGCAGATGCTGGAGAACATGTTCATCGGCGCACCGCCGGGTAACTACGACAGGATCCTGGATTTCAGCCGGGCGGCCACCGGAACGCTGTTCTTCGTGCCGTCCCAGACCATGCTCGACGACTTCGACAGCCTGGGCACGACCCAGGCTGACGAAGCCAGCCAGGCCGACGAGGCCGCCCCGCCAGCGATGGCGCAGCCGGCGCCGGCGGCACAACCCGCCAGCGATGGCTCCCTGAACATCGGCAGCCTCCGAGGAGATGCATCGACATGAACAACCTGCACCGCGAGCTCGCGCCCATTTCGGACGAGGCCTGGGGCGAGATCGAGCAGGAGACCGCGCGCACCCTGAAGCGCTACCTCGCCGGGCGCCGCGTGGTGGACGTCAGTGGCCCTGGCGGCACGACGCTGTCGGCGGTCGGCACCGGCCACCTGGCGGGCATCGACCCGCCGGCGGCTGGGGTACAGGCCAGGCAGCGCCAGGTGCTGCCACTGGTGGAGCTGCGAGTCCCGTTCACGCTGAGCCGGGAGCAGATCGACGACGTGGCGCGCGGCTCGGCGGACTCGGACTGGCAGCCGGCCAGGGAGGCCGCGCGGCAGATCGCCTTCGCCGAGGACACCGCCATCTTCGCCGGGTACGAGGCGGCGGGCATCGGCGGCATCGCGCCGGGCGCCAGCAACCCGCCGCTCACCCTGCCGGCCGAGGTCGCCGACTACCCGATGGCGTTCGCGCAGGCCGTGGGCCAGCTGCGAGCCGCGGGAGTAGACGGCCCCTACACCGCGGTGCTATCTGCCGAGGCTTACACGGC
>DASXKI010000165.1:0-4853 GCA_036496945.1 Streptosporangiaceae bacterium | reverse complement strand
GCCTGAGAAGCTGACTCAGGTGGCGGTGGCTCACGACTAGTACCTGCCTGCTGATCGCTGATTAGTTGATCGCTGATTAGTCCAGTACACAATAGCGCACTTAGCTCGGACTCGCCTCGCTGACCTCAAGGTTCGGCATCCAGGTCGGGCGAGTCGACTCGAAGTCCTCGATTGAGGTGTCATGGCGCAGGGTCAGCGCCACGTCGTCCAGCCCCTCCAGCAGCCGCCACTGCGCAAAGTCAGTGAGGGCGAATGGCTCGCTGACGCCCGCGCCTGGCACCGTGACGGTCCGCGCGGCGACGTCGACGAGCACCTCGGCCTGCGGGTCCGCCGCCAGCGCGGCAAAAAGCCGCGCCGCCGACTCCTCGCTTACCTGCGCCGGTACCAGGCCCGAGCCGATGCAGTTATTGCGGAAGATATCGGCAAAACTCGGTGCCACGACTGCCTGGAAGCCGTAGTCCTGGAGCGCCCAGACGGCGTGCTCGCGGGACGAGCCGCAGCCGAAGTTAGCGCCCGCGACGAGCACCCTGGCCTGATCTGCGCCGGGCTGGTTCAGGGCAAAGTTCGGGTCGGTGCGCCACGCGCTGAACAGGCCATCGGCGAATCCGGTCCGCCCGACCATCTTGAGCCAGGCGGCCGGGATGATCTGGTCGGTGTCGACGTCGCGGCGGTCCAGGGCGACCGCTTGGCCTGATATCTGCTGTACGCCTGCCATCACAGGTCTCCTGGTGCGCTGAAGTGTCCGGCTACTGCTGTCGCGGCGGCGACCGCGGGCGACACGAGGTGCGTCCGCCCGCCTGGTCCCTGCCTGCCTTCGAAGTTCCTGTTGCTCGTGGACGCCGAGCGCTCGCCCGGTGCCAGGATGTCGCCGTTCATGCCAAGGCACATCGAGCAGCCGGCTGACCGCCACTCAAAGCCCGCGTCGGTGAAGTGACGGTCCAGGCCCTCGGCCTCGGCTGCTGCTTTGACCCTGGCCGAGCCTGGCACCACGAGCGCGCGGACGGACGGATGGACCTTACGGCCGCGCAGGACCGCCGCGGCTTCGCGCAGGTCCTCGAGCCGGCCGTTTGTGCAGGACCCGATGAAGACGGTGTCGACGCCGATGTCCCTGATGGCCGTGCCGGGCTTGAGGTCCATGTACGTCAGGGCCCGCTCGGCTAGCTGCCGCTGCGACAGGCTGGCCAAGACCGCCGGGTCGGGAATGACGTCGTCGATGGTCACGGACTGAGCCGGGTTCGTGCCCCAGGTCACAGCGGGCCGCAGGGCCGTTGCGTCGACCGTGATCTCGTGGTCGAACTGCGCGTCCGGATCGGTGGCCAGGCTGCGCCAGTCATCCAGGGCGCGTTCCCACTCCGCGCCGGCCGGGCTGTACTTGCGGCCCTCGAGGAAGGCGAACGTGGTGTCGTCCGGGGCGATCATCCCGGCCCTGGCGCCACCCTCGATGGACATGTTGCAGACCGTCATCCGGCCTTCCATCGACAGCGCCCTGATGGCCGGTCCGCGGTACTCGATCACCGAGCCGACTCCGCCGCCAGTGCCCAGCTGCCGGATGATGCCAAGCACCAGGTCCTTGGAGGTGCACCCGGCTGGCAGCTCGCCCTCGACGTTGACGGCCATCGCGGCCGGCTTGACCTGGCGCAGGGTCTGGGTGGCGAGCACGTGCTCGACCTCGCTGGTGCCGATGCCGAACGCCAGTGCCCCGAAGGCGCCATGGGTCGAGGTGTGGCTGTCGCCGCAGACGACTGTCATGCCGGGCTGGGTGAGGCCAAGCTGCGGGCCGATCACGTGCACGATGCCCTGCTCGATGCTGCCGATCGCGTGCAGCGTGATGTTGTGCCTGGCGCAGTTGTCGCGCAGCCGGGCCATCTGCTCGGCCGCCATCGGGTCGGCGAGCGGCTTGTCGAGGCCGATGGTCGGCACGTCATGGTCCATGGTGGCCAGCGTGAGGTCCGGTCTGCGGACCGGCCGATGGGCCAGGTCGAGTCCCTCGAACGCCTGCGGCGACGTGACCTCGTGCACCAGATGCATGTCGATATACAGCAGCACCGGCTCGCCCTCGGGGCTCGCCACCACGTGATGGTCCCAGACCTTGTCAAACAGGCGTGCTGTCATCTCCGCCTCGATCCTCGCGCCGTATCGCCGTGTTCCCACAGTAGCGCTGTCTCACATAGTGAGATAGCATGTTCAGAGTATGGACAGCATACCTGATACCCAGATTAACGCGAGCCGAACCACCGGAGTCGGCGTGCTGGACCGGTGCGTCGCCTTGCTTGACCTCCTGGCGGACGGCCCCCGGTCGCTGCGCTCGCTCGCCGACGCCAGCGGGCTGCCCCGGCCGACGGCGCACCGGCTGCTGGTCGCGCTCGAGTCCCACCGCCTGGTCGCGAGGGATCCGACCGGGTCCTTCCGGCTCGGCCCGCGGCTGACCGAGCTGGCCGCAGTTGCCGGTCCCGAACTCGACCTCGCCAGTCTGGCAGGCCCGGTGCTGGATCGGCTGCACCAGGCGACCGGCGAGAGCGTGCAGCTGTATGTCAGGTCCGGCGAGCACCGGCTCTGCATTGCCGCGCGTGATGCGGGCACTGGCTTGCGCGACAGCGTTCCCGTCGGTGCCCTGCTGCCGCTCGACGTCGGGTCCGGCGGCAAGGTTTTGCTGGCCTGGTCGCCGGACGGCGGGCGCCTCGTGCCCGCCGCCGAGCTGGCGACGATACGCGGCCAAGGCTGGACAGCCAGCGTGGCCGAGCGGGAGCCAGGGGTGGCCAGCGTCAGCGCTCCGGTGCTGCGCGATGGCGCGCTGCTGGCTGCCTTGTGCGTGTCCGGCCCCGTCAGCCGGCTCGGCCAGTCACCGGGCCGCAAGCTCAGCTCGCTTGTCGTGGCCGCCGCCGCCGAGCTGTCCGGGCTGCACTGACCTATCCGGGCTGCACTGACCTATCCGGGCTGCACTGACCTATCCGGGCTGCACTGACCTATCCAGGCTGCACTGACCTATCCAGGCTGCACTGACCTATCCAGGCTGCACTGGCCTATTCAGGCTGCACAGCCGCCTCGGCTGCGCTGGCTGTCAGCCCATTGGCTCGTCGGCGAGGTACGGCGGCGCTGGGTCGTACTGGATGTGGCGGCGGACGGCTCGGGCGTGCTCTCGGCCGTGCAGCCGGCCGACGAGCCACAGCGCCATGTCGATCCCGGCCGAAACGCCCTGGCTCGTCACCAGGTTCCCGTCGACTACGTACCGGGCATCGCGCACGACAGTGATGTCGCCTCGTGCCGCTAGGGCATCTTCGAAACCGAAGTGAGTCGCCACGCGGCGGCCGCGAGCCGGGCCTGCCTCATGCAAGAGCAGCGCCCCGGTGCAGACGCTGGTTGTCCACGTCGCTGCCGCCGAAGCCCTGCGGATCCAGTCGATGATCGCCGGGTTACTAACTTCGCGCCTCGTGCCCTGCCCGCCGGGTACGAGGAGCACATCCAGGGGCGGACTGCTGGCCAGCGTGTGATGCGGCACGACGAGCATGCCCTTGGCACAGCGGACAGCATCGCTGCGCTCGGCGATCAGGACGGCCGAGTCGGCGCTCTCGCGCAGCATGGCTGAGGTCGTGAACACCTCCCACGGCCCGGCGAAGTCCAGTTCCTCAGCGCCGTCGAAGATCAGCAGACCATAGGTCGTCATGCAAGCTCCCTGGCCGACCGGAACCGGTTCCGGTAGTCGGATGGCGCGATCCGCGTCGCGCGGTGGAACGCCCGGCGCAGCGACTCGGCCGTGCCGAACCCGCAGCGGCGCGCGATGGTGTCGACCGGCTCGTCGCCATCGGCCAGCGCTCGCTGCGCTGCTTCGATGCGAACGCGCTCGACGTAGGCCGACGGGGACGTGCCGATCTCGGCGGTGAATCTGCGCTGCAGGTGGCGTGGACTGAAGCCCGCATGCCTGGCCAGGTCGTCAAGGCCGTGCTCGGCGCCTGGATCCTGGTGGATCGCGGTGACAACGGCGCGGATCGGATCGGTGCGCGGCTGCGGCGACCACAGCGGCACGCTGAACTGCGACTGACTGCCCGGCCGTCGCAGGAACATGACCAGCTCCTGCGCGACGGCGTGCGCGACGTCGCGGCCGAGGTCGTCCTCGACGAGCGCGAGCGCGAGGTCCATGCCAGCGGTCACGCCGGCCGAGGTCGAGACCCGGCCGTCGGTGATGAAGATCGGGTCGCAGTCGACCAGCGCGTCTGGGTGGTCACGGGCGAGTTGCTCGGCGCGGGCCCAGTGCGTCGTAACCCGGCGTCCGGCGATCAGGCCGGCGGCGCCTAGCAGGAACACGCCGCTGCAGACCGAGGTGATGCGGCGTGCCTGGTGGGCCGCCGCGGCGATCCAGGCGACGAGCGGGTCGTCGGTTGCGGCCTGATCCACGCCGCGGCCGCCAGCCACCACCAGCGTGTCGATCTCGGCCGGATCCGTGTCGGCGATCCCGTGAGCCGCGTGCACGCGCAGCCCGCTGCTGGACAACACCGGCCCGGCCGATGGCGCCACGACCTCGCAGCGGTAGCCGCCCGTGAGCTCCGCGGCGTGCGCAAATACCTCGTGCGGCCCGACGAGATCGAGCGCCTGAAACCCGTCGTAGATCACGAACACGGTGCGCTTGGTAGTCACGCCTCCACCCTGCTAGTCCCTCGGCGATGGCGTCAACGACAGGTAGCCCACAGTTCACGCCATCGGTCCGTCAGAGATCTGCTGGGTTACGCGGCCTCTGGGGCGTGGCTGTGCAGGGTGCGGTCGCCGAGGGTGGCGGTGGTGGTGCCGTCGGGGTTGAGGCGTAGTTGCCAGCCCCAGCGGTGGATGGCGATCTCGTGGTGGAAGACGCAGAGGAGGCAGCA
>DASXKI010000164.1:0-1896 GCA_036496945.1 Streptosporangiaceae bacterium | reverse complement strand
CGGATCGACCTCGAGCACCTCGCCATCGCCGAGAAGCCCCGGCGATGACGGGTGACCGAGCTCCAGTCGCGCGCCCGGCGTCCAGTCCGATCGGACGCCCGCGCCAAAGTTGTACTTGCTCCTGATCTCCGGGTCAGTGATTGCTTCCCAGAGCCGCTCCGGCGTCGTGCGGATGTAGATCTCGAAGATCTTTTCCATCGGTCTCTCCAGCTTCTGCTTGATCTCGCTGAGCGCGGCGGCCCAGGGCTCTGCGTACTTGCTGACCCATCGGTCATGGATGAGCCGGATCGGCACTGGGTTCAGGAAGTGGAGCTTCTCCCGCCCGCGCCTTCTCGTCACGACGAGGCCCGCCTCCTCCAGCTGCCGGAGGTGCTTCATGACGCCAAACCGGGTCATCGCGAAACGCTCCTCGAGCGCGCTGAGCGTCTGGCCGTCCGCGCGGAAAAGCTCGTCGAGTAGCTCGCGCCTCGTCGGATCGGCCAGGGCCTTAAACACCTCATCCACGCCTCGAGAATAGGTGACCATTTGGTCACCTGTCAAGGACAGGCGGCCCTGGTGCGGCTAGCACGGGTGTCCGGCACGACTGTGGTGCGGCTGGCTGGGCGCCCGACGGACCCTCGGCCGGCGGCCGGCAGGGGGTGCGACACGACGGCGGTGCCAGCTGGCTGGCGGGGTCCGGCACGACTGCTCTGCGGCTGGCGGGGTCCGGCACGACTGCTCTGCGGCTGGCGGTCCGGCACGGCTGCGCTGTGGCTGGCGGTCAGCGCAATCGGGCCAGATGCCGCATCGGGCGGGGCGCGTGGGCGACGGCCGTCGGCGGCGGGCTAGCGTGCACCACATGTCTCCTGTATGGCCGGCGGTGTCGTACGAGCAGTGGAGCGATACCTGCGACACGCTGCATGCGCACACTCAAGTACTCGGCAAGCTGGCAGTCGCGCTAGCGCCGCCAGAGCCGCAACTCCAGCACGCGGCGCTGCGCCTGACGGCGCGCGGCTGGGAGACTGCCCCGCTGCCGGCTCCGAACGGCTCCGGGCGGGTGGTCGTGCTTCTTGACCTGCATGCGCATGAAGCCGTGGCCGAGCACAGCGATGGCCGCGTCGAGCGGGTCCCGCTGGCCCCGGACCGGTCCGTCGGCGCCGTGACTAGGGAGCTGCTGCTGGCCTTGAAGCGCCTCGCTGGCGATGTCGAGATCGATCCGACGCCGCAGGAAGTCCCGTGGACGATGCCGCTCGATGTGGACGAGGAGCACTCCACCTACAACCGCGAACACGTGTCGGCCTACTTCGAGGCGGCAGGCCGGGCGGCCATGGTGCTGACGGAGTTTCGCGCGCCGTTCCGGGGTCGGTCCACGCAGGTCAACGCATGGTGGGGGTCCTTCGACCTCGCGGTGAGCCTGTTCTCAGGCCAGCCGGCGGAGCCTCCGTCTGATGACTTCATCATGCGCAACGCCATGGACGCGCAAGAGGTGGCGATCGGCTGGTGGCCGGGCGATCCGCGTCATCCGACGGCGGCGTTCTACGCCTACGCCCATCCTGCGCCGTCCGGGTATGGCGACGGGAAGCTCGCTCCCGAGGCCGCGCACTGGGACGCCGGGCTCGGTGAATACCTCCTCGCCTGGGATGACGTCCGGGCCAGTGACGATCCACATGCGGCGGCGCTGGAGTTCGCCCGGTCGGCCTTCAGCTACGCGTGCGCTACCTGCCGATGGGACCCGGTGCTCGCCGCGAGCGCGCATGGCACGCCACCGCCTGTGCACTGAGAAGCGCACCGGCACCTGGCTAGTGCCAGACGGAAACGAGCAGTCCCGCGATCGGTAGCCCCGGCCGGACCCGAAGGCTGGCATGCTGGCCGGGTGAACTCTGAATCGCCGCCCCCGTCGACACGCCGGGCTCGGCT